>JAHELP010000010.1:19207-32197 GCA_024644105.1 Candidatus Nitrosopumilus sp. | reverse complement strand
CCTGGATACAAATTCAATGATTGGGAAATGAAAGGAGTCCCAATAAGAATCGAGATTGGGCCAAAAGACATTGAAAAACAAAGCATGATAGTAGCAAAAAGATTCAATTTAGAAAAATTAAATCTGAGTTTTACAGAAATTGGAAAAATACCTACAATTCTAGGTGAGATTCAAGCAGAGATGCTAAAAAAAGCAAAAGAGCAAGCAAAAAGAAACACAGTAGATATTTCAGATTATTCCAAGTTTAAATCAAAAATTGAGAAAGGTGGATTTTTCAATTCTCCATGGTGTGGAAAATTAGAGTGTGAAGAAAAAATTAAGGAAGAAACAGGAGCAGAAATTAGAGTAATTCCATTTAACAGTGAAAATACAAACCAAAAATGCATCTACTGTCAAGAAAAAAGTGTTTCAGTTCCAATTTTTGCAAGAGGTTACTAGATATCTTTTTGTTAAGAACAGATTTCTAGTATTTTGTATGCAGTTTTATCAATATCAACATCAGGATCTGTAGAAATGAAGAGAACTTTGTCATCCATGAAGAAAGTTAGAGTAACAACATTCTTTCTTCTTGCAGCAGCATAAGTAACAGGTCCAAGATTTTCATCAAATTCTTGTCTTGTTCTAATTCTCAGTACTGCCTCAATGAACATCTTTTTACGTTCGTTTTCATCTTTGAGAGGTTCTACCCCTTCTCTAAAATGTCCTACAATCAAATTTCCCATCATATCTAAAAATCCTGCAAAACGAATTTCAGGCTCTTTTAACAATAATTTGCATTTTTGATCTAATGAATCAGACACAAGTAATCATAAAAAAACAGGAGATAAAAATGATTTTAATATTTTCAACATAAGAATCAGGGTCAGGTATAATAGTAGAAAAAATAAATCAAAAATTATGACATCAAATCCAGAATTAGAATCAGTGTCATTGTTAGAACAATTTAGGGAAACAAGAAATCGAACATTAGAACTAGTGAAAACTCTGGAAAAAGATGATTTTGTTGTACAAACTGCATTTTTCATGAGTCCACCAAAATGGCACATTGGACATGTGAGTTGGATTTATGAGGCAATCATGAGTAAAATTGATAAAAATTATGAATTTTACTCAAAAGAATTCTCCGAATATCTAAATTCCTATTATCAACAATTTGGAGTTCCATATGACAAAGGATTACGAGGGGCAGTATCAAGACCAACTACAGATCAAATTTTTCAATACTTTAACACAATCAATCAAAGAGTAGAGAAATTCATTGACACACAAATCCTAAGTGAAGATGCAAAAAAGATGATCATTATGGGATTTCATCATGAGTGTCAACACCAAGAGCTTTTGATATATGATTTACAACATTTACTAGCAGAGCAATATAGACCAGTAAAGAAAAATGAAATTCTATCTTCAGATAATATTGAAAGAAAATCTACAAAGATCAAAGGAGGTATTTACAAAATGGGCAATAACGGAAATGAATTTTGTTATGACATTGAATTACCAGAACACAAAGTTTTCCTAAACGATTACAGCATAGATGTCTTTCCAATAACAAATCAACAGTATCTAGAATTTATGGATAGTGGAGGTTATGAGACGTACAAATATTGGTTATCAGATGGATGGGAAAAAGTCAAAGCAAACAAATGGAAAGCCCCGATGTATTGGGAAAAAATTAATGATAAATGGCACGTAAGAGACTTTTTAGGAATTAGGGAAATCAATCCAAATGAACCGGTTTGCCATGTTAGCTATTACGAAGCAGATGCCTACTGTAAATGGGCAGGTAAAAGACTTCCAACAGAAGCAGAATGGGAAAAAGCTGCATGCTGGAATGAAGAAAGGCAAGAAAAAACTACATTCCCTTGGGGAAATGAAATGCCATCCACAGATAAATGCAATTTGCTTGAATCATACCATTGGAGATGTTCGGACGTTGGTTCCTATCCAAATGGAGTCAGCCATTCAGGATGTCAACAAATGATTGGCGATGTTTGGGAATGGACTTCATCAGAATTTACAGGATATCCAGGATTCAAGTCAGGTTTTGATGAATATAATGACAAATGGTTTACAAATCAAAAAGTTTTGAGGGGTGGCTCATTTGGAACACCCAAGATGTCAATTAGAGGTAGTTATAGGAATTTCTTTAGATTAGATGAACGTTGGTTGTTCTCAGGCTTTAGATGTGTAGATAAAATCTAGACTTTTGAGACTAGAGTTAATGAAAAATGAGTTTTCTCATCTAACCAAGTATGATTAATTTTAAATCCAGTACTTGTCAGAAGTTTTTGAATTTGATCTAAAGTAAATTTATGGGAATGTTCAGTATGAATTAATTCATCTTTCTTCAAACCCAATAAAAGATTGGATTTTGATATAATAACAGACTGATTTACTAAAGATTTCAAATACATTTCAATTCTTTGATCTTCCTTATTGTAAATTGAATAATGCGAAAAATTATTCAAATCAAAATCAGCATCAAGTTCATCATTAATTCTAGAAAGAACATTAAGGTTGAATTGTGCAGTTATTCCTTGTGCATCATTATATGCAGATTCTAAAATTTTAGAATCTTTTACCAAATCTAATCCAATGAGAAATAGATCACCTGATTTCATAGTAGAATTTATTTTTTGTAAAAAGTTTTTTCCATCAGATGGAGAAAAGTTACCAAAACTAGAACCTAAAAATATGATCAAGTTTTTCTTATCATCATAATTTTTAAGAAATTCTAAACCGCCTTGATAAGTATCGATTATGCCTGTAATGTGAAGAGAATCATAATCTTCTAGTAATTTCTCAGAACTTTCGGCAAGAATTTCTGAAATATCAATTGGGAAATACTCGGTGGTTTTCTGCAAATTTGTAAAAACATCAAGAATCAATCTAGTTTTCACTGATGCGCCGCTACCAAGTTCAACTAGACGAAAAGTATCATCTATGAAAGGAGGTAATTCAGACCATAATTTCTTCAAAATGCTAATTTCAGTACGAGTGGGGTAATATTCAGGCAGAGAACATATTTTTTCAAATAAATCTGAACCTTTTTTATCATAAAAAAATTTAGGCGAGATGTATTTTGAATCTCTGTTTAAACTAAAAGATATCTCTTCAGCAAATGTTTTTTCTATTTTACTGGCATGAGGCTTGAAATACTGAAGTTTAGAATCAATTACATATTTTTTGTAGTCCAAATTTTTTTGAAGTGTCTTGTTCAAGTATTAAATCAGTCTTTAGTGAACATAAATGCGTTATCCCGAATTTTACGCATAAAAGATATTTCTTATACTTCATAATTCAACTAGATACATGAGTGAAATACTAAAAGTTGAACATTTGAAAAAATATTTTACTAAAAAAGGTATGTTTGGTTCAAAATCTGTAACAGTAAGAGCAACAGATGATGTATCTTTTGCACTTGAAGAAGGAGAAGTGTTTGTTCTAGCTGGAGAATCAGGTTCTGGAAAATCTACAATTGCAAAATTAATTTTAAAATCAATTCAATCAGATTCAGGTAAAATATTTTTTCAAAATCAAGAAATTGACAATCAGGAAAAAAATTTAACAAAAATTAGAATGAATTGTCAGATGATACATCAAGATCCATATGATTCCATAAATCCAAGAATGAAAGTTGGTGACATTGTATCTGAACCACTAGAAATTCACAAAATTGGAGACAAGGAAGAAAGAAAGAAAAGAGTTTTAGAAGTACTACAAGAAGTAAAACTAGAACCAGCAGAAGATATTGTGAAGAGATACCCCCACATGTTATCAGGAGGACAACGGCAAAGAGTTGTGTTAGCTAGGGCATTAGCACTAAAACCCAAAGTAATTCTTGCAGATGAGCCAGTATCAATGTTAGATGTTTCAATTAGAGCAGAGATGCTAGAATTGATGAAAGAATTACAAAAAAAATATAATATTTCATTTGTCTACATAACACATGATTTAGCCACTGCAAGATATTTTGGTCAACGAATAGGTATTTTGTATATGGGCAAAATTGTAGAGATTGGTCCCATAAATCAAGTATTGTCAAAACCAAGTCATCCTTACACTCAAGCACTAATTGATGCAATTTCTGAACCGGATCCAGATAACCTACACAGAGAAAGAAAAATTAGAATTAATGAGCCTGCAGATATTGATGTATACCAAGGATGTAGATTTAGAGCAAGATGCCCATATGTTATTGACAAATGCATTGAAGAGCCAAAATTAGAAAAGAGAGAAGAAAGGCATTTTGCTGCTTGTTATGTAAAATTAGATTAAGAAGTCTTCATCGAAGGCATGCGTTTGTCTTTGTAAGTGACAACGTTTGAAACTCCATTCTTTGGAAATACACCATAGATGAGCTTTGCTTTTTGTATAACAGAGTCCTTAAGTGATACCATGATAAATTGACTCTCTTTAGATCTTTCTTCTAAAATTTTTGCCAGCCTTTCAGAGTTTGGAGCATCAAGATGAGCATCTACTTCATCAAACAAGTAAAATGGTGATGGTTTTAATTTTTGTAATGCAAGTACAAATACAATCGCTGCCAATGTTTTCTCACCACCACTAATTGAAGTGGATTCTCTCTTTGGTTTATTTGGGAATTGAATCAAATATGAAATTCCAGAATTAAATATATCATCTTCATTTTGTAATTCTAACCAAGCATTGCCATCAGTCATTTTGTTGAAAATTAAGCGAATTTCTTTATCAACTTTATCAAATGCATCTAAGAATGTTTGTCGTTTATCTTTCTCAATATCTTCAATGAATTTGACAATTGAATTACGTTCAGCTTCAAGAGAGTTCTTCCTTGTAGACATTGAACGGTATCCATAAGATACTTCTAGATATGTTTCAGGAGCTTTTGCGTTTAATGCATTTAATGAAGACAATTCTGTACTTAACCCCTGTACAATAGATTCAACATCAAATGTTTCCATGTCTTTATCAAATCCAAATGCAGATAGAATTTGTTGCAATTTAGTCTCATTTTCTATCAAATCATGAAGATCACGGTTAAGAGTATCAGATTGTCTTTCTAGAGTGCTAATTTGTTTTGTTAATTCTCTATCTTTATCAGATAATACTTTTAGTTTATCATCAAATTCTTTAAGATGGCCTATTGATGAACCAGAAGTTGAAATTAACTCTTGTTCTTTTTGACGTAATTCAACAAGAATTTCATTTTTAGATTCTTTTTGTTTTTCTAATTCTTGGATTTTTGTTTCAAGTTCTTGACTTTCATGAGTTAATGAATTTGTTTCATCATCAAGGCGATTAGATTGTGATTTTTCTCGATTATATTGAGTTTGAAGTGTAGTTAATTGTGAGGATTTATCACGATATTCATTCATTATTGTTGTGTATAATTTTTCTATATCAGATTTTTTAATATTAATTCTGGATAACTCGCTTGCAATTCTATCTTGTTCTCCACTAGCATAGTTATCCTCAACAATTCTAATTCGTTCTTGTAGAGATTCAATATGTGATTCAGTTGTATTTACTTCAGATTCAATTGTATTATTTCTAGAAGTTAATTCAGAAATTCGTTTGGTTAGTTGTTCTTTCATGTTAATTGCTGAAGTTATTCTAGATTTTAGATTAGAGAAATTTTCAGTAGTGGATGTAAGAGAATTTTCAGATATTGAAAGGCGGTCATCATATGATTGAATAGATTCTTCCAATTTTTTTAATGAAAATTTTTTCTTTAGTAAATATTTTTTAATTATACTAATTGATTGGAAAAGCCCATCAATGTCACTACTCATAGAGATAAGTTTTGTAAGTTTTGAAATTTTTGAATCAATATCAATTACAACGGTACCTCCTTTTGCCTCAAAGAATTCACCATCAATGGTAACTGATTTGTAGCCTTTCTGAGAAATTTTAAATGCAGATTCTCTAGTCTCAGTAAGTACAATATTTCCAAACAGGAAGGTTTTCAGTGAAGAATAGGCAGGATCACAGGCAACATAGTTAGAAAGTATGCCTATTACTCCAGGTGCCTTTGGTAAAGAAAGTTTGAATTTCGGAATTGCATCCAATGGAATAATTTTGAGTTTTGGTAATTTTTTACTTCTTGCAACTTCAGCTATTCCAAGTAGTGTTGCAAAGTCTTTTACAACAATTGCTTTAATCCAATCAGAACTTACTGCCAAAACAGAACGCTCATATTTTTTATCCCAAGATATCATTTCATAAACCAATCCTTGAATTCCTAGTTTTTCTCCATCTTCTTTTAATTTTGCAACAGTGTAATCTTCATGCATGAAGCTCTTTACAGTTTTAATTTTTGATTCATATTGATCTGCAGCTTTGTTAGATTTTTCTAGAATTAATCCCAACTCATCCATGTCGTCATTTATTTTGGTTTTCCTTGTATACAATTTTTCTATTCTAGATTTTAATTCAGTGATTGATGCATTGTGATTATTTTGCATAGACTCTAATTGTGATTGATATCCAGATAGTTTTTGAATATCATTTTCTAATTCTGAAAACTTTGCAACATTTGTATCAATTTTAATTTTAGATTCATCTTTTTCATGTTGAATCTTTGAAAGTTTTAGTTTTGCATCATTGAGTTGGTTAGTAAGTATTTTTATTTTGTTATCGACTTCAGATTTTTTAGCTGCTGCAACTGATTGTTCATTAAGAATTTTATTTCTTTGTGAGTCAATTATTTCTAAATCACTATTAATTTTATTTTTCTTCAAGTTTGTTTCTTCAATAGATTCTTTAATTTTTTGTATCTGTGTGTCAATATCACTTCTTGCAGTAGTAATGTCATCAATTTCGGATTGTATTTCTGGAAGTCTAGAATTAATTTGCTCTAGTCTTTTCTTTGATGCAGATATAGCACTGTTATCAATTTCATATTTCTCCATTGCAGAACTAATTTCTGCATCAAGTGAAGCTTTTGCTTGACTGTAATCATTGGCTTCTGCCATCAACTTTGTTTTTTCAGTTTCAAGCTCACCAATTTCTGTTCTCAGAACATTTCTTTCATTCTCAAATGTTGTGATTTGTGCAGTCAATTCTTTCAAAGTTGACTCTTTGGCACCTTTTTGGCTTGAAATTACCTTCATTTTGTTGGCTGCAGCAATTGCCTTGTATCTATTGAGTTCTCGCTCCAAAATATCATGACGTAGTTTTTGATTTCTTTCTTCTTCTAGTTCATCAATTCTCTTTTTAATTTCACCCATTTTTGCCAAAGCTATTTCCAATCTTCGGTCAGCCTCATCAAGTTGTTTTACAGATTCTGTTTTTTTATCATCAAAGTAGGATAACCCGATTAAATCTTCAATTGTTTTTCTTTTCTCTTCTGAAGTGAATTCAGAAATTCTAGTTACTGTTCCTTGTTGTACAGCATTTAATTGTCCCAGACCTGCATTTGCCATATCAAGTAAATCAAGAATATGGCTTCGGTTTGTTTTCTTTTTATTTAGATAGTATGTATTTTCACCAGACCCATCCATTTCTCTTGTGATTTCAACAAGATCAGAATCAACAGGGATTTTTCTATCAGAGTTATCAAAGTGAACACTAGAACGTGCCATTTTTGGACCACGGCGATTTCCTTCGATATCATGAATTAAAGATCGTAGTTTATCAACTCGCATTACTTTTGGTTTGTTTTCACCCATTGCAAAAATAATAGCATCTAAGATGTTACTTTTCCCAGAACCATTTGGTCCCGATATAGAAACTAGACCGGGTTCAAACTGTACAGTTGTATTTTTAAATCCAAATGATTTGAAACCAAAGATCTCAACTTTTTTTACATGAACCAATGAAGATCTTTTACAAATACGTAGGATAATCGATGGTTAACAAGTTTAGTTGACAGAATTGCATAATTTTTCTTGTTGTGTTATGATATTTTTCGTAGTGGTGGTATCTGCATGAATAATTTTTTTTGAAATGATCGCAGATTTACGCCTACTATAATTACTAAGAAACAATTCTAAAATCATGGTCAAGCTTGGGTTAATCCAAACTGCATCACAAAGTAGTAATGAAAAAGCAATTTTACAGGTTGCAAAAATTCTGAAAAAATTAGGCAGAGAAAACACAGACATTGTATGCCTGCCCGAGCAATGGCTCAAAAATAACGAGATCAAAGATTTTGATTTAGAATTTTTAGAGTTTAAAAAAATAGCAAAAGATTTTTCCATGACAATTATCCCAGGCGCCTTTTATGAGGTGACAAAGCAGAAAACATCGATAATTTCCCCAATTATTGGACCTAAAGGCCAATTCATAGGTAGACAAGAGAAAATCCACCCATTTGGCTATGAAAGAGGGAATGTAAAACCAGGAAATGAGGCTAAAATTTTCAGTACGGCCTGTAAATTCGGAGTGATAATTTGTTACGACATGGTATTTCCCAAAGTTGCAAATACGCTTGTAAAGAAGGGGGCACAAGTATTGTTTTCACCAAGCAGGATAGTTAGAAGAGGAATTGAGCCTTGGCAAATGTATACACAGGTAAGAGCTTTAGAAAATAGAATTCCAATCCTAGCTGCAAATGTTGAAAATCATAGGTTTGGTGGCAATAGTCTAATTATAGATTTGTCTGAAAATAACAAAGTTGTAACAACCAAAGTAATGAAATTAAATGGTCAATGTGGAAAAAGTAGAGAATTTAATTTAGACAAATATCAGGAGAGTAGAAAGAGTAGATTTTCAGATTCAAATAATTTTCAATGACTAGTCACCGGCAACAAACTTTTCACAAGCAGCTTTTGCTAAAACATCAGAGGTTTGTTCAATTGGATGTTTCATCAGATAGGCGCTAGCAGGTTTTATAGGTCCACCTACGCCCCTATCAAGTGCAATTCTTGCTAATCTAATTGCATCAATTACAATACCTGCAGAATTTGCCTTGTCATCAACTTCTAAACGTACTTCCATATTGTAAGGAACGTTAGCCCATTGACGTCCTTCGATTCTCATAAACATTAGCTTAGTGTTACCCAGAAATGGGATGAAATCAGAAGGTCCAACGTAAATTTGATCATCATCTAACCTTTCTTTAAGTTGGCTTTGAACACTTTCTGTTTTAGAAATTCTCTTAGAAGCTAATCGGTCTTGTTCTTTCATGTTTAAGAAATCGGTATTGCCACCTACATTGATTTGATATGTTTTTTCAATTTTAGTTCCCCTATCGCTACATAGTTTAGCCAAGGTTCTATGAACAATTGTTGCACCAACCTGACCTTTAATATCATCACCAATGCATGGAATATTTTTCTCTTCAAACTTTTTAGCCCATTTTTCATCTGATGCGATAAAGGAGGGAATACAATTAACAAATGCAGTATTAGTATCAAGACAAATTTGAGCCCAAAATTCTGTCACCTTATCAGAACCTACAGGTAAATAAGATACAATAATTTCAACACCTTTCTCTTTGATAACCTGTTTAACCTCTTCAGTAATTTGTTCAACGGATTTTGGGTTTTCAATAGGCTTGATTCTATTTTCAACCCAAACCCCCACACCATCTAAAATTGGACTTTCATAGACTTGAGCATCATTGTGTGGTAAATCACCTTGTGCAATCCAATCAACCATGTTTGGGAATGCATAGATTGCTTCATGAAGAGGCTTTCCAACTTTATTTTCACCTACATCAAATCCACAAACAAAATCAATATCATGAATTCCATATCCTGCTAATTTATCATGGATAATTCCAGTAACCTCTTGAGAAGGATTTTTTCGATAATATTCAATTCCTTGAATTAAACCAGAAAAACAATTTCCAATACCAACTAAACCAACTTTAATTCTATCTGACATTCGAAATTTGGTATTTTTGGGCGGGTTTAAAGTTTTCTTAGTTGATAGAATGAAAATGTATCAATGAAGGCAGAATTTTATACTTGGCATCAACAACCAAATTCATGGTAGATCCTGGCCGTCCAGTAAAAGACATTGAAATTGATTCAAACACATCTTTAGAGAAAATTTTTGAAGAATTATCTCAATCTGGAGGATTTGAATCAGTAAATCTATCAGATGGATTGGAAATTTTGTCAGAAATGATTTCAGATAGACAGTGCTTACGATTCGTTTCATTTGTAGGTGCAGTGGTATCTACAGGATTAAGAGGGATAATCAAAGATATGATGAAAAACAAATGGTTTGATGTTGCAATTACAACATGTGGTGCATTAGATCATGACATTGCAAAACATTTTTCACATTACAAAGAAGGCTCATTTACAATGGATGATTTGGAACTTGCAAATCAAAATATTCACAGATTAGGGAACGTTCTAGTCCCAATGGATAGTTACGGACCGTTAATTGAAGAAAAAATGCAGATGTTCCTAGAGGAAGAATATCAAAATGGAAACAAGGAAATGAGTACTGCAGAAGTATGTAAAATGATTGGAAAACATCTAGGGGAAGATTCATTTCTGTATTGGGCTTACAAAAATGATATCGACGTAGTAGTACCAGGTATAATGGATGGAGCTGTTGGAAGTCAAATTTGGTTATTTAGCCAAAAACATAGTGATTTTAAATTAAATATGGTAGGAGATGCAAACTTACTTTCAGGACTAATTTTCAAAGCTGAAAAATCTGGAGCATTCATGATTGGGGGAGGTATATCAAAACACCACACATTGTGGTGGAATCAATACAGAGAAGGATTAGATTATGCATTTTACATTACAACAGCCCAAGAATTTGACGGTAGTCTAAGCGGTGCATTGGTAAGAGAAGCAATATCATGGGGAAAAGTAACACAAGTGGCAAAACAGGCAACACTCCATGCAGAAGTTACAACAATTTTGCCTTTCATATATGCTGCATTAATTTCAAAATTACAAAAATAGAATAGATAAACCTATTATTTGATCAATGTTTAAAAAATTCATTGAGTCCAAAAATCAAAATCACTGAATTAAAAAATATAAATTTAGAAAATGGATATCTTATAGATGGATTTCCATCAATAGGGTTTAGTAGTACAATTGCAACTGAATCGATGATTCATACATCACAATTTGAAATAGCAGCAGTAGTAGATTCAGAAAGTTTTCCCCCCATCAGTGTTGTTAAAGATGGAAAACCAAATTTTCCAACAAGAATTTTTGTAAATGAAGATTTGAAGGTGGGTGTTTTTTTATCATATCTAACTCTAGATAACTCACTACATAGAGTTACGGCAAAAACTATGTTATCATGGGCAAAAAAACAGAAAATCAAATTAATAATTAGTAGTGTTGCAATAAAATCACCTGACGGTAATGAAGAAGTGATTGGGGCAGGAAGTACAGAATCTGCAAGAATCACAATAAAGAATGCAGGTCTTAAAGTGTTAGACCATGGAACAATTCCGGGAATTCCAGGAATGTTGTTAAATGAGGGAAGTATTTCTGAACAAGATGTCATTGTAATAATTTTTTATACAGATGGTAAAGGACCAGATTTTAAATCCAGTGCACAATTATGTCTGGCAATGACAAAACTAATTCCAGGAGCAGCATGTGATATCCCATCATTAGAAAAAGAGGCAGAAAAAGCAGAAATTATGATAAAATCAACAGATGAGGGTTCAAAACCTCTCAAAGATTCCATGTATAGATAGCACATTCAATCAGATTTATTTCAGAATGATTTAGCTTCAAAAGATAATGAATCAGATTCTAGAGTTTGCAGTTGTGGTAATTGCAATTTCAGCATCAGGAGTTATGGCACCAGGACCACTTTTTGCTGCAAATGTATCTTATGGATTACGAGATGGTGCTAAGTCAGGTATTAAGATGGCAGTGGGCCATTCAATTGTTGAATTTCCATTAGTTATTTTGTTAGGAATAGGAGTATTTTCATTAGAAATTTTTCCAGAATTTAGAACACTAATTTCGATTTTTGGGGCAATTACACTATTTGGATTTGCGATATTACAAATTAAAACAGTCTTGCAAAATAAAAGAAATCATTCATTAAAACCAAAACATGGGCCGCTAATTTCTGGAATTACATTTAGTGCACTAAATCCATTTTTCATCATATGGTGGGTAACCATAGGTTTCAAATTAATTTCTGATGCCATGCTAATTTGGGCATTTACAGGGATAATAGTAGTATTTTTTCTTCATATATGGATGGATTTTGCATGGATGGGAGGAATTTCATTTCTTGCTTCAAAGAGTACACGAATACTTTCAAACAGAAATTATAAAGCTTTGATGATTGGATTAAGTTTAATGTTAATTTATTTCGGAATAACATTTTTGTTTGATATTATTTCTTAACCACAATCTAAAATTTCAATTTGTGATTCACATTGATCATTATACAAATCAATTTTTTCAAGAATATTTTCACAATGCTCAGGATCTAATGTTTGCTCATATGAAGAAATTTCATTATTAATCATTAGAGATTCAACACTGCAAGGATTATCAGTAGATACAATTACAAGTACCAAAAATAAACCTCCAAATGAAATTAGTATTAAATATTTGAAACTAGTTTTTTGAAATATCAATTTCCATTGTAGAGACATTTCGTTGTTTACCGTCTTGGGAAGTCAATGAATCGGATGAAATTCTTACATCACTTATGACATACCCTACTGAATCCATTCGTTTTACAATCATTTGAGAAACATCTACAGCCTGTGTGATTCTTTTACCTCTAGCTTTGATTGTTACAGTAGGTCTAGTAGATAGTTGAGTCAAAGTTGCAGAAACATAAGTCATCAGTGGTTTTGTTCCAACAAAAATTACATCACGATCCTCTGTCGAATGAGGAGAATCTGAAAAATGTTTAGGATTAGTTTTATGATCATCATCAGTTCCTGATTTACTTTCTGGTTCAGGTTCCGGTGTTGGTTCAGGTTCCGGTGTTGGTTCAGGTTCTGGTTCCGGTGTTGGTTCAGGTTCAGGTTCAGGTGTTAGTTCAGGTTCTGGTTCCGGTGTTGGTTCAGGTTCGGGTGTTGGTTCAGGTTCGGGTGTT
>JAHELP010000010.1:0-19197 GCA_024644105.1 Candidatus Nitrosopumilus sp. | reverse complement strand
GGGTATTGTTAGCCCTGGCCTCAGCTTTTGGAGTTTATTATGTATCAAAAAATATGCGTGGCGTTCTGGTTCTGGTTCTGGTTCCGGTGTTGGTTCAGGTTCTGGTTCTGGTGTTGGTTCGGGTGTTGGTTCAGGTTCGGGTGTTGGTTCAGGTTCCGGTGTTGGTTCAGGTTCCGGTGTTGGTTCAGGTTCCGGTGTTGGTTCAGGTTCTGGTTTATTTCTTGAATCAAATTCTGATAAGATATCTTCTGCGTCTTTAGATTTTTTATTGTTGCTCAATTTTAAATTCCTATTATAACAAATTTCTCTCTCGCTTTTATTTAATTTTTCAGGTATTTCCTTTCAAATAATCTTCAAATAATTTTTCAAGATCGTCATCATTATCAATTTTTTTAATTTGTTCGACTAGATCTGCCTCTTCAATTTCATAACAATTTAGAACATCTTGAGAGTCCTTGAAAATCAACATTGCTTTATTCTTGAAAATACAATGATAGAGTTTTTCCCTCTCCATTTTTTCAGGTTTTAGATTAACTCCATTTTCATCTACAGATAAAGGATAATCCATGAAAATATTGTACTATCATCAATATTTAGATGAATACACAATATAGTAATAATCAAGATAGTAAAGAATGGTATTGGAAACAAGAGTAGTTTTCCACATAGATTTTGATTATTTTTATGCACAATGCGAAGAAACAAGATCACCACAACTAAAATCTAAACCAGTATGTGTTTGTGTATTTTCAGACAGGGGTGGAGATAGTGGAGCGATTGCTACTGCAAATTATACAGCACGAAAATATGGAGTAAAATCAGGAATTCCAATTTCTTTTGCAAAAAAGAGACTAGAAGAAAGAGAGGATGCAGTATTCTTACCAGTGGATTTTGATTTCTACTCAGAAGTATCACAACAAGCTATGGAAATAATGGAAAAAAATGCAGATATTTTTGAATATGTTGGTAGAGATGAAGCATATTTGGATGTAACAGAAAGGGTAGAAGGAGATTTTAAAAAAGCAAATCATTTAGCGCAACAAATTAAAAACTCAATAAGAGATAAATTAAAACTCAGTTGTTCAGTAGGAGTTTCACCGAATAAATTAATTTCAAAAATTGCATCGGACTTTCAAAAACCAGATGGTTTAACTACAGTACCACCAGAAAAAATTGAAGAATTTTTAGAACCATTAAAAATTAGAGCAATACCGGGTATTGGTAAAAAAACAGAAGCAAAATTTTTGGAAATGAATTTAGGAACTATTCAAGATCTAAAAAAAATTGATATTTTTACACTGAATAAAGAATTTGGAAGAAAAACAGGAGCTTACATCTACAATGCAGTAAGAGGAATAGATAATGAACCAGTGAAAAAACGTGAAGCACGTATCCAATTTAGTAAGATTTCAACATTGAAAAAAGATTCAAAAGATTATCAATTTTTGTATGAAAACATAATGGAATTATGTAAAGAAGTTCATGAGGTAGTGAAAAAAAATAACAAAATGTTCAAATCAGTCGGAATACATTTTGTTCAATCAGATTTGTCAAACAAATCAAAATCAAAAATGCTAAGAAACCCAACTTCAAGCATCGAAGAGTTACAAAAAACGGCTGAATTGTTACTTAAAGAAGCAATGGAGAATCAAAATATCACCATACGGAGATTAGGGGTTAAAGTATCAGAGCTTTCAGAAATTCAGGGTCAGAGTGACATTACGTCTTATTTTTAGGCAGACTAGTTTCTGATTTCTTTAGTCTTCTAGATTCTATTAGAATGACAACCAAAATGAATGCAAATAGCCAGGGCAAAAACATTATCTCGCCTGCAATTTTGTGATATTCCTCCCAAGCAACAGGATCAGTTGTTACTTTGAGTGCATACCAAGACAAGGAGAAAATTCGAATTAAATTAACAGTGATTGTTCCAATTATTCCTAAAACAAAATAGATTGCTTTTCTTTTTCTAGGGATGTTTAGTTTTAGCATGAATGCACCAATGACTAGTGAAAATATGATAATGCTGTGAACTCCAGCTGATGGCCAAAATACTTGAAGTGCCATTGAACCATGATCACCTCTCAAAAACATCACATTGTCTCTAGCTACGGCAGTTCCAAGATCAAGAGCTGTAATTATCCAAACATTTGCTTGAACAAAGTAAGGAACAATGTATTGTAGAGGGCCTAATGTATCATATGGGAAAAATGCATCAAGTGAAAGAATTATGGCAGTGCCTGTTAGAAATATAGGAGCTGCAGGGGCAATTCGAATCCAGCGCTTTCCAAAGAAAATACTTAGAGCTGCGACAATAAAGATTGCCATAACAACAAAATCCCACATCCATGTCCAAGAATAAATCAGCTGTACATCAAAGGATTCTGCAGATGCAATAATGTAATCTCTTAAACCATATTCCAATGAAATAAGATATCCAATTGTTACAAGAGCCAATGGGATTACAGTAAGCAGTTTTTTCTTTGAAATGACAATTTTTAAGCCAATTAATTCAGCAACAACAAAGATTAGAGCAAAGAAATAACCACCACGTCCCTCATTCCAACTCCATGCAATAGAATCTGGAAATGCAATCATTGCAAAAAGAATAGGACTAGAAATAATGAAAATACCAAAAATCAAATTCCAATTCATCATCATGTTAAATCTAAAAAAGGCAAATAAATATCTGGACTTTGTAATTAGAAAGATTAATCAAATTTTAATGGAAATAGGTAAAACTAATCTTCAGCATCTTCAATTTCATCAGATTCAGGATCTCTTCTACTGGGCCTAATTGGAACAAAGATGAATGTCATAATTATTCATGAAATGACTAGGTGATACATTCCAAGGTTTCAAAAGTTTGCCTAAATGGTAATTTCTATTGCATTAGGAGGGATCAAGCTTGCATTCAATTTTTAATGATTTTACAGTTGTAAAGTACGTTACAGCCAATATACCAATAGCAATTATTCGAATTGGGATTTCATAATTTGTTAAAAATGCTGTAGCAGTAGCCCCCACAGATCCAAATGTAGAGATCACTGCAAATCCAATTGGTCCACAGCTACAAGCTCCTGCAGCAGCACCAATAATTGACCCAAAAACTCCACCACCCATTTTTTGTTTTGATGTTTTTAACATGTTTATTCTGTAAACATTCATTGGAATGACAATTGCAGATAAGGATGAAAGAATAATGATTAGAACAAATCCAAATTCACTTCCAGGTGGAACATGACTAATTACATAGGGTTCAAAGAAGATGTATTCGCTAATAGTCAACAATATCACAAGCATTGGAATAAAAATTAGTAAAGATATAGCGATAAACTTTGCATTAGAAAAAACTAGTTTGATGGCACTTACCATAATACCATGGAATCCATTATTTCTTTAAAGACAGGATATGGTTGTGCCCCACCAATTTGTTCTTGTTGTCCATTTGGTCCAACTATAAAGAAGCCAGGAGTTCCTCGTACGCCATTTTCTCTTGCTTGCTGAGAATTATATTGTACACGTTTTGAATATTTTCCAGAGTCAAGACAGCTGTCAAATAATTCCATGTCAAGACCCAAGCTAAATGCAAAAGCCTTTAGTCTTTCAGAATTTGCCCATCCATTATCAATTTGCGATTCTTGAGCACCGTATAGCATGTCATGATATTCCCAATACATTTCTTGATCTTCAGCACAATAACTTGCCTGTGCTGCTATAGGAGAATCTCGTCCCAAAAATGCAAGGTCAACAAAGACCAGATTTGCTTTTCCAGTTTCAATATAATCTCGAGTTATGGCAGGTTTTGTATTATGAAACCAATTGTAACATTGGTGACATTGATAATCACCAAATTCAATTATTGTAATGGGGGCAGAAGGATCTCCCAAAATTGCTGAGCCCATAGCAGTAGAGATAGTTCCATGAGTTCTACTCATATCAAGATTAACAGATTCAGAAGGTGTGGATAATGAGGCTGCAATCACAGCAATTATTGAAATGGCAAAAACTCCAATAATTACTGCTTTTTTATTCATATTTCAAACGTGACAAATAGGTTAAAAAAACTTATTCCAATTCACGAGAGGATTTTCTTTTAAAAAGATTCACAAATTTTGAAATTGCAGTATCAATTGGACATACTTCACACATGGTTGAAGAATGGTTATCAAAATGTTTTTCAAATTTTTCACGAGATTCAAAAACTAGATCACATTTTTCACAATAGACCTTGGCGACATTATTTTTTGAAGATTTTTTCACAAACATTGTGTGTAATCAGTGCTTATAAAGATCCTGTTGAAAACCAACATGTGAGAAAAATCACAGATAAGTTTGTGACAGGGTTCTTTGTGTTAGTATTTGGGGTTTTATGGTATTTTACAAAATGTATGGTACAACCATATCAGTATAAAATAATGATTTATGATGTTTTTGGAAATCAAATTATGGTAGATGGCATCAGAACAAATTTCAAAACGGCCAAAGTTGCACACAATTATATCATAGAATATCAAGACAGGTTTTCACATTATGATTTTTCATTATCTACAGAAATGCCAGTAATTAAAAGAAACAAGCTGTTTAGAATTTTGAAAATAGATTAAAGATAATGAATTCTCATATGAGTATTCAATTCAACTTGGTATTGAGTTACAAATCCGCAATGCGTACATGAAAACATTTCATGTTGAGATTCATTAGAATTATTTTCAATTACTCTTCCAGAAATCGAAGTAATGTTAATTATGTTATTGTTTGAGATCACGGCAAAATTTTTTCCCTCATCAATTGAATCCAAATATTCTTTTATTGCAGAAATAACCTCAGTAGTCTCAATAATTTCATCATCATCCAATGCAGAGAGCGTAAATTGATGATGCTTTAATGTGGGAATTGCTGCAACCTGATCTGCCACATAAACAAGTAAATCATTCTTGATAGATACAACATCTTTGCAATCAATTGTGAGCATAAATTAGAGTAGTTCAATCAATATTTTAGTTTAACAACTGCTTGAAAATGATTATTATGGTTTAATATTGTGAATCTAATATCATGGGGGATTCAGAAACATTCGGAGTTGAAAAAGGGCATGGTAAAGAAGTAATTTCATGGTTAAATGAGCAAGCAAAAAAACAATCCATCAAACTAGAAGCTAGACTATATGGATATAATGTAACTACTGAAAATTTTGGAGAGTTTGAAATGTTTTCATGGATTGGAGACGTACAAAGTGCAAGAAAAATGATCATTAAAGCAAGTAAACGATTCAAAGTCAAAGTCATTGAGGGAGGGTATAAACCAAAAGAAAAAATAATTAAAATGAAAAAATTTGATTTTGCCAAAGTAAAAAAAGGTGAAAAAACAATTGGCCAATTAGAATTTGTGGCTTCAAGATTTGGAAATAAACATTGGGAAATACAAGATGAAGAAAGACATTAGCATTTGTATGGAGAATAAAAATTCATGAAAAAAATTGGAATAATTGGATTAGGGATGTTAGGCAATGCTGTTGCATTAAATTTGTTAGAATCAAATTTTAAAATTACCGCGTATAATAGAACCAAAGAAAAAACATTCCAATTACAAAAAAAAGGGGCAACAATTGTTGATACGCCTAAAGAAGTTGCAGAAAATTCAGAATTAGTTATCATAGTAGTTAAAGATGCAAAAGCAGTAAGACAAGTTTCATTTGAAAAAAATGGCATAATAGAAGGAAATCATGAAAAATTAATTGTTGCAGATATGAGTACAATCGAACCAGTTGAGTCAAAAAATATTTCAAAGAAATTTTTGAATTATGGAATAAATAAATTAGATATTCCAGTTATGGGAGGCCCTAATGTTGCCATAACAGGGGATTTAGTCATGATGGCATCAGGAAACAAAGAAAGTTTTGATTCATGTGAAAAGATATTCAATATTATTTCAAACAAAGTATTTTTCTTAGGAGAAAGTGGAATTGCTCATTCTATAAAATTAGCAATGAATCTTCAAATCACCATGCTCGCACTTGCGTTATCAGAAGGAATCATGTTGGTGGAAAAATCAGGAGTAGACCCAAAAATATTTTTGGAGATTTTAAACTCCACATATTTTAAAACAGGTATGAGTGAAAAGAAGGCTTTCAAAATGATTGATGGAAAATATAACACAACATTCACACTAGCTAATTTAAAAAAAGACATTACAACCATGACAAAGGCAGCAAAATCATTAGGAATTGAATTGCCAATGATTTCCAAAGCTGAACAAGTCTATGAAAATGCCATGAATGAGGGATTTGGGGAGATCGACTATACCGGAATAATAGAATATTTAAAAAAAATAAATGAGAAAAATCAACTAAAATCATGAATAGAATTCAACAAAAATTCTATAAGCTATGAAAGATATCCAAAATTATGAGATTAAATGATAAAGTTGCCATTGTTACCGGGGCATCAAGTGACATAGGAAAAGGAATTGTTAAGAGATTTTCTGAAGAAGGAGCCAAAGTAATACTAGTTGCAAGAAACTTGGAACAATTAGAATCAACCAGAAAAGAGATCGGAAACGATGAATTAACTGCATCTATTTCATGCGATTTAACTAATGAATCGCAAGTTCTACAAGCAGTGAATCAGATTATGGACACATATGGCAAAATAGACATCTTAGTAAACAATGCAGGAGCTATCAACGATCCTAAACATTTTCACGAGATGAAAGATTCAGAAATTCAAAAATTAATTGATGTTAACTTGTTAGGAGTTTTTCATATGACAAAAGCAGTATTAACAAAAATGTCAGATGTTAAAAGTGGGGCAATTGTCAATATAGGTTCTATATCAAGTGAAAGAGCCATCCCTAGAGTTCACTTAGCAGTTTACTCTTCTACAAAAGCTGCAATTTCCATGTTTACAAAATCTATTGCAGTAGAATATGCAAGAAAGAATATCAGATGTAATTGTGTTAATCCTGGAATTATTAATTCAGGAATGATAAAACCATATCTTGATGATCCGCAAGCAAGAAAAGTATTGGAAGAAAGATTACCACTTGCAAGAGTAGGCGAACCAGTTGATGTTGCAAATGCAGCACTTTATTTGGCATCAGATGAGGCAAATTGGGTAACAGGCACCATTCTAAATGTAGATGGTGGAAAAACAGCTTCTGAAGGATAATCTTTCAAGGTAAATTATATTTTTCAAGATGAAGAGATCTTGGTTTTTTTGCTGTATGCACGATAACTGAATCCAGTAATCAACATTACAATTCCAGTAATTGCAGACCATAAAACAAACGATCCAATCTCAGTTTCATCCATAATTATGCATCAATTGATAAACATCTAAAGTTTGGGATGAGAATGTCACCTTTGTTATGAAACATCTAAATAGATTTGATACTGAGAAAATTTATGCCTGAATCTACATGCCCAGACTGCGGAAAAAGGATATTTCATGAAAACGAAACCACATTGAAAATAGAGGAAACAATTCATTCAAAATTCTGTAGAAAAACTGAAGGGGAAACACATAGTTTTATGCACAGGGATCCAGCACATATGGAAACGTTTGATTCAGAAAGAGAAAATGACAGTACTGGAACTCCAGTATTGAAAAAATAATTCAAATCATACCTCAAAATTATATCCTAGGTCATCTTGATTCAGTTTAATTGTCTGAAGAATTACATTATGATTTAGTGGTTGTTGGTGGAGGACCTGCAGGATCTTCAGCAGCATTTGCTGCAGCAAAAAATGGAATCAAGGTTGCATTAATTGAAAAGGAAGATTCTATTGCAGAAACTGTTCGAACCAGTGGAGTAACATGGATTCAAAATATCAAAGAATTTGGAATTCCAGATGACTGCTTTAATCCAATCAAAAATTTTTCATTTTGTTCACCAAATAATCAAGTTACTATTAGTGACACTATTCCAAGAGCTGCTGTTTTAGATGTTAGGAAAACATACAGGTGGTTAGCAACAGAAGCAGAAAAAGCAGGGGCAGATATTTTTGTTAAGACAAATATCAAAGATGTAATTAAAAACGAAAAAGGAGATATTGTAGGGGTTACCGGCATTAGACCTAGTGGAAAAATAACATTTAATGCAAAAGTAGTGATTGATGCTAGTGGTTTTCCATCAACGGTTTGCAAAGCCATGGAGTTTGCACCGCAGTGGGAAAGATTTGGGGCAGGGGCAGAATATGAAGTTAAAGCAGAAAATGTAGATTCAGACACATGGTGGCTGATGGTAGGACAAGAGTATTCACCTGCAGGCTATGCATGGATTTTTCCTTTAGGAGACAACATAGTTAGAATTGGAGTAGGAGTTGGTAAACCAGAATCCAATGTAGATCCCACACAAAGACTGAAAGAAATAATGCAAAAAAAGTTGGGGCCAATTAAAAAACTTGGAAAAATAACAGAGATAGAATTCCATTATGGATTAATTCCAAATGATGGATTATCAAGAAAAACAGTATTCAATAATTTAATACTTGTAGGAGATTCAGCAGGACAAGCAAACCCATTAGTTTTAGAAGGAATTAGATACGCAATAAAATTTGGAAGAGTTGCAGGAAAAGTAGCTTCAGATGCTATAATAGATGGCAATACGGGCGAAAAAGCCCTTTATGCCTATGAGGAAAATTGGAGAAAAGATATTGAATCAAAAATTAATTCTGCAGGAAAAGTTCAAGATAGATGGATTGGATTAACAGATGATGAATGGGACAAAGAATTAGATATTATTAAAGAATTAAAATCAGAAGAATTCATAGATTTCATTAAAGCAGATTTTGGATTATCAAATATGCTAAAATTAGCAACACACCATCCAAAACTTGCAGTTAGACAACTTTTCAATTTAGTTAAAGGTAAAAAATAGTTATTTTACATTAAAGAAATCAGTAACTACCACATCATGGTATTGTAGTTGAGTGACATATACACCAGATTCAAATGCACGGTTTACAGTTTCAGTAAATAATCCAGATGAATTATCTTTTAATGCAATCTCTTCAATTAATGTGCCCCTTTGATCATATACATCAACAAACAAATCTTCTCTAAAGGCAATTGTTTTTTGAACAGCACCAGATACTATCAATTTATCATCATCATAAATTGCCTCAACTACTGCAACTCTGGATCTTACTGGAAGATACCTCTCAATGATAGTTTTTAATTCGTTAAGATTATCATTTACATTTTCTGGATCTTTATCTTTGAAAGCAAATTCAATTTCATTTATCACAGATGCAAATCTAGGATTTTCAGTAAAGCTTTCACCACCAAACTTTTCTGCAAATGATTCTAGCTCATCAAATTCACGTGCAAGTTCAACCATATTCAAATCTGCAGTATTGTATTCATAATCAAATTCTTCTTCAATATGCACAATTTGTGAAGCCTTTGAATCCTTGTATTGTAGCATTACAACATAGAGACCAGGATCAGTAGGGGCAACCCACTGAGTGAAGAAATTTCCTTGTTTTGTATCAGTAAATGCCAGACTGCTATGTTTTGTCCCATCCATATGATACACTGTGACATAGAGGTTTTCTCGCCTATCAAATACAGATTTTTCAGTTGCACCGTTAATTACCCAAATATTTTTTTCAACATCAAAGGAAATATCATAAATGATGCTATCATCATCAAGTACTAGATACTCACTCAGGTAATTTCCAATTTCCAAAATTTTAGATTCAGCATCAACAAAATTTGCAATTTGAATTAACTCATCTGCATCTGCCATTTTTTCATGATATTCATCAGCATATTCTAAAAAGCCAGGATTATAGAAAGTTGAAACCATGTTTGAATAATTATCTAATTTTTTACGAAAGTCAATTCGTTTGATTTCATCTGCAGTATATCCAACATCAGATCCATATGGGTCATCAGTATATGCTTTTGATACACTAGTCCATTCATCAAAAAGATCACGAACTAATTCATCAGCTTGATCAAGATCATTTTTAATTACAAGGTCTCTAACGTTATCTAATTTTTCATTAAATGTTTCAGTAAATTCAATATAATTTGGCAAGAAGCGATTTTTAGTCAAGCTTAATTCAACCAAATTTTCTAGAGATTTTGCACGCTGTAAAATATCACTTGCTCTTATTTTGTATGCATCCTTATTGTATGAATCCAAGTCATTTTGTATTTTTGGAGATATGTCACTTACCCATGTTAATAATACCTCTATTCTGTCAATTCTAGTAATCGATGGATTTCCAGATTCCATTTGCTTAGCAGTGTCTAAAATTTTTAATGCATTATCAATCAAGAATAGGTTTGCATAATCAGCTTGAAGTTCTGCTTTTTCTTTCATTGCCTTGTATTGGAATTCTAAAACTACCAATGGATTTCGCTTCTCCCTTAGTTCTGTCATGGATTGATCAAATTCAGAAACAATTTCCAAGATATCATCAATAGAATTTGCATTCTCTACTCTGTCTAAAAGTAATTTCCAATCATTTACAACATCTCTATCCACACCACTGGCTTGGGAAATTTCAACACTTTTACTAATTCTAGATGAAATGTCAATTACTTTGGCCATTTGATTGATTTTAGATTCAGATTCCAGAATGTCCTCTACTGAGGAGGCTAATGCCAAATCAGTCTCTAATCGATTCCAATCAGGCATGATAAGATTGGCAAGATCGCTATTTTCTTCAGAATCTGATGAAATGAATCTATCAACATTATCGAGTTCTCGTAAAAGGATGGCAGCATGATGTAAATCAGATACACGTGAGTTTGAAGCAATTAATTCTTCAATTGATTCCTTGCCAGTTAAGGAGGGTTTCAAAGACTCCCAATCACTTTGAACTAATTTGTATAGATCATTTTGTTTTCTAGATACAACATCAAGATAACGAGATTTTGAAAGAATATCAATCAGTTCAGTAATTTCATCAGAATATACAGGTGCAGTGCCCCTAGCAAAAATAAATCCTACTTCATTTTTTACAGATTTACTCATTATCGTATCAGATTTTTTCATTAAATTCAATAGAGTTTCTTCTAATTCATCAAAAGTAGGAGCCCTCTGATTTGTTGTTTTTTCAGGATTTACATTTCTTACATCAACAAATGCATCAGTTAACAAATCAATTGCCCTTGTTTTATCTCCAATTTCATAATAAAATATTGAACTAAATATTATTTCATCAATAGATTTTGCAATCTCAAATGAAATTTCATCAGAATCCAATAATTTTTGAACAGAGCCCAATGATGAAGAGACAGCTGGTCTGATTAAAGGATTAATTTCAATTATTAAATCATCTACAAAAAATTCACTCCATAAATCAACATAACTAGATTCAAGGTCTGACAAATTATTTGATGTTTGGTTTGATACTGGAGATGAAATATCAAACAAAGTGCCAATGATGATTCCTTGTTTAGAAATCAAATCATTTGCAGATGCAAGCATTTCTTCTTCATTGGGTTCAGAAAAAATATCTGAAGTAACAGTAAAAGTTGTTGATTTAGAATAATCACCATAAAACAATTTGATTTCGTATTCACCTGGAATACCACAAATTCTTCCCTTTAGTGGAATTACATCAGTTATGAAAGCACCATTTGGTAGTGGTACAAGTTGTTGGATTTGACACAAGTCACCCTGAGGGTTGACAATTTGCATGATTAAAAACGAATCATCCAACAGATTTGCAATTTGTCCATAAACAAATAGCGGTTCACCCCTATCGAAACTTCCAAAACTTTCGAGGATAGTTATTCTTTCAGGAGTCTGCGCTGATGCATAAACAGGCATGAGAAGTATCACAAATAGGCTCAAAACTATTGGAATCCGACGCATGAGGATCCAAATCTAGCCTCATTATACTTAAAACTTGAGTAGCTATGATACTTGGTTTCATGAATCAAGCCATGGCAACTATCATGTGATAGTTGCCAGACTTTGATTCGGGCACAGTGTTGGTTTGGTTGGACGAGTAAGACATACAAATTGAATGGAATTGCTCCTGAGTGCATGTTGCACAATTATTACAAATCATACTAGTGGTCTTCATGCATTGAGAACATTTTGAATTCTCATATAATTTTCCACCACAATTTCTGCATGATTCATCGGGCATTTCTATTCAATTTTCATTATTAAAAATCGAATATAAGAGACACGAAGAAGTCGTTCATATCAAAGCTCTGTAAGAGAAGATTATAAGGAAATGAGAAAAACAAAAAACATGGACGGAGTGAGAAAAACTTTTGATAAATGGGCTCAAAATGGTAGGGCCGAATTGATGGAGGTAGAACACGGGAAAAATGTATTAAAATTTTTGAAGACAATATCATTTGAAAAGCCATTTACATTTCTTGATGTAGGATGTGGAAATGGATGGGTAGTTAGAAAAATAGCAAAAGAAAAGAATTGTAAAAAAGCTATTGGTATTGATAAAAGTAAAAAAATGATCATACAGTCTCAGAAAAAAATGGAGAGTAAAAAAGAACAGTTTTTTCACACGGATATAGAATCAATGAAGTATAAGGGAAAGTTTAACTATATTTTTTCTATGGAGTCTCTCTATTATGCAGACTCTATAGAAATTGCACTTGAAAAAATATACCAGTTATTAAAGCCAGGTGGAAAATTCTTTTGTGGAACAGATTTTTACACTGACAATAAAGCAACATCAAGATGGGCAGGAATTATGAAAATTCAAATGCATTTGCATTCAAAAAAAGAGTGGAAAAAATTTTTTAAAAATGCGGGATTTAGAGTAGAGACAAAACACATCAAAGATTTACAAAATAAGAAAAAATGGAAAAGAGAACATGGAACATTATTCATTACAGGCACAAAACCTGCAAAGTAATATTCAAATCAGATAGGCTATACCAATAGTTGTGTGAGCTGGAGCACGACACGCTGCTACGGCAGAGGAAACTCCTCCCTCCAAACAGGAAATGTGATCTGGAGATAGATAATCAGAGATGATTGGCAACGGAGCAGAAAATAATCCAATATGGCGCACTGTGATGGCAAAACCTGAGGTTTCCATAAAAGGAATGAAAAAGACGACCCACATGGAGCAAAGCCAAACAGAACTTTAAGTTCCTGTACTATGTTCAGGTAGGCTGCAAAGCGAAATATCGTGAAAACAGAAGGAGGGTTACTCCCAGCACACATTTTTTAAATTAATATTAATTAATATATGAATTTCATAAAAAATAGAAAGATAGATGGCTAAACGAATTCAATGTCCACAATGTAAAAAACATCTAGCAGGAGAGGGGCATCTAAAAAGACATCTACGAACTATCCATAAATTAAAAAACATAAAGTAAGAAAAATAATATTAAATTATTTTAAACCTTTTTCTAGAACCTCATTTACAATTCTTGAAAAGCTTACAGTGGATGAAGTTTCTTTAATTTTTTTAGATTGTAATGCTCGAAGTTTTTTTGCAAGATCACTATTCAACATTATAGTTAATCGCTCAGACATCAATATGGATTATTTTTATAGATATTATTAATTATTAAAATCATTTTTTGACTAAAACATAAAACACCGTAAATATTCCCATTTTTGGAATTATTGAAAATATGATTAACTCATTGAGCTAACATGCTCTTTACAAATTTCTGCGGCACACCCACATGACGCATCACAAAGACAAGAGCCTTGCATTTCACAATCACATTCAGAACCCATTTCTACAGATGCTGCACACCCACATGCTGCTTCTTCACGATTAGCCATGGTGGGTGGAGGAGTGGTTGTTTCTTGAGGGGCAGTATTCTCATAAACACTTCGAGTTTGTTGATAACTAGTATCGTCTTTTAGTTGTGCCTCACCCCTATTGGTTTGATAACCACCAGATGAGGAGCTTGTTTGGTAGCCGACAAGATTACTAGGATCAATTCCTTGCTGACCCTGTTTTTCATTCTTAAGAGATCTGCTACTAACAAAGAAAAATGCAATACCAGCAATGGCAGCTATTCCAGCCATACCATATACAATCATGACAGGGAAATCACCAGTAGAAGTTGTCATGTAATCTTCAGGAGGAGTAGGAGTTACTCCAATAATTTCAACACCATCTAAAATATCTAAAGCACCAAATCCAATTGCAGATAGGTTTGCTTGATCAGATGATTGTACACTTCTAACAACATATGTGTTATCTGCAACAATTTCTGCTTCAAAGACCCGCTCTACTTGCCTTCCTTCTCTAATACTACTTTCACCCATGGTCCATGAAGATATAACAAAACCAGCAATTTCTTCATCTAAACCAAAAGTACCGGCATCAACATTAATGCCAGTTGGATCAAATAAAAAGTGCCAATTATTTAATGGCTGCTCTAAAATAAAATCTGCATTGATCAAATGTTTTCCTAAAACTTCTTCAGCTGCAGTACCTGCAAAATAATTATAAACTTCAGGTTCTTGATCTCTTAAAATATTAATTGGAATATTAATTTCTACACCATCTATGTTAATTTCTTTATCAGTAGTTAGACCTCTCCATCCTAAATCAACTAAAGTTCTTTGGCTATCAGCTGTAATAACATAATCAGATAGAGTACCTTGTAAAACTACACGATAGTCAATTGAAGTATTGATGTTTCTAGCTTTGAGATGAAAATCATAAGACACATTCAAATCAGATATTTGTGCTTGACTTCCATCATTTGCAATACCACGATTAAGTTCTTCGATAAGTGCTTTGACTCCAGGATTTGAAGAGTCAGCAGTTCCTGATACAGTCCATTCTTTTCCTTGTAATTCATCGAAAAGATCCCCACCATTTGGATATTCAATAAAGACAGTTTTTTGATAATTCATCTTAAATGGAGATGTTTCACTATTTGGATTAATTCTAGCATCTAACTGAGCAGCCCAAGCTGGAGTACTTGTACCTACAACTATAAGAGTCGCTAGCAAAATAGAGAGAAATACTGCCCGAGACACGAGTAAAATCCATGAAATAAAGGTAATAAACTTATCCTAAATATTCAGATCGGTATTTTTTGAAAAAGTAATATTGAGTGACAAAGACAGGATTTTCAGTTTTAGAGGAATATGGTATGATTACAGTCTTAGCAGGGGGAACAGGTTCGGTTAAACTAGTAAGAGGATTAGTTTCTCAAGAATCCAAAGTTAATGTAATTAGTAATGTAGGAGACAATTACTGGCTATACGGACTTTACGTTTGTCCAGATATTGATACTATCGTATATGGATTAGCAGATTTACTTGATCAAGAAAGAGGATGGGGAATGAAAAAAGACACATTCAACTTTTTACGTCAAATGGAAGTTTTTGGTGAAGAGACATGGTTCAGAGTAGGAGACCGAGATGCTGCAACTCATTTGATTAGAACAAACATGTTGAAAAATGGAAAGAATCTCAGCGATATTACAAAATGGATGTGTGAAAAGTTTGCGGTTAGTTCCAACATTATTCCAGTAACTGACAACACTATTGAGACAAGAATTACTACCGATAAAGGGGAATTACATTTACAAGAATATTGGGTCAAACATAGAGGAAAAGATCCAGTGGAAGGAATTCAATATATCGGAGCTGATAAAGCTCGTCCAAATCCAGAAGCAGTAAATGCAATTCATGATGCAGATATGGTGATTCTAGCACCAGGAAACCCGCTTACATCAATTGGACCTATGCTCCAAATTAAAGGAATTAGAAAAGAATTATCAAAAATAAAAAAGAAGGTGGTTGCAATTAGCCCATTAATTGGAGAAAACGCCATTAGTGGACCTGCTGCAAAATATATGCAAGCTGCAGGGATAGAATCTAATGCTTATGGCTTAGCAAAAATGTACTCAGATGTTTGTTCGAACATCATTGTAGATACTAAAGATAGATTGTTAGCAAAGAAAATTCAAAGTTTGGATATGAAAGTTTTTGAAACAAAAATTACTATGAAAAATAAATTAGCAGAAGACGCATTAGCAAATTTCATTTTAAAACAAGTACACGTATAATTTGAAAATAGCTGCAATTATTCCCGTAAAGACTTTCTCTAAAGCAAAAACACGTTTAGGTTTATCTCCACATCAAGTTGAAGATTTGTGTATTGTGATGCTGGAGGAAATTTTACACACTTTGTCAATATCACCTCAAATTGAAAAAACCATAATGGTTACTAAAGAAGAAAAAGCAATTGAGATTGGAAAAAAATTCAATACAATTACAATCATTGATGAGAAAGAAGAAAGTGTCAATAATGCAGTTTCATTAGCAGATAAGTATCTTTTAGAAAATGGCTTTGATGCATCAATTGTATTCCCACAAGACATACCTTTTATCAAAACTCAAGATATCGATTTTATGCTAAACTACAAAATGCATCCAAATTTTGCAATTATTGTTCCATCTAGGAGATTTGATGGAACAAATGCATTAGCTAGAATGCCAACAGATCTGATGAAAACTCACTATGATGAGGATAGTTATAAAATTCACATGAATACAGCAAAACAACACACACTAAATGTTGCCATGGTTTTTGTGAAGAGAATAATGTGGGACGTAGATAATGTCGAAGACCTGAAATTTTTACTAGAGCAAAATGAAAAACCAAAAATTACTGAAAAGTTGAAAAAAATCCTAGAATTAGATTAATCAAAATTATTATTTAGGTATGAAATCACCAATATGCTTATAAGTAATGAATTAGAAATTCTTAAATATTATCATAAAAGGTTTTGAGAGAAAAAATGGTTAAAACAACGAATCCAAAAGACAAATGCCCTAGATGTGGAAAGGGAACGCTAGTAACAGATGCCAATACAGGTGAGAATTTTTGCGGCAAATGTGGATTTGTGATTACCGATAAAGTTGAAGAATCAGGTCCTGAGTGGAGATCATTTTCAAATGAAGGAGAGAATAAAAGCAGAGCAGGAGTTCCAACATCACTGGCCATGCACGACATGGGATTAGCTACAGTAATCAATCCACAAAATCGAGATGCAACAGGCAAGCCTCTTACTGCAGCAATGAAAAGCACTATTGAGAGACTTCGAACTTGGGATAGTAGAAGTCAAGTTCATGAACCAGTTGATAGAAATTTTAGACAAGCATTTAGTGAATTAGATAGGCTAAAAGACAAACTTGCAGTAGGGGATTCTGTAATTGAAAAGGCAGCTTACATCTACAGAAAAGCACTTGAAAAGGGACTAGTCAGAGGCCGTTCTATCTCAGCATTAATTGCATCAGCACTTTATGCCGCATGTAGGGATACTGAAACCCCAAGAACTCTAAAAGATATCGGTCAAGCAAGCAACATTAAACGAAAAGATATTGCTAGATGTTATCGTTTATTGTTAAGAGAATTAAATTTGAAAATGCCAGTTGTTGATCCTGTAAAATGTATATCAAGAATTGCAAGTAAAGCAGGATTATCAGAAAAAACAAAAAGAAAAGCAACAAAAATTTTACAAACAGCAGAAGAGCAAAAAATATCAGCAGGTAAAGATCCTATGGGTTTAGCAGCTGCGGCACTCTATGTAGCTTGTGTTACAAATGGGGAAAATAAAACTCAAAGAGATGTTGCAGAAGCTGCAGGAGTTACAGAAGTAACAATTAGAAATAGATACAAAGGTTTGAAAGTAGCCTTAAACCTCTAAGGTAGATTTGTTTTTAGAATAAAATCGATTAATTAGTAACACTACTACTGATAATCCTCCTGAAACAAGTAAAATGATTTCTAACGTAGACATTAATGAATGTGAAAATGCAGATTCTATTGAAATTGAATTTAATTGTGAAATAAAATTTGCATATGCAAAAACAAAATAATTTGTTGCCCAGTGAATCAACAACGAAGCAACAAACCCATATCTTAGATAAACCCAACCAAGAATAATTCCACTAGCACTGGCTTGAGCAAATTTTCCTCCACTCCACGAATCTCCAAAGGCAATATGCGAAAAACCAAAAAGCACACCGACAAAAATAATTAAAAGAATAGCTTTTTTTGCATCAAAAACATCAAGATGTTTTGGATTCCATAAACACTTTAGAAAATATTTTAGTGAAGATTTTTGAGAATAAAGTGCAAATAATGGGATTCCAAGCAAAATAAGTCGAAACCCAAATTCTTCAATGAGAGGAGCTAGAGTAACGTAAAAAAACTGAATCAGATCATTATCAGCAAGTGGAGGAACAATTACAATATCAAACCCCTCTTGAACAAAATTAATCAAAACTGAAACTAAAATTAAGATTGAGAACCATTTGGTAATTCCTATCATGTAATTGAAACGAGTATGATATTTTCCAGTAGAAATAATTGGTGAAATTGTTTTTAAGAAATCATGTTTTGGTCCTAGGATTGCAACAACAAAAAGTATTAGATAAAATATCCATAAAACAGTAAATGCATCACCGATACTAACATCTACATCAGAGAGATAAAATGATGAGCCTTCAAAAATATCCAAATGACTTAATGGGTATTCATAATTAATGTCTCCCCCAACATCAGTTTCAAAAACTACAAAAATCCCTATGGGAAAAGAAACCAGCAATAGCCCAAAGATTACAGACAGTAAGGCAGTGTAAGGAATACCAAGTGATTGTAATAATTTATTTGAATTTTGCAATTCGTTCTAATGTAATTCTATTGTTTCTTCGGCAAATCCTAAATTAATCAAAGTATCTTTGATTGTATCTCTATGATCACCTTGTAAAAAGATGTAACCTTCTTTTGCAGTTCCTCCACATGCATATTTGTTTTTTAGTTCTTTTGCGACAGTTTCTAAATTATTTAATTTAGGATCTAATCCTTCGATCATAGTACCCTTTTTCTTAAATCGTCTGGTTTCTAATCGAATTATTATTTTAGTACTATCTTTGGCAAGTTCACCACAAGCACACAAATCTTCTGGAAGACCACAAGTATTACAAATTACTGCCATTCGTTCGAAATAATTTCAATTATTCACACTATTAAGCCTTGTTTGAATATGAATTAAAAATTAAAAATAAACGGATTTTTTAGATAGAAAATTAAAGAAAAAATATGGAAGAGGATCTTACAAAAAAAGCTGCAGAAATGCTTCTAAATGGAGCTACATTACTCAGTGAGCCATGTCCATATTGTTCAGGAGTCAGAGTAATGAAAGAAGGCCAAGCATTATGTATCAGTTGTGGTCGCCACCCTGAAAAAAAAGAAATTCC
>JAHELP010000041.1 GCA_024644105.1 Candidatus Nitrosopumilus sp. | reverse complement strand
CTCCGTCAGAATCAATGACTTGAGCGGCATATACACCAGAAGGCATCATGCCAATTGTTGTAGTTAATAAAAGTAAAAATCCTAAGAGAAGATGTTTTTTCAATTCCAAATACCTCTATTGTCCTGATGAGTCATCTGGACAACCATCAGTGTCTTGATAATTATTGTAAGTTTCTGGTTCAAGTGGACACATATCATTCTCGTTGATAATTCCGTCTAAATCAGCATCATGTTTGTATCTTGACTGTTCTGGTGCAATATCTGGGCAACCGTCAGAATCTAGATATTTATTGTAAGTTTCTTTTTGAGTTGGACATAAATCAACTGAGTCAGGGATTCTATCTCCATCAGTATCAATATTTGCAGGGAATGATGGAATTGCGTCAGGGCAACCGTCATAATCAACATATCTATTCCAAACTTCATTTTGTTGTGGACACATATCCATTACATCTGGAACTCCATCACCGTCTGAATCAGGTTGGGTATCATCTACATCTGGGCAGCCGTCTTCGTCTTGGAATCCGTTATAATTTTCAGCTACCAATGGACACTTGTCTTTAACATCGTTTATTCCGTCATTATCTGAATCCACTACAAATGATTTGGATACAGTATCTGGACAACCGTCATCATCTTGGAATTTATTATAAGTTTCTTTAGCAGTTGGACATGCATCAATTGCATCTGGAATTCCATCCATGTCTCTGTCATTCTTTAGAATATAATCATCAGGGCAACCGTCTCTATCTAAAATTCCATTATATGTTTCAGGTTGGTTTGGACAATGATCATTGTAATCGTTAATTCCATCATTGTCTGAATCTGGTGTACCTTTGTTATCAGCCACATGATCAGGGCAACCGTCCAAATCTTGGAATTTATTATAAGTTTCTGGAACTAATGGACATTCATCAGATTTGTCAGGAATTCCGTCAAAGTCTGAATCTAGAGAAGTAACGAAATCAGGATAATCAGGGCAACCGTCTTCATCAAGATAGCCATTGTATCTTTCTCTTTCAAGCGGACATTGATCTACAGAATCTAAAATACCGTCACGGTCTGAATCTGATTCAGTAGGATTATCTGGACAACCGTCTTGGTCTAGATAACGATTCCATGTTTCTGGTTCAGAAGGACATTGATCTAATGAATCTCTAATACCATCGCCATCAGAATCTAAAACAGAAATATCTGGACAACCGTCTTGGTCTTTGTAACCATTGAAGGTTTCTGGTTGAAGAGGACATTTATCATTAATATCAGTAATACCGTCTCCATCATTATCTAATCCTAATAATCCACCTTTACCATCAGGACAACCGTCTTCATCTAGAATTTTATTGTAAATTTCTTTTGCAGTTGGACATGCATCTAAATTATCTGGGATGCCATCACCATCTCTATCAGATGAAGAATCATTATCTGGACAACCGTCTCTATCAAATATACCATTGAAAGTTTCAGGTTGGTTTGGACACAAGTCATTGTAGTCATTGATTCCATCACCATCTGAATCAGGAATTCCCTTATCAGATGCTACAAAGTCTGGACAACCGTCATTATCTTTGAATTTATTGTAAGTTTCTTTTACAGTAGGACATTGATCAATACTGTTTGGAATTCCGTCAAGGTCTGAATCATTTTCACTTGTATAAGGAGGAATGTCTGGACAACCGTCTTCATCTTGGAATCCATTGTATCGTTCAGGTTCTAGTGGACAAGCATCATCAGCATCCATAATTCTATCACCATCAGCATCATTTCTGGTACCATCAAATGGTTGTACTGAATCTGGACAACCGTCATAATCGGAAAATCTATTGAAAGTTTCAGGATGATCAGGACAAATATCAAACTGATCTGCAATGCCATCACCATCTCTATCATTAAATGAAGAATCTAATGCAACATCAGGACAACCGTCAGTATCTCTGTAACCATTATACACTTCAGGTTCTTTAATACACAAATCAATTTTATCTGGTATTCCATCATTGTCAGTATCAATTAAAGCAGAACCTTGTAGACTGTCAGGACAACCGTCTTCATCTTGGAATCGGTTATAGTTTTCAGCACTTAATGGACATTGATCAAGATGATCTGGAACTCCATCTCTATCTCTATCACCTGCACCATAAGAATCTGGGCAACCGTCTCTATCTAAAATACCATTAAAAGTTTCAGGTTGGTTTGGACACAAATCAACTAAGTCAATAAAACCATCACCATCTGAATCGGGTGCACCGCCAGGTCCTGTTCCAGGTAGCGTATCTGGACAACCGTCTTCATCTTGGAATCTATTGTAATGTTCTTTAAGATTTGGACATTGATCAAGATGATCTTCTATTCCATCATAATCTTCATCATACCAAGGTACAAAATTTGATGGACAACCATCTACTGCACCCTCATAATCTTCTTGTAAATTAGGACATGCGTCAACAGAATTAGCAACGCCGTCATTATCCAAGTCATCACCATTGGCAAAAGCAGGGTTAATTGGCATGCTAGTTAATGTGGCTACAAGCAATAATAGGAACGATAACGAGTGTATTTTTTTCAAAGCCTAAAAATACGTCGAGGATCCAGTTATTAAACCTCACTCTATAATTGGCTAAAAATATCAATAGTTTTGGGAAAAGTTTCCATGTTGGACAAAAACTCGATCAATTTAAGTAAAACAAATCTCGATCTGAACTCATGAGTTGTTCTGGAGAAACAGTTGAAGAAGAGGAACAATTACTTCAAATCAAGCCAGTAATATCTGCACAATTAAAAAAAGCAAAGTATGGCATAGCAGATCATTCAACTGTAGGACTTTGTCATTGGACAAAAAAATCATTCAAGCATGAAGGTAGTTGCTACAAACACAAGTTTTATGGAATTTCTACACATAGATGTATGGAATTTTCTCCAGCTGGCATGTATTGTGAAAATAGATGTGTATATTGTTGGAGACCAATGGAATTTTATGATTCGATGGAAATGCAACCAGAACAAGTTGCAGAACCAGAACAAATTCTAACAAAGCTAATGGCTGAAAGAAAAAAACTGATTAATGGATTTTATGGTGATTCAAGAAATGACAAACAAAGATTAGATGAATCGTTGTTACCTGCTCATTATGCAATTTCATTATCTGGAGAACCTACAATGTATCCAAAACTTCCAGAGTTAATTAAATATCTAAATTCACTTGAAGCAACAAAATCAGTTTTTCTTGTAACAAATGGACAAGAACCAGATATGATTCAAAAGTTACATGATGAAGATGCATTGCCAACACAGTTGTATCTCTCAACAAATGCTTCTGATTATGAATCATTTATGAGAATAAACAAACCAAAATATGATGATTCATGGGAAAGATGGAATAGAACATTAGACATGTTAAAGAATTTGAATACAAGAACTGTGTTAAGGGTTACTTTGATTAGAGATTACAATGATCAAAAAGAATCAATTCCGGCATTTGCAGAAATGTTTAGAAAAGCAAGCCCACACTTTATTGAAATTAAATCCTACATGCATATTGGACGTTCAACAAACAGATTAGAACATGCTAATATGTTAGAAATGAATGAAGTGAAGAAATTTAGTGAAGAGATTGCAAAACAAAGCAAAATATTTTCAATAATGGATGAAAGTATTGTTTCAAGAATATCAATCTTGCAAAACAATGAACGATATATTGATCGTTTTATTCCTACTTATGCAAATACCATTTAGAAAATTTTTTCAATGCTTTGTATCTATGAGATATTTCATTTTTGTTTTTAATTTCAGCAAATGTTTTCTTTGAATTATTTGGAATAAATATAGGATCATATCCCCAATTTTTTCCTTGTTCAGTTTTAGAAATTTTTCCACATAGTTTTCCTTCAAATGATTCTAGAATTGTTTTATCACAATAGGTAATGATAGAAACAAATTTTGCTTTTCTATTATTATTCAATAAATTTAGGATTCCTTTATTTCCAATTGTTTTAAAAACATAAGATGAGTATGGACCTGGAAATCCATGTAAATTATCAATGAATAAACCATCATCTTCAATGATTATAGGTTTTTTAAATTTCGAAAAAGCATTTTTTGCTTTGAATATTGCAATATCATGAAGAGAGTTGGATTGGATTTCATCTAAATCAGATTTTAAAAACCCTAAATTGATTCCAAAAGAATCTAAAATGTTTTTAGCTTCATGATATTTGTTAGCATTTGAAGATACAAAAAAGAGATCAAACGACTTGTGCATATCTTCCACGACTTTCTATATCTGAGACCAGTTTAGTAATTTTAGTATAGTATGCTTGACCAACTATGGATTTGTAGCCATTTAGGAAATTTTTCCATGATGGCTGCATTATTTTAGCATGTGCGCTATTGAGAATTTCTTTAATCAATCTTAAATCAACTGCATGATCTTCAGGTTTGATTGAGATTTGTGATAATCCAAAATCAATCACAAATACAGTTTTTTGAAATAAAATGAAATTTGAAGTTGTCAAATCACCATGCATTATTCCATTCTTATGTAAAGTTCCAACTAATTTTCCAATTTCTTTTGATAATTCAATAATTTTTGAATCAGATAAATCATGAACAGGTTTGCCAGGAATTTCTTGCATTAGAATAGATGTTTTTTTTAAATTTACAAAGTAAACAAGGGGTGCAGGTATTCCATATGATTTTACTAAAGATAACATTTGGGATTCTTTTATTGTTCTTTGTTTACGAATTTTTGAATCCAAAGAAGAATTTCTATATTTTTTGATTTTTCTAATTTTTAATATGGCCTTAGAATTTTCCCATTTTGTTTGATAGAGATCTGCCTCAGCCCCTTTTTTGATTAATTTCATTAACATTATATCCAGAGGAATTCAATAAAAATTAATCATGGATGACGGAGAAAAAAGAATCAAGCAAGAAGATTGTAGTGAAGACAAATTAGGAGCAGGGATTTTAACTTTAACAAATAAGAGAGTAGCATTTGATAAGACTAATGCAAGAATTATGGATTTTTCTAAACGTTTTGGAGAAACTGTATTAGATATTTCATTAGATAAGATAACAAAAACATGGAAAGAAGGATTGTTAATGAAAAAAGTATGTTTTACAGCAAAGATGGAAGATGGAGAGCAAACTTTCAAGTTTGGAGTTTTTAATACTAAAAGTTGGGTTAAAAGTATTGAACAAACTATTGATGAAAATAAAAATTAATAATCCACTTTAACTGAATCTAATCTCCAAGATTGTGTAACAAAAGTATCTTTTAGCGAAACACCAGGTTTTATCTGAGATTCCAATAATCCAGTCCAACATATTTGACTACCACAATCACCAGCATATCGAAGTGGTACTACAAAAAATTTACAGCCATGTCGCGTACATACGTCTTTTAACATTTCAGATAGTCTTTTGTTAGCTGCAACACCTCCTACTATCATCAATTCTTTTTTTCTTGTAAATGATAAAGCACGCTCTACAGCTTCACTAATCATAGCAAAGGCAGTTTCTTGAAGTGAATAACATGCATCCACTTTACTTTTCGCTGCAACAGATTTTGTTGCAGATAATAGTCCAGAAAAAGATACATCATTTCCCTTTACAGAATATGGTAGCGTGACATAGTTTGAAGAAGAATTTGCTAACTCTTCAATATTTTTTCCACATGGTGATGCAAATCCAATTGATCGTCCAAATTGATCAAGTAGTTGACCAAGAGTGATATCCAAAGTTTCACCAAACACTCTCCATTGTTTATTTAGAAAAGCCAAAAGCATTGTATGACCTCCAGATACTAAAAGTACTAGAGGATTGGATGCTCCAGTAAGTAATTTTCCTAATTCAATATGACCAATTGCATGATTTACTGGATATATTGGAATTTTGTAGAAAGATGACAGGGATCTCGCAACTACTGCACCTACACGTAAACATGGACCTAAACCTGGTCCAGCAGCATATGAAATAATATCTAAATCTTTGATGGAGATATTTGACTCCTGAAGACATTCAGATAGTACTGTAGAACTATTTTCAATATGATGACGTGATGCTTCACGAGGATGGATTCCTTCTCCTTCATCAGGACGATAAATTTTTCTTATATCGGAAAGAATTTTACCTTTTTTTCCATTTTTTTCAATTATAGCACAAGAAAATGTATGTGCGGTACTCTCAATTCCTAATCCTAACATATTATCCACGACTTAGTGTAGAGACAATTTTTATGACGTCACCGTTTTTTAGTTTTTGATCACCACTAATTCTTTGCTTTGTTTTGCAATCAATTGCGTGTAAAAATCCTTTTGCAATATCAGCATGAATTAATCCAGCTAAATCTTTAGCTGTAGAATCATGTGGGACTAATTTGGTATCAGGAAGAATAACTCCATCTTTGTTAGTAAGTTTAGTCTCATCTTCAACCGGATATACTACTAGATAATTTAGGGAATCAAAAACTGCAGAATTTAGAATTTTTTGAATTCCAGTTGATGGAATTTTTGAAAATACTGATTTTACTAAATCAAGTGCTTTTTGTTGAGGAGGTGGAATTTCTTTTCCTTCAACAGGTGTGAAACCTTCATCACCTGATGAGTAGTTTACAATTCCAGCTTTTGAGGCTTTTCGTAAAAGTAGTTCAGTTTCTGCACTACAAGGAATTACTTTATCAGGAATTTTTTTAAGAATATCAAGGTCTGCACAAAGATCAGCTTTGTTTGCTGCAATAATCATAGGTTTTGTATTTTTTCTCAGCTCTTTTACAAAAGTTTCAATATCAGATTCGGTCCACTCTTTAGGATTTTTAGCCATAAATCCCAATTTTTGTAGAATTTCTTGAACTTGAAAATCTTTAATTCCTAATCCTGAAAATCTTTTTGCAATACCATCAGTTAATTTTGCACGCTTTTGATCTATCTCACGAGTAATTTTATCCCATTCTCTTTTTAAAATATCTGCAAACCATTGATCAAATTCATCTTGAACAAAGGCTACATCTTCTAAAGGATCATGAGTACCAATAGGTACTGGTTGTCCTTGGATATCAGTTGTACCTGCAATATCAACAACATGAATTAAAACTTCAGCTTGCCTTGCATCATCAAGAAATTGGTTTCCTAATCCTTTACCTTCATGTGCACCTGGCACCAATCCTGCAACATCAATTAGTTTTACAGGAATAAAGCGTGTTCCATTTACACATAATTCATTATCATGCTTAATTTCAAAATGTTTGCATGCACAATCTGCTTTTACATATGCAACTCCAACATTTGGTTCAATTGTTGTAAAAGGGAAATTTCCTGACGGTACTGGGGTTTCAGTAGCAGCTGAGAAAAAGGTGGATTTTCCAACATTTGCTTTGCCTAGTAGACCAATTTGCAATAATGTAAAAAATCCAATTCTACTTATTAGTATTGCAGAAATCGTTTAATCTAGTTAATCATGATTTCATATAATGTCTATAGTAATTACTGGTAATCCAGGAGTTGGAAAACATACAATCTCTGAAAAAATTGCAGAGAGAATGAATTTATCTATTATAGATATTAACACTATTGCAAAAGATTCAGGATTATTTGAAAAAAATGATGATTCTAATGATGTAGATGTTGAAGAACTTGAAAAAATATTAGAAGAAAAGATTTCTGAAAAAAATGTAATTGTAGGGCATTTAGCACCATATGTGTTAAGAAGAAATCAGGTTAAGGTAATGATTGTATTAAGAAGAAATCCGTATGAATTAATCCCAGTTTATCAAGATAGAAAATATTCTGATAATAAAATAAGGGAAAATACAGGAAGTGAAATTTTAGGGATAATTGCTCATGATGCTATGAATAAATTTCAAGAAAAAATATTTCAGATAGATGTTAGTGAAAAATCAATTCCTGAAGTAGTTGAAAATGTGATGGCCACAATTTTGGAAAATAATGGAAATGAGCAAGTGGATTGGCTAGAATTGGTTAAGAAAAATAACGATTTAGGAAAATTTTTTGTTGATTGATTAAATAACGCCTTTGAATTGGTGTAATTACTTGTTTGAAATATCTAAAACGGATTTGGCTGGAAGAATCGGGACACTATATACCAATCATGGAAAAATAGAAACTCCAGCATATGTTCCAGTTATTCATCCAGTTAAACAAACAATTCCATCAAAAAAAATTAGAGAGATTGGATTTGATTTAGTAATTACTAATGCATACATTACAAGAAATAATTATGGTGATGATGCAATAAAAAAAGGAATTCATAAGATAATTAATTTTGATGGTGGAATAATGACGGATTCTGGAGGATATCAGGTTCTTGAATATGGTGATGTAGAAGTACTTCCTCCAGAAATGGCAAGTTTTGAAAAAGGAATTTTAACTGATTTTGCAATTCCGTTGGATAAACCAACAGGATATGGAATGCCGATTAAAAAAGCAGAAGAATATGTAAAACACACTCTAAAAGTTTCAAAACAAACACTTGATGAAAGGGAAGAGAATGGTCAAATTTGGATTGGCCCAATTCAAGGGGGAGAACATTTTGAACTAGTCGGAAAATCTACAAAGAGTTTAGTTGGCATGGGCTTTCAAATGCTTGCTTTGGGAAGTCCGGTTGAATTTATGGAATCATATGAATATAGATTATTAGCACAGATGATAGTTGCTGCAAAAAAACAGATGCCACATTCAATTCCTTTACATCTATTTGGGGCAGGACATCCGCTCACAATTCCATTTGCTATAGCGTTAGGGTGTGACACATTTGATTCAGCCTCATACATGCTTTATGCAAAGCAACT
>JAHELP010000009.1 GCA_024644105.1 Candidatus Nitrosopumilus sp. | reverse complement strand
TCATCACTAACTTCAAGAGGCTTTCTGCCCATAAAACCAGAATCTTTTTCATGCCAAAATTTTATTTCGGTTTCACCATATTTCCAACATAACCAAATTTCTTCATCAAATCTTTTTGAGGGGAAATCAAGCAAACCTTGCTCAATACTTTTTACAACGACACCCGTATTTTCCAATATTTCAACTGATTCATAGAATTTGGTAATTGCAGAATTCAATTTTTGTTTCAAATTAACATATGATTCAAAGGAATTTGTAGTAGATATGCTGACTTGCAATTGCTGTTCAATTTTTTTGACTTCAGTATTTTTTGCGAGAGAATATTCGTATTTTTTAATCACATCAGGCAATGCAGAATTTGCTTGTTTTGTTGTAAAAAAGGTAAACATGAAGTTATTCATAAAATAGAGATTAAAAATCTTAGGTGCAAATTTATTAAGAAAACAATCGGAGTGGAAATATGAGTGAGGATCAATTAGAACAACTAATAATTCAAGTAATCAATGGAGCCGTATCTACCATTCCATCATATTTAGATGAAATTAAAGAAAATAAAGAAATTCTTAAAGTTGAAGACCCAAAAGAATTTGTCTATGGAATAGTGATGGGGATGGCCCTGGGTATGGGAGGTGCAATTCTAAGTGCACAAACTGAGACGCCCACTGAAAAAGATCAGATGAAAATAAGAGATATAGTGTACAAACACATTCCAGAAATTAGAGAAAGAATTTTCAATTGATAGAATTTAATGATAAAGAAAAAGAATTTCTAAAAAACATAGAAGAAGCACGACTAGCAACAGTGCATGATACCATCCCACACGTAAAACCAGTATCTTTTGTACTTGAGGGTAACTCTATAATCGTTGCAACAGATTACAATACCCGTTCATTTAAAAATATCAAATTAAATTCCCAAGTCGGAATATCGATAGACATTTACAAACCAGGTGATCATAAGGCCATTTGTATTCAAGGAGACACAAAAATTATTGAAGAAGGGAAAGAGTTTGAAAAACTGTATGAAATTTTTCATGCAAAGTTTGCATGGGTTAGAAAAGATCCATGGAAAGAAAATGAGGCACCATTTTTAAAAATAATTCCAAAAAATAAAATTAGTTGGGGAATTAATTAAAGAGTAACTTCTTGCTCAATTTTAGATAGCAATCCCTGCACAGATATCGGTTTTCTTAGAACCGAACGAATTCCTAAATTCAACAACTCTTGTTCTTGTGTAGGATTCATCTCCAGACCACTAACTATAACCACTTTAGATATCTCAGAAGGTCTCCTATGTTTAAGATCTAAAAGAAAATCAACTCCACTATATTTTGGCATACACATATCAAGTAAAATTAAATCATAATCTTTGTAAACTGCTAATTCCAATCCAGCCCTACCATCAGCAATACTATCAAACTCATAATTTTTAGTCGATAAAATGTCTGCAAAAATTTGACTTATCTCTTTGGCATCTTCAATATGAAGAATTTTCATATTATATGAAACAAGTTAAAACTGATAAAAACAAGTTTGCTCATTTGAACAAACTACAAGTTTTATCTAAAAAAATTTTATTGTTTTTTCATTAAATTATAGAAATTACATCCTGAAATTATACAAAATACAAGTTTTTGAATTTATTTTTTTAGAAATTCAAGAATTTCAGTGTTTGTTGCCTTCCAAGCTTTTAGATATGAATGAAGGATATGCTCCAAATCATCAGCTAATTCCTGCAATCTAGGATTGGTACGAATTTCTTCAAAATTATCATCAATGTTTTGTAGAATCAAAGTTATTCCATCATTAGAAGTCTCTAATTTTTGAATTGCATCATTCAATCTCATTATTCAATACAAATCCATTATAACTTACTAAACTACATTCACCTGAACAGAAATCACTTGCACGATTCTCAAATTCACATTTGCAGTTTTTACAAATTTTCTTCATTAGAAAAATAATATTTTATTTGTATATAACCAAAATATTATTTTTTAGCTAGTGCCAACAGGAATTCATAGGATAAAATCATAGCATCAAAGTGAGCAAATTATATCAAGCCATATCCAAAACCCTAACAAATAAAGATATGATATAATTCAAAGATGCAAATGTCAAATAAAATAAAATGCTCCCACATCCTTGTTGAAAAACAAAGTCAAGCAATAGATATTTTAGAGAAAATTAAAAATGGAGATAAATTTGGGAAACTAGCTAAAGAATTCTCAACAGACACAGGGAGTGGAAAAAAAGAGGGTAGTTTAGGATACTTTACTAAAGGAATGATGGTAAAACCGTTTGAAGAAGCTGCATTCAAACTTCAGGTAGGAGAAATTTCAGAGCCAATAAAATCAGAATTTGGGTATCATATCATCAAAAGATTAGGATAAATTATTGTGAAGATTTTGATTCTTTAACCTTCTCAAAATCATCATTTATTTTTTGACTAATTTTTTTAAAATCCTCTTTAATTTCTTTATGGAGTTTTTTTTCTTTTTGAATTAGTTCTTTCATTTCTTTTGATTTATCTGGTTTAGACAACATGGTATTATTGAATTGAATAGTTTAGAAGATAATTATCAATTTACACACCTAAAAAACCAAAATAAAATACACAACATTTTTTTCAGTTCATTTAGAGATAAAATCATGGTTCTAACCAATACAACATTAGAAGAGATTTTGACATATTTGGAAAAATCCATTTCTAATTTAGCAACAGAAGCATTTGAGAATCTTGAATTAGGTGAAGATATTAACAAAGTGGAAGATTTTCTTCAAAATCAATACGACATTAGACTAGAAAATTTACTTGTTGGGAAAAATAGCAGTATACATCATTTGGAATCAGGGATGAAAAATAAGATTATTCAAAGAAAACAATTAGCACTGGACAATATTTTCAAACAATACAAAAACTAGATAAATGCATCCAGTCCAGTTTTTTGAGATTCGATTTCTTGGTTTTTCTCTAAAACTTTGGTCATTTTATCACCCATAGATTTTGCTGCAGTCATTTTTCGTTTTCCAATCCAATAGTATGTCTCATCTATTGTATTTTTGGCAATTAGTACCACTAATTTGCCAGTATCCTTTCTTCCGGTACGACCTCTTCGTTGAATAAATCTAACAGAGCTAGGAACATTATCATAAAAAATTACTTGGTTGACCTCAGCAATATCTAATCCTTCTTCACCTACACGTGTTGCAACGAGTACTTGAAAAACTCCATCTCTAAAGTTTTGTACCGTCTCTATCTGTTTTTTCTGTTTTAATCCTGTATCACCTGCCTTGCCTATCAATATCCCAGCAGAAATACCAAGCTCAGTGAGTTTATTGTAAATAAGATCAACAGAGTCCCGATAACTTGTAAAAATCAGGGCTTTTCCCGGAACGGAATCGATAATTTCTTTCAGTTTTGGAATTTTTGAATGCTCAATCCCTCTAGACTGTGCTTCATGTGCCAGATGAATTGCACGTGTAAAATTCGGATCAATCTCAAACAAATCCTTTACTCCCACACCTTTTTTTGCTTTTGCCCTTTCACAAAATTTTAGAAATGGAGTAACACCGTGAGCTTCAAGAATATTCAGAGCATAATGAATTCTTATTGCAGTAAACAAGGGTTTTGCAGAACGCCTGTTTTGATTTAATACAAATTGTCTAATTCTTAAAAGAGCTGAGAGGGATTGCTGTTCAGCCAATCGAATTCCATTCTTTCGTAAAATCGCGTATCTTTCATCTAATGCTAATTTCAGTAATGTTTGAATTGTTTTTAATTCAGGAGGAAGTTCTACATTTATCCATTCGGTATTTGTTTCTTGAGTGTATGGTTTTACATCTGGACTATCCTCTGTACGTTCTGCAACACTTGAAATTCGAAGTTTTGTTAAAATTTCTGTTGCTTTTTCTTTTTCACTGGGCAAAGTAGCAGTCATTCCAAGCATTCTAGCTGATGAATTCTCAAAACGTTCAGCAATTCCAGAGTATGCATAATCACCAACGGTTCTATGAACTTCATCAAAGATAACAAGAGTGAATTGTTCAGGAGTAACAACACCTCGAATCAAATCATTTCGAGCAATTTCAGGAGTTGCACAAACTATACTATTATTCCAAAGTTTAGTTCTTTTTTGGATTAAATCCTCTCCTGTAATTAATGAAATATCATCTATTGTAAGATTATTTTTTAAAAATTCATAGTGCTGATTAACCAAAACTCTAGTAGGAGCTAAAAACAAAATTCCTCCAGTACCCTTTGCCAAATATTCTGAAATCACATGTAATGCAACTGCAGTTTTTCCAAGTCCAGTGGGCAGAACAACAATGCAGTTCTCACCAACTGCCTGATTTGCAAGATTGATTTGATAATCTCTCTTTTCAATTGAATTTTTTTTTACATATTTTTTCTCTATAAATTCAGTCATCAGATACAGAAAGATCGTAATTTATTGATTTTATGCTTTCGTATAGAAAAATACTATGCCAGAGTCATCTTTCTTTAGAATTTCTGACAAAATACAAACTTGATCGCATTAGAGATTTTGATTAGCGTGATCCATATATTGAACAGAGAGCGAGGATTCCTGTGAGTAGTTCTTTTGAGAGACCAAATTGGGATGAATATTTTATGCTTCAAGCAGAACTTGCCAAACTTCGTTCAAACTGCATGACCAGACAAGTTGGAGCAGTGATTGTTAGAAACAATAGACAGTTGGCAACTGGATATAACGGAACCCCACCTGGAATCAAAAATTGTTTTGAGGGAGGATGTAAAAGATGTCAACTTCGCATGGAAGGAAAAATTGAATCAGGAGCATCTTTAGATAGATGCCTGTGTAATCATGCAGAAGCAAATGCAATAATGCATTGTGCAATTTTAGGAATTGAAGCAGGAATAAAGGGAGCAATATTATACACAACATTTGTTCCATGCCTAGAATGTACAAAAATGGCAATTACTATTGGAATTAGAAAATTTGTTTGTCTTGATGCATACCCAGAAACAGATTATGATTTGCTAAAAGAGGCAGGAGTTGAAGTTATCAGTTTAGATAAAAAGAAAATTGCAAGATGGGCAAAAGAACTTGTAGGCAAATACGACAAGTCAGAGTGAGAAAATGCAAGTAAATTTGCCAGAGACTAAGAAAATTGATTTAATGCCACCAGCAATGCTTGTATCAGCAACATATGATAATATTTCAAAATCTGCAGTTTTAAAATTCTATGAACCAGAAAGTAAAAAATTATTTTTATGGAAAGATGAAACTAATCACAAACCTTACTGTTATTCAAGATTGTCACCTGATGAACTAGATTTTCTGCAAGAAAGAGAAGATATTTTGGAAATTAAAACAGTCCCACGGTATGATTTGATGAAGGATGAAGAAGTCAGCATGTCAAAAATCACTGTTGCAGATCCACTTGCAATAGGAGGTACTGCAGGGGACAAGAGTATAAGAAATGTAATTGAAACATGGGAATCAGATATCAAATATTATGAAAATTATTTGTATGATAGAAGATTAATTGTTGGAAAATATTACGAAATTTCAGAAGGGAAAATTAAACCACATGATCTAGAAATTTCAGACGAAGTAAAACTTGCTCTAAAGAGTTTGCTGTGGGATAAAGTAGATAGTGGGAGTATGGTAGATGCAGAGGAATTTAAAAAATATATTTCTGAATGGGCAGATTTGCTAAACCAACCAATCCCCAAAATAAAGCGACTAAGTATAGACATTGAAGTAGAAGCAGAGATAGGCAGAATACCAGATCCAAAAATAGCAGAAAAGAAAGTTACAGCAGTAGGATTGAAGGGGTCTGATGGATATGATCAGATTTTTGTGCTTAAAACAGAAGGAACTGAAGAGGGAATTAATGAATTAGAACAAAACATCAAAGTTACATTTTATGATTTAGATAAAGAAAAAGAAATGATTCAGGATGCATTTCAAATTATGAAGACATTTCCATTTGTACTAACATACAATGGTGATGAATTTGATTTACCATATCTATACAACAGAGCAGAAAGGTTGGGCATAAAAAATTCAGAGAATCCACTATACATGATGAGAGATTCTGCAACTCTCAAGGAAGGAGTACATCTTGATTTGTACAAAGTTCTTTCTAATCGGTCATTTCAAATCTATGCATTCAGTCAAAAATACACGGATTTTTCGCTAAACAGTGTATCAAAAGCATTGTTAGGAAAAGAAAAGATTGACTATGGGTTAGAATTTGATGAATTATCACTATACCAAACGGCAAATTATTGTTACAATGATGCGCTGCTAACATACGAACTAACTAGTTTTAACAAAGATTTGATGATGGACTTGCTTGTAATCATTTCAAGAATTGGTAGAATGCCAATTGACGATATTGCAAGGATGGGAGTATCACAATGGATTAGAAGTCTATTGTATTATGAACACAGGCGAAGAAACTGCTTAATTCCAAAACGAGAGGAGTTACAAAGAAGATCAGAAGGAGTAATGTCTGATGCAGTAATTAAAGATAAAAAATATCGTGGAGGGCTTGTTGTAGAACCTAAAGAAGGAATTCACTTTGACGTAGTGGTTATGGATTTTGCAAGTCTATATCCAAGTATCATCAAAGTTCGCAACCTATCATATGAGACAGTAAGATGTTCTCATGAAGAATGTAAAAAAAATACCATCCCTCAAACAAATCATTGGGCATGTTCAAAGAAAAATGGTCTAACATCGATGATCATTGGTTCATTAAGAGATTTGAGAGTAAATTACTACAAGAGTTTATCAAAAAAAGAGACACTCACAGATGATCAAAGGCAGCAATACACAGTAGTAAGTCAAGCACTCAAAGTAATTCTGAATGCTAGCTATGGGGTGATGGGTGCCGAAATATTCCCACTTTATTTCCTACCAGTAGCAGAAGCAACTACAGCAATTGGAAGACATACAATTTTAGAGACAATCAAAAAATGTGAAGAAGCAGGCATAGAAGTTCTTTATGGGGATACCGATTCTTTGTTTATCAAAAATCCAACAAAGGAGCAAATTCAAATTGTAATAGACCAAGCAAAAAAAGATCACGGAGTAGATTTAGAGATTGACAAATCATACAGGTATTGTGTACTAAGTAACAGAAAGAAAAATTATCTAGGAGTAACAAAATCAGGCAATGTTGATGTAAAAGGATTAACTGGGAAAAAATCCCACACACCAGCATTTATCAAAAATTTATTTTATGAATTGATTGATGTCCTATCAAAAGTTCAAACTATGGAAGACTTTGTTAAAGCAAAACAAGAAATTTCTGAGAAAATTGCAACATGTGGTAAAAAAGTAGAAGCAAAAGAAATCCCATTAGAAGATTTAACATTCAATGTAATGCTAAGTAAGGCACCATCAGAATATGTCAAAACAATTCCACAACATATCAGGGCTGCAAAACAATTAGAATCAATTAGAGAAATAAAAAAAGGAGATAAAATTTCATTTATCAAAATTCTAAACAAACCAGGCGTTAAACCAGTAGAATTGGCAAAAAAAGAAGAGATCGATTCTAAAAAATACATGGAATTTTTAGAATCAACACTAGAACAAATTACAGCCTCAATGGATTTAGATTTTGATACAATGTTAGGAAAACCAAAACAAACTGGATTAGATGAATTTTTTTGGAGTTAAAATAGAAAATGGAAGTTGATGGAACTCTCCTAACAATGTTAGGAATAGCCGCAGGAATTTTGATTTTGATGGGATGGGTTGAACAAATCTACAAGGGATACAAGACAAAAAGACTCAAAGATGTTTCAAAATTCCTAATGATATTCATTGCAGCGGGTTCAATCTTGTGGCTTATTTATGGAATTATTGTTGAAGACATATTTATCGTAGGTACAAACATGGCAGGATTAATCCTGATGATAATTGTATTAGGAATGAAGAAAAGATATGACATGCAAGCCAGAACACCATAATTATAATCAAGGATTAAATACAATGCAGAAAAGTTGAAAGGAAGATGTTTGTAATTAATTGTAAAAATTACGAAGAAATTTCAGGAGATAAAATAATAAAATTTGTAAAAACAGCAGAAAGAATTTCTAAAAAATACAAAGTTAAAATAGCAATTTCTCCACCACAGCATTTAATCGGTCTAGTATCAAATAGTTCCATTCCAATTTTAGCTCAACATATAGATGACTCCAAAGTTGGCAGCACAACAGGTTTTATAATTCCAGAATTATTAAAAAAATCCAAAGTAAAAGGTTCACTCATTAATCATAGCGAACACAGGATTTCTCCTAAAGAAATTGAAAAGTTAGTTTTAAAACTAAAAGAATTGAAAATGATATCTATTTTATGTGTAAAGAATGTTGCAGAAGTTAAAAAATATGTCAATCTAAACCCAGATTATATTGCAATTGAACCACCTGAGTTGATTGGATCAGGAAAAGCAGTATCAAAAGAAAAACCAGAGTTGATTGCAAAAGCTGCAAGCATAGTAAATGATTCAAAAAATAAAACAAAATTACTTTGCGGTGCAGGTATTGTATCAGGTGAAGATGTGGCAAAAGCAGTAGAGTTAGGATCAGAGGGAATCCTAGTGGCAAGTGGAATAATTAAAGCAAAAAACTGGAACAAGGTAATTTCTGAATTTGCTAAGGCATTAGTTTAAAAAGCCAAATAATTTACAAAATTTTGCATGGTAAAAAACAAACCAGTTTATGCATTTGAAGAAGCAGATAGCAAAAAAAGAATGCTTCTAGGCGGAAAAGGGGCAGGATTAAGCGAGATGACTCGACTAAAACTTCCAGTGCCACCGGGATTTACTATCACAACTGAAGTTTGTAACAAGTATTATGAAAACAACAGAAAACTTCCAAAAGATGTCATGCCAGCAGTAATGAAAAATATTGCAAAAATGGAAAAAAAGACAGGCAAAAAATGGAATTCTACTAAAAATCCATTGCTAGTCTCTGTCCGATCAGGGGCAGCAATCTCAATGCCAGGAATGATGGATACAATTTTGAATTTAGGATTAAATGAAAAAACAGTAGAAGGATTTGCAGAACAGACAAAAAATCCACGATTTTCATGGGATTCATATCGAAGATTTATCCAGTTATTTGGAAAAGTAGTATTTGGAGTAAATGATGAAAAATTTGATCATGTCTTGGACTCTGCAAAGACAAAACAAGGAGTTTCTGATGATAGTAAACTAAACGTAGAATCTCTAAAAACAATTGTATCAGAATATAAAAAAATATGTGAAGAGCATACCAAAAGGAAATTTCCAGATTCACCTGATGAACAATTAGTACTATCAATAGAAGCTGTTTTCAAAAGTTGGATGGGTGAAAGAGCAATAGTTTATCGTGAAAAGAACAACATTACAAAAGATATTGCAAATGGGACCGCAGTCAATGTTGTTACAATGGTATTTGGAAATATGGGAGATGATAGTGCAACAGGAGTAGTGTTTACAAGAAATGGTCATAATGGTAAAAAAGAAATCGAAGGAGAATATCTAATCAACGCTCAAGGGGAAGATGTTGTAGCAGGCGTTAGAACAGGAAAAAGTATCGAGTTATTAAAAAAAGATATGCCAAAATCACACAAGGAATTAAGTAATGCATGTACTAAATTAGAAAAACATTTCAGAGAACCACAAGATATTGAATTTACTATTGAACAAGGGAAATTTTACTTGTTGCAAACAAGAACTGCAAAAATGAGTGCAGGCGCATTAGTAAAGACATCAGTGGATATGGTTAAAGAAAAATTAATTGATAGAAATAAAGCACTTACAAGAATTCCTGCCCAGCAATTAGAGGCATTGTTGCACAGAACAATGGATGAATCTAAAATTAAAAACTATAAACAATTAGCAAAAGGAATTGCAGCTTCGCCAGGAGCAGCAAGTGGAATAGTAGTATTTGATGTTAAAAAAGCAATAGAATTAGGAGATTCTGGAAGCAAAGTAATTCTGGTGAGAAAAGAAACAAAGCCAGAAGATGTTCCAGCATTCTTTTCATCGGAAGGAATTTTGACTAGTTTAGGAGGAAAATCATCTCATGCAGCAATTGTTTCAAGAGGAATGGGAAAGCCATGTATCGTAGGATGTCCGGAATTAAAAATTGATTATGACAATAACACGTGTACTGCAAATGGAATAACAATCAAAGGAGGAGAAACAATTACTATTGACGGAAGTGCAGGAACCGTCTTTATTGGAGAGGTTCCAACAGTGGAACCTAAAGTAACAAAAGACTTTGAACAAATTTTAGATTGGGCCCAAAAGGCAAAAAAGATAGGAATTAGGGCTAATGCAGACACACCAGAAGGTGCAAAGCTTGCAAGATCCTTTGGAGGTCAAGGAATTGGACTATGTAGAACAGAGAGAATGTTCAATGGTAGTGATAGAATTAACTTGTTTGTAGAAATGATCATGGCTGAAAATATTGAAGAGCGAAATAAGATATTGAAAAAGTTAGGTCAATTACAAAAAAGTGACTTTATTGAAATTCTCAAAGCTATGGAAGGTTATGAGGTAACTATCAGACTACTCGACCCACCATTACATGAATTCTTACCTAATCCAGAAGAATTAGTTGAAAAAATTCAGAAATTAAAGTCAGGTGGAAGCACAAATGAAATTAATCAAGCAAAAATAGTTTTGAAGAGAGCAAGGGAGTTAGCAGAGATTAATCCAATGATGGGACATCGAGGAGTTCGTGTTGGAATCACATATCCTGAAATCTATGAAATGCAAATTCGTGCAGTCTTTGATGCACTAGTTGAATTAACAAAGAAAAAAGTTAAAGCACATCCTCAAATCATGATTCCACAGATTAGTAGTATTGCAGAGTTAAATCATATCAAGAAAATTTATGATTCTATCAAGAAAGAAACAGAGTCAAAGCACAAAATGAAATTAAAGATTAACTTTGGAACCATGATAGAGGTAGTGAGAGCAGCAATTACTGCAAATGAACTTGCTACTACAGCAGAGTTCTTTAGTTTCGGTACAAATGACCTCACTCAGGGTACATTTAGTTTTAGTAGAGAAGATGTAGAAGGGAAATTCCTTCCAGAATATATGGAAAAAGAGTTACTTGAAAGAAACCCATTCCAATCAATCGATGTTAATGGTGTTGGTAGTTTAATCAAAATTGGTGTTGCTGCAGGACGTGGACTTCGACCAAACATGGAAATTGGAATATGTGGAGAACATGGAGGAGATCCGGATTCAATTAAATTCTGTCACGGTGCAGGTTTGAGTTATGTTAGTGCATCACCACATAGAATTCCTATTGCAATAGTTGCAGCAGCACAAGCAGCAATAGAGCAACCGAAAAAATCAAAAACAAAGAAAAAATAGATTCAAAGTATACTATTTTTCTAAAATATTAAAAGTAAATTTTTAAATCAATCAAAACCATCTGTATATGAATTGCTACCAAGAATTGATTCAATTAAACAAATTAGACAGAAAATTGGCATCACTCAAAAAAAACTGGCTTCAATGACTGGTGTCAGTACTTCCATGATTAATCAAATTGAGTCAGGCAGAAGTCAACCAAGTTATGAAACTGCTAAAAAAATCTTTGAAAGTCTTGCAAAACTAGAGGGAGAATCATCATCTCATACAGCAGGTGATTTTTGTAGTAAGGATATTGTAAAACTAAAACCCACAAACACACTTCATGATGCAATAAAGAAAATGCATCAATCATCAATTAGTCAAATTCCTGTTTTTAGTGGAACAGATGTAGTAGGAGTTGTATCAGAAGATGGAATTGTAAAGCATTTAGCTGATTTAGGAGAGGCAGAACTAAAAAAAGCACAACTAGCTGACACCATGGAATCAGTTCCTCCAATTGTTGATTTTGATACACCTGCAAATGTTTTGGTGCCATTGATAAGATACTCTAAATGTATTCTAGTTTCCAAAAAATCAAAAATTGTTGGAATTATCACAGCTTCGGATACTCTAAAAATGATGGAGTAGTTATTTGGTCGAATTTTGATTTATTATATTCAAAGCAAAATGATTTGATTCAAGCCATAGTTTGAATATCTTATTTTTTGAAGAATCATGAAATAATGAATCTTGTTCAATTGAATTTTCAATAATTTCATTTGTTTTTTCTAAATGAGATTTTATTTTTGATATAGTATCAGTATCGCTCAAAAATGAATTCACTCTTTAGGATGAGAACATAATTCTGCTAAAACACCATGAAGTGATTTTGGGTGAATGAAAGTAACTTTAGTTCCAGCTGAACCAGGTCTTATTTTACCTAAGAATTGAATTCCACATCCTTCCATACGCTCTACCTCCCCTTCAATATTATCAGTATCTAATGCCATATGATGTAACCCCTGACCTTTTTTATCAAGAAATTTCTTAATTGGACTATCATCATTTGTTGGTTGCATCAACTCTACACGAGCATTCTCGAGATGTAAAATTGCAACTTTAACACCCTCAGACTCTACTGTTTCAAATTCAATTTCATCAACACCTAAAGCTTGTTGATAAATTTTAGCAGATTCTTCTACATCATTTACGGCAATAGCAATATGATCAATTTTCATCTAAAAGACCTCTTTTGGACGATATTCACCAAATACTTCTCGGAATGTATTACTAATTTCACCAGTTGTTGCAAATGATTTTGCAGCAGTTACGATGTAAGGCATCAAGTTTTCTTCAGTATCAGCTGCGCTTTGCATTGCAGACAATGCTTTTTCTAATTTCTTAGAATCTCTATCAGCACGTAATTTTTTGAGGGCCTTTTTTTGCTGAATTTCTATTCGTCCATCAATTCTTAGTAATTCTGGTTGTTCCTCTTCTTCAGCATACTTGTTAACACCAACAATTACTCTTTCAGCATCATCAGTTTCCTTTTTCAAACGATATGCATTTGCCCGAATTTCTGATTGGAAGAATCCTTTCTCAATTGCTTTTACAGAGCCACCCATTTTTTCTATTTTTTTGAGATATTTCCAGACGTCAGCCTCAATTTGGTCACATAGTTCCTCCAAATAGTATGAACCAGCCAAAGGATCTGCAGTCTTTGTAATGCCACTTTCATGAGCTACAATTTGCTGAGTTCTAAGGGCAATTTTAGCAGATTCTTGAGTAGGAAGTGCAAGTGCTTCATCACGCGAGTTTGTATGTAATGATTGAGTACCACCTGCAACTGCAGCCATTGTCTGAATGGCAACACGAACAATGTTGTTGTTGGGTTGCTGCGCAGTTAATGACTCTCCACTAGTTTGAGTATGGAATTTTAATTGTAATGAACGTGGATTTTTTGCATGGAACTTTTCTTTTAGAATTTTTGCATAAACTTTTCTTGCAACTCTAAACTTTGCAACTTCTTCAAAGAACTCTATTGTACAACAAAAGAAAAATGACAAACGAGGGGCAAAGTCATCAATTTTCAATCCTTTATCAATACAAGTTTGAATGTATGCAATTGCATTAGCCAATGTAAATGCAACCTCTTGTGTTGCAGTACAACCAGCCTCTCTCATATGGTATCCAGATATAGATACAGGATACCATGAAGGAACTTTTTCTGCGCAATATTCTATCATATCACCAATTAATCGCATGGATGGTTGTGGGGGATAAATGTAGGTATTTCTTGCAATGTATTCTTTTAAAATATCATTCTGTGTTGTTCCACGAAGTTCATGACTTTTGAATCCTTGAGACTCTCCAACTGCGATATAATATGCTAAAAGTGTAGATGCAGTAGAATTAATTGTCATCGAGGAACTAACTTTACCTAATGGAATACCATCAAATGCAATCTGCATATCTTTAATTGATGTAATAGATACTCCAACTTTACCTACTTCGCCTTCAGCTTGTGGGGAATCAGAATCATATCCAATTTGGGTTGGCAAGTCAAATGCCATACTAAGGCCAGTCTGACCTTTTTCAAGCATGAATTTGAATCGTTCATTGGTTAACTTTGCATCGCCAAATCCAGAATACTGTCGCATAGTCCAAAATCTTTCTCTAAACATTCCAGGATGAATTCCTCGTGTAAATGGATATTTTCCAGCATCTTCAACAGGTCTTTTTTTAGAAGATTTTTGATATACTCGCTTTACAAGGTATTCAGAATCTGTAAAAATTTTCTTTTCAGGTGTTTTTGATTTTGTTGATTTTTTTGCAGCCATAATATCACTTTACCAAAGATTTTGTAATTTTATCCCCAGCCAAGTAAGGATCAATGTCTTTTGATTGTAATTTTTTAAGATATTTTGAAAACGTTTTATCAGAAATTAGCATGTCATCAATCTTTTCTTTAATGTTATTTAAAACAATATCCTTCAGCTCTGCTTCTAATCGTTCTTTCTCCTTTGATTCCTTGAATTTCTTTTTAGATTTCATCATATCTTTTAGAGTTTTTGCAAATACAGTAATTCCAGTATTTTTCTTTACAGATGTCTTTAGAATTATAGGATTTCTTTCAGAATCTCCAATAAAATCACGGACAGCGTCAAAGAGTTGATTTGTTCCACTCAAATCACTTTTGTTTACAAGATAGATATCACCAATTTCAGTTAATCCAGCTTTGATGGTTTGAATACTATCTCCAGTGTTTGGATTAAAAACGACAACTGTAATATCTGCAATATTAGAAATTTCAACTTCGGTCTGTCCAGCTCCTACACTTTCAATTATAATTGGATTAAATCCAGCATATTCCAAGACACGAATGCTATTTCGTAATGAACGTGATACTGCACCAGTTGCACCTCTTGATGCAATACTTCGAATGTATGTTCCTGAATCAGTTGATTCACTCATTCTAACTCTATCACCCAAAATGGCACCTCCCGTAACATGACTTGTTGGATCAACTGCTAGAACAGCTGGTTTTGTGCCTAATTTTTTTAAAGCAATTGCAGTTTTGTTAATCAGTGAACTTTTTCCAGCCCCAGCAGGGCCAGTAATTCCAATAATTGATGAATTGCCACTATCTTTGAAAATATTTTTCAAGAGTTTTTTTGATTCATTTTGATCATTTTCAACAATAGTAATGGCTTTTGCAATAGCTCCACGTTTTCCTTTTTTTAGTTCAGCTAGATCCAATATACAGTAAAGTTTGGGAGGTCCACTAAAATCTTGTGCTTTATCTAGGTTCTAGAATATATTATTGTTGGAGGGGCTTCGTTTTGTAAATGAATCTCAGTCTTTAGTTGTATATGACCAAATTCAGGATGATCAATCTCTAAAACAACAGGATGTATTGACCAACCATATTTTGGAATTGTTGGAAATGGAACAATTTCAACAAAAGAGGAATCAGTGTATGTTTTTTGAAAGGTTTCATCCATCCCAAGAATCTCCATTACAACCAATGTGCTCTGAGAAGATTTATCGACATATGAAATTTCCACATATCCAGAATCATAATAAATAGCATCAACGGTAAACGTTTGACGTAAAACATCTTTATCATCAGACCCGCCACCTGTTAGAAATATTATTGCAAGAATAGTAAAGACTCCTAGAAAAATAGGAGGCCCCAGTTTTTTAGCCATCTTTGAATTCTTTTCTCATTCTTCTTAGGAATTTTGAGTTAATTCTAATTCTTTCTAAAGTTTGAGATTGGGTGCGTTCTGTGCCAGGCGTAGGATTCATTTTGAAAAATATCTTAATTTCTTTTTCCATGGAATCGTCTGCCACAGAAGCAATACTTGCAACAATTCGGTTAAAAAGAGGATTACCATGTCCAACTTTTTTGTTGATTTTCTTCCAATTTTTCTTTAGCCAAGTCCATAATACTTTTTCACCGTATGGATTTGCTGCAACTTTCATAATTGGTAACTGCATATTTTGAGAACGAACTTGAGGAGTTTGTGAGAAATCAAGAGATTTAACAAGTAATTTTTTATCTTTGAAACCACATAATGCGCCTAAGAAACGAAGTTTTTCTTCCATGGTTTTAGCATTTTTATATAATCTTGAAAGTTCATTATGGGTTTTTGAATTTCCATTCCATGCAGCAATAGAACAAATAGGTTCTACTAAATCAGGAGATAATGAATTAGGTGATTTTAAGAATTTTTTGTATCTTCTTAGTGCTTCTTCAGTCACATCCTCATCATTCATTTTACCTAATACAGAAATTGTGAATCCACGAAGTAGGGCATCAGTGTGTTTATCTGATTTTTGAGGTTCCCAACCTAAATTAAATAAAATTTTTCTAAAGTAATTTACAGCATATCCGCGTATTTCTTCTGCAAAGGGTTCATCAAATGAACGGAAATAGAGCGATGCCAAATTATGTGCAACGTTTACCGATGCAAGGTAGCTATCTTCTTCAAAATATGCATCAGAAAAGTCAAGATAATTCCTTACTTGTTCATCTCCAGAAAGACATAATGAAAATAAATCATTTTGAATAGCCCATCTATCAATTGCTGGAATTCGTTTTCCATCCACTAGCATTTTTAAATCAAGTAAAATGCCTTCATCATATTTTACACGATAGAATCCTTTTCGTCCATAATTAGCAACAAACCCCAAAGTATTTTTTGGTAATTTTATAGACATGGATTTTTTTGTAAATAATTTTGAAGATATTTCTGATTCTAATCCTAAAGATAATGGAATCGACCATAATCCTTTACTGAATTTTTTATCTGGTTCAAGCAAATATCGTTTTTGTTTTAATTTCAATGTATTTCCTTCTTGATTAATTTCAACTAGAGGAAATCCAGGTTGCTTTAACCAAGTATTTACCATAGAAGAAACAGGCATTTTTGAGGCCTTGCCAATTGCATCCCACAAATCTTGTCCTTTAGCATTTTGATATTTGAAATCAGAGAGATATTTTTTCAAACCTTTTTGGAAATTTGGTTCTCCTACATAGTTTTCAAGCATTCTCAATACACAGCCCCCTTTATCATAAGAAATAGCATCAAAAATTTCTCGAATTTCTGCTGGAGAATTAACTACAACATCTATTGGATGTGTTGTTTTTAAAGAGTCAAGTCCCATTGCAACATTCATTGCATCCTCAACAAATTGATTCCATAAGTCCCATTCAGGATAGAATTTGTCAACAAATTTTGTTGCCATAAAAGTTGCAAAGCTTTCATTTAGCCACAAATCATTCCACCACTTCATAGTTACAAGATTCCCAAACCATTGATGTGCAATTTCATGGGAGATTACTTCAGCAATGAATTGTTTAGTTCTAGTAGATGATGTTTTAGGATCATAAAGCAAAATGGTTTCTCTAAATGTAATGGCTCCCCAGTTCTCCATTGCTCCAGCAGCAAAGTCAGGAACTGCAATCAAATCTAATTTTGGTAAAGGGTATTTTATTCCAAAATATTTCTCATAGGAAGTAAGTAGCTTTTTTCCCAACTCTAATGAGAATTTTCCTTTTGATTTGTTGCCCTTTGTTGTGACAACTCTAATCTGGATTTTTCCAATTTTTCCAGTAAGGTATTCAAATTCACCAACACCAAGATAAATCAAATAAGTTGAAACGATAGGAGTTTTTGAAAAATTATACAAAGTTTTGTTACCAATTTTTTTCTTTGATTTTATTGGCATATTTGAAATTGCAGTAAATTTGTTATCAGCGATTATAGAAATTTCAAATGTTGCTTTTGCTTCAGGTTCATCCCAGCAGGGAAATGCTCGTCTGGCATCTGCAGCCTCAAATTGGGTGGTGGCAAGATATTTGGTCTTTCCATTCTGAACATACTGGCTTCTGTAGAAACCAAGCAATCGGTCATTTAGAACTCCTTGGAATTGGATTTCAATTGAAACTAGTCCCTTTATTTTTTCAGATAGTTTGATTTGTAATTCTTCTTTTTTCTCATTTGTCTTTACAGAAGATTTGATGTCTTTACCTTTAGATTTTACAGTGCATGAACTAATTTTTAGTTCAGCACAATCCAGAGTGATTAGATTAGTAGCTTTTTTGCAATCAGCAGTAATGATTTCACTGCCTACAAAAATGAATTTTGTTAAATTAGGTTCAAAAGTTAATTGATAATTTTTTGGAGTTACGTTCACATTTGAAGTAATTGGGTTACACTTTAAGTAGATTTTCTATCGAAGTTTATTTCCAAGGATCAGATTTATCTTCCCAAGTAATTGCACCATACCCTTCCAGTGAATTGCTATTTTTAATTGAGAACAATAGGCACTCATCTGAACAATGAGTCAGATCTGGATTTTTCATAAATTTTTCACAGTTTTCACAATACTTTCCCATGTCTCAAATGAATTAGTGCTAAATTATCCACAATAATTCCCTCATGAAAACGATAGTGAAGAATTTACTTTAAAAATAAGATACGATTATCAAATTTGAGATTATGCTCGCAGTCATAATGAACCAACTTTATATTTACTCCAATTGAGATATTTATGAATTGGATTCAACAGTTAAACGTCAACAGCATCCACCCAAAAAAGAAAAAACACGGAGTATAACTTATCGCCTACCCGTAAAGCTTGTAGAAGAAATTGAAACTGAAGCAATGAATCACAATATTTCTCATAATGTAATGGCAAGACAGATTTTAGAAAAATACATTCAGTGGGATAGATTTGCAGACAAAATAGGAATGATTCCAGTACCAAAAAAAATTCTAGATACTCTAGGAATTGAGATGAGTGCTCAAGAGATTAATGAAATTATCAATGTAATCAAACCAGTCATTAAAGATACTGTGTTATTCATAAAAGGAAAATATGATTTGAAGAGATGTATCGAAACATTAGAAGACTATATGCGTGCATCAGGAATGAAATCAGATCACAGAATTGAAGGAGAATTACATCATTTTATTATTCAGCATGAATTGGGAAGTAATTGGTCAGTATTTACAGAACAATTACTACAAGAGATATTCAAAGAATTTTTACCAGATTCAAAAATGAAATGTCAAACTACGGAATCAACAGTTATTGCAACAATTGCATTAGGTGGAGATTTTAACGAACATGATTATTAAAAATTGAGACTAGGCAGTCAAGTATGCAATTCCTCTACAAGCATGAAGGTAAATCGAATTAAGGTTTTATTGATTGTTCAGCTTTCAAACCCTTGTATCGGTTTCGAATTGTAACTTCTGTAACACCTGCAGCTTCTGCAAGATCACGTTGTGTGATAGATACACCATTTTTAACACATGACAAATAAAGTGCTGTTGCTGCAAGTCCCATAGGATCTTTTCCAGCTGATTCTTTACGTTCTTGTGCCTCCTTAAGCACTTTTACAGCATATCGTTTTGTTTTTTCAGAAATCTCAAGTTTACTTGATATTCTTGCAATACATTGGATTGAATCAACCACAGGCATTTTTAATTCCAATTCATGATGAAGTAGCCTATAGCATCTTGCAATATCTTTTCGTTTAACATTAGCAGCATCGGCAACATCTTTTAGAGTTCTTGGGGTTTCAGTATCTCTACATGCTGCATATAATGATGCAGCAATCATTGCAGAAATGGATCTTCCTCTAACCAGTTTTTTTTCTAAGGCTTTTCGATAAATGTATGCAGCTTTTTCTAAAACATTTGCAGGAATTGAAACTTTATCTTTTAATTTATTTAAATCACTAAGAGCTTGTCTCAGATTTCTATCAACTGGTGCATGAACTTGACTTCTACTATCCCAAGTTCGAAGTCTCTCAATGGTGCTTTTCATGGATGTTGAAAGAGGTTTGCCAGAAGCATCTTTGTTTAACGGATTGATTACAGTAGAGAGACCCATATCATGTATCATTAGTGATGAAGGGGCGCCGGTTCTTGCAGGATCTGCGCCACCATCTTTTTGAAAAGATCTCCATTCAGGTCCGGACTCTTGTGATTTTTCAGTAATTACATAACCACATTTTCCACAAAATTGTTCCCCGGTAACTTCATCAGTTAGAATTGAATTTTTTCCACATCGTGCACAAGCTGGATTATCCATGTTAGTTTTCTATCCTGTTTATTGTAAGATTTTCATTTGAATGATTGTAAACTGATATACCTTCAGACATAATTTAGAAGCATTTCTCATCTATAAGAAGTGTGAGTATTTTTCTAGAATGAATGATAAAGCAGTTTTGAATTTATGCGCCCACTATAATTTCATGGGAAGACATACCCCCATAACCAGGATCAATGGTTTGTTTAGGATTTAACGAGGTATCATGATGGCATGCTTTGTTACACACAGGACAAAATTTTCTATCAAGAACAATACATTGACAAATATGGTTTTTTACGTATGCTTGAGCTGCTTGATTCCATTCACCCGTTCCATTACAATAAACACAGACAGTTGTGGATGATGAACCTACTCCTTTACAAAAATCACAAACATCATCAGTCATATCTTATCGACAATATTGAGGAATGAATCAATATATTTGAAGAGGTCAAGGAGAATAAATCAAATAAACCTTTTAAAATATCACAAAATACAACTATAATCATGAAGCAAAAGGCTGCATCACGAAGTATCAAAATCTTGGTGGCTAAACTAGGATTAGATGGACATGATAGAGGGGCTCTTGTTTTGTGTAGAGCATTTAGAGATGCAGGAATGGAGGTCATTTATTCAGGACTTTTTGCAACACCAGACAGAATTGCACAAATTGCAGAAGATGAAGACGTTGATGCCATTGCAATGAGTTTGTTAAATGGCGCTCATGGAACACTGTTTCCTAGAGTAGTTAAAACTCTCAAAAAGAAAGGAATCAAAGACGTACTGATAGTTGGTGGCGGAGTAATTCCAGAAATCGATCATGCAGACCTTGTAAAATCTGGAGTTAATCATGTGTTTGGTCCAGGTACACCATTACCAACAATTATTGATCATATTACAACTGGTGTTTCTAAATTAAGAAAAATATAAAAAAAGATTATTCTGTGGAATCAGGCCACATCATTTTACGCATTTCTTTACCAACTTTTTCAATTTGGTGTTCGTCATATTCTTTCATGTATTTATCAAATGCATCTTTACCATTTTTCTGATATTCAGAAATCCACTCACTGTTGAATGTTCCATCTTGAATCATGGTAAGAACTTTTTTCATGTTAGCTTTGCTTGCGGCATCCATAACCATTGGTCCACGAGTCAATCCACCATATCGGGCAGTTTCACTAACACGTCTCCACATTCCATTAATTCCATATCTTTGAATCATATCTACGATGAGTTTGAGTTCATGTAAAACTTCAAAGTATGCAATTTCTGGTTGATATCCTGCTTCAACAAGAGTTTCAAATGCATTTGTAACCATAGAAGCTGCGCCACCACAAAGATCAGCTTGCTCACCAAACCAATCAGTTTCTACTTCTTCTTTGAAAGCAGTTTTGATTAATCCAGCTCTTGCACTTCCAATTGCTTTAGCAATTCCCAATGTTCTATCCCAAGCTTTTCCGGTATAATCTTGTTCAACTGCAACAATTGCTGGTGTACCAAAATTATCAAGATAAGTTTCTCTAACTTTAGAACCAGGTCCCTTTGGTGCAATCATGATTAAATCAACATTGCTTGGTGCTTCAATCCATTTCCAATAGATTGCAGCTGCATGAGAAAATGACAATGCTTTTCCTTCCGAAAGATTTGGTCCGATTTCATCTTTGTATACTTGACCTTGAATCATGTCAGGAATCAAAATGTGAACAATGTCTGCTTGTTTTGTTGCATCTGCAACAGACAATACTTTGTGACCATCAGCTTCTGCCTTTTTCCAGCTGTTACCGCCTTCTTTAAGACCAATTATTACATTTAGACCAGAGTCTTTCATGTTGTTTGCTTGTGCGTCACCTTGAATTCCATAACCAATTACAGCAATTGTTTGATCTTTTATTGGATCAAGACTGATATCGGCATCTTTCCATGTTTTTGCCATATTTCAAGCAGGAATATTGCAAATATTAACTATGATTTAGATTTCAATAATTTTTTCACAAGAACGACATTTTACAATGACCTTCTCACCAGGGAGTCGAATGAATCTCTTTGAACCACATTTAGGACAGATAGGGCAAGCACGTGCAGGTTCCATATTGATTTAATTTGAAAGTTTGATTTAATTAAATCAGCCTATTGAATTTGACCACTTCCCAGAATACGAATTGTGGGGGATTCGGGTTTTAGAATAATGGCAATTTGGCCTTTTTTGCTTACAATCGGTTTTTCAAAAGTTAGTTTGAGGGGAGATATTGATGAGAATTTTGCAGCCTTGATTTGTAATCCTATACTAACTAAACAACCCTGATTTTCTGCAATATCATTTTTGTAAAAAGGACTCTTTTGAAAATTAAGTTCAATTTCTGTATTTACATCAACGGCACCTTCTTGAGATATAACATCCCCGCGACCTACTTCATCAGGTTTTGCACCTTTTACTGCTAATCCAACTCTTGCAGGACAAATGGATTCAGTTACAGGATCATCATGCATTTGAATAGATTTTATCAATACATCAATTCCTGCAGGATATAATTTCAAATTATCATATTGTTTTACCGTCCCATTTGTCACTTTACCCAATATTACAGTTCCAACACCCTTTACATCAAAGCAATGATCAATTACCATTTCAGAAGGATCATTATTTGTAATGGGTTCTAGTTTATTCATCTCTTCTTTAATTTTATCTTGATCAACTTTTGTGTAATTTTCAACAACAGTTCCTTTGATCATCATATTCAATTTTGATTCATCAACATCAAATGTATGAGATAAAATTCCTTTTTCTTTTTTTAGAGAATCAAGCGCAATTATTTGCTCTCCAGTGAATTTGTCTAATTTATCAACATGCAATATAACATATTCAGCCAAGTTTATTGCTTGAAAAAGTGGTTGAATTTTTTCAGGAAACCCATTTGGAACAACCCATGTTTTAATAACATCAGATTCTTTTCGATCATATAGAGTAAGATCAGTTTCAGTTCCTTTTTTTCCAAATTCAGAAGCAATGTCTTGTTTTCCTAAAATAACAAAATTGATGGATTGTACCATAATGTTTTGCCAAAAATAGTCTTTATGAAGTTTTGAAGAGAGGGTCAAAAAGCAAATCTAGAAATTTCAGGAAATCTTAAAAAATTCAAGGTACCAAAAAAAGGACAAAAATGCCAGCCTGGAAGCGATCAAATGTTAAATACTCCTCTAGTGAGATAAACTGGAATCAATTAAGGAAATTAGAAAATGACAATTAATGAGCAACTCAATCTATTTGATAATGAATCAGATACTGCAATGTATAAACATAAAATTACTCTTGAGAAAATTAAAAATGAATTAATTGATTTTGGATTAACAAAAAGTCAAGCCAAAGTTTTCATATATCTTGGAAAGTACGGTGCAAAAACAGCTACTGAAGTTTCAAAGGCATTACAATTACCAAGAACAGAAACATATCACTTGGTTAATTCCCTACAAAGTTTAGGGCTTGTAGTTGCAGAGTTATCTCATCCAACTAAATATACTGCAATGGATATGAAAACTGCAATTACAACACTGGTTAAACAAGAACAAGAAAGAATCGATACTCTAGCAACTAAGGAAGATTCAATTTCAGAACTGTGGAAGGGGATTCCATTTTTTGCAGTAGAAACAGATGAATCAAAATCAGAAAAAATGCAATTATTACATGGTTCAGGTCCAATTACAAATAAAATTAAAGATATGATTGATTCAAGTGTAGAATCATTTAGAATTTTTGGTAGTGTTGCAGACATACTAAGAATGTATCATTCAGATATTTTTGACTGGACAGCAAAATCATCATCTGAATTAAAAATGGTAATTTCGCCATTAACAAGCACACCTGAATTTCTTTCTGAATTTAATAAAAATGGAATCAAAATTTTATCTACAGATTCTGAAAAAAAATGTTTTATCATCAAGGATTCAAAAGAAGTTTTGATTTTCATGAGAAATGCCAATCATCCAACAAGACAAATTTTTGCTTGGTGGTCTGATTCAGAGGCACTCATTGATATGATGAGCTCATTATTTGAATTATCTTGGGAAAAAGGAGAAGGTCTCTATTGACCCAATACATACCTGAGATCAAAGAACTTGATGAAATGACCAGTCAGGTTTTATTAATGATAAAAAATCACAGCACAAATTAGATTAAAATTTTGAAAAAATACTCAGTGTTTATGATTTTTGATGCAGCTATCACAGAATTCAGAGCCACATTGTTCACATGAAATTAGCTGTCCAGGCCTATAGCCAGTGAAACAATTATCACAACTAGTTCCATTCATAGCATATTATGATGTGCCTATTCTAAAAACAATTCTAATTATTCAGCACGGATATTCAGATAGATCAGTGGACGCATCATTTTGTTCATCCAGAATATGCAGATGATATAATATGGATTTATTTGCACATGAAGAATCAAAACTAATGTTCACGATAAAATGTGATTTTCATTTTTTGTATAAAAGACTAACGAACAAATCATACGGATCTGGAATATCAAAAATTATGGGAATGATTTCAAAACTAACGCATAACTTGCAAATCGATGATTTTTTGGTTTTACTAATTTTTGATGGTACTGCTTAAGAGGCTTACCAGATGCACCATTAAGTCCCAATGGGCCTTTTACAAATTTTTCTTTGTTAGCCCAATTTAGAACTTCATCTGTAGGTGCATAATGATTTACAATTTTTGAATTAACAATTGATTTAAAAATTTTGGCGTATTTTTTTGATGACGGAACATCTTCAGTAATTGATGCGCCAAAAAAGTAAACTCCTTCTACAATTCCAAAATTTTTTTTCTTTTTTGCAAGATATTCCAAAGTGCTTAAAATTACCTGCGAACCTAAAGAATGACCCATTAATCTAATCTTTGTTTTAGGGCTAGATAATTTGAAATCTTCAATAAACTTTCCAAGATTCTTGCCATTTTTTTCGGCAATTTTTTGACCTACTGCAAGAGCATGTTTTGCTTGCTTTATCAAGTGTGCACCTTTTGTGTTAGAATCATAACTATATCCAACAACAGGATGAATGTAACCTAGTTTACGTAATTGTTTTTTTGCAATGACAACTTTTGCAATAGCCCCGGCATTATCATTTCGTAAACCATGAATCATTATAGTAAATTCTTTTGAATTAATTAATTTTTTAAAATCATTTTTTGGATATGTATAGTATGAATTATTTTTCAACGTTTGTCCATTAGAGAGATCGTAGTAACCTCTTGTTGAAATTCTTGGAACAGGTTTCATGTTCACTCAGATGGCCCTAGTTGGCTTTTGTGTTTTTCAATATCAGATGCTTCTACTTTGGCAAATAGTGGAGATGCCTCACCTAAAACATGATTTTCAGATATTTCTAATTCAGACATATCATTCCATTTTGATTGAGTAATTTTGCCATCTAAGCCTAATTGAGACCAGATTTGTTGAGAGGACTCAGGCATGAATGGGAATATAGCAATAGAGATTGCTCTAGCTGCATTTACTGAAAGATATACACAGTTTTCAGTCCCAGGACCTTTTTTCCAGGGTTCTTTATGTTGAAAGTATTGATTATAAAATGATGAAAATTCCATGATTTTTTTTAATGCTCTATCTAGATGATTTTGTTCCATGAGAGCGCCGACATCAGTTGCAAGATTTTTAATTCTTTGTTCAGCCTCAGAATCTTTTTCATCAAAAGTGTCAGGTTTTGGTACTTTTCCATCAAATGTTTTTTTAGTAAAGCCAAGTGCTCTGTTAATAAAATTTCCAAGATTCCCAATTAATTCAGAATTAATTCTTGTTGTAAAATCATCCCAATCAAAATTTAAATCATCTTGTGAATAGGGATTAATTGAAACAAGATAAAATCTCAGATAGTCTGCAGGATAATATTCTAGAAATTGTTTTAATCCAATATACCAATTTCTACTTTTAGAAATTTTCTTTCCTTGTAAAGTTAAATGTCCTCTAGTTGGTATGTAATCAGGTAATTTGTATTCTGAATTAATTCCCAATCTCATTGCAGGTAAGAAAAGGTAATGATGATAGACGATGTCTTTTCCAATAAAGTGATAAATATCCGCTGAATTCCAAAATTCTTTCCCGTCGATTCCTTTATCATTAAGATATTTTATTGCCGTTGAAATGTATGCTAAATGGTTATCAAACCAACCATAGAATACTTTTCCTTCAGCGTTATCAAGAGGAACAGGAACGCCCCATGGAATATCTCGTGTAATATCCCAATCAATTAATCCTGATTTAATCCAGTTTTGAACATATTTTTTTACATCTTTTTGTAGATGAGGGTTTTCTTCAAGCCATTTGGAAAGAGATTCTCCAAAATTTTTGAGTCTAAAAAAATAGTGATTTGTTTTTTCTTTGATTGGAGGTTGTCCACATAGGGAACATTTTGGATCAGTTATTTCTTCAGGTACTCGACCACAACTCTCACAAAGATCAGAATATTGGTCTTCAGCCTTACAATAGGGACAAATGCCTTTGACATATCTATCAGGCAGGAATTTTTTATCTTTATTGCAATAGAATTGAATGATTTCTTTTTCATAAATATGCCCAGAATCATTTAATTTTTTGAACACATCCTGAACAAATGCAATATTTTCTGAAGAGCTAGTTTTGTAAAAGTAATCAAATTCAATATTAAATGCAGAAAAATCATCATGATCTCGTTTATTCCAGTGAGCAACATATTCGGCAGGGGTTTTTCCTTCTTTTTCAGACTGTATTAGGATTGGAGTTCCAAAGTCATCAGAAGCACAAACATAGTACGCCTCTACACCGTTTAATTTTAAAAATCTGGTAGTAACATCAGCAGGAAGATATGTGGATGCAACATGACCTAAATGGATTTCACCGTTTGCATAAGGTAATGCACTTGTAATGATAGCTTTTTTGTTCATTAGATATTGTCAATGACTAGAATGAGGTTAAGAAGTTTTACCAGTTGTTTGCATATTTTACTTGTTCAGGAGTCCATTTATCAATTTTAACATCCATTGCCTTTAGTGCATCAACTGCAATCTGTTGATCAATTTCTTCTGGAACGTTAATGATTTTATTTTCCATCTTTTTGTGATTTTTAAGAATATACAATACAGAAAGAATTTGGTTTGAGAATGATTGTGCCATGACTTCTGGAGGATGGCCTTCTGCTGCAACTAAATTTGCAAGACGGCCTTGTCCAATTAGATAAACTTTCTTTCCATTTTTCAATATGCATTCATCTAAACTTGGTCTAACTTCCTTGACGGATTTTGAAGATTTTAACAAGAATTTACTATCAATTTCAACATCAAAGTGACCTACATTACCCATAATAGCACCATCTTTCATTTTTAGAATATGCTCTTTACGAATTACACTTGTCATTCCAGTACATGTGATGAACATATCTCCAATCTTGGCAGCTTGTGCCATTGGCATTACTTCAAATCCATCCATATGGGCTTCAAGAGCTTTTACAGGATCAACTTCAGTAACAATTACTTTAGAACCCATTCCACTACATCTGGATGCTACACCGCGACCTACCCATCCATATCCTACAACTACAACACGCTTTGATGCCATGAGAAGGTTCATGGCGCGAAGATATCCATCAATGGTACTTTGACCAGTTCCATATCGATTATCAAACATGTGTTTTGTGTATGCTTCATTTACTAGAATTACCGGATAACGAAGTTTTCCTTGATTTTCCACAGCTCTGATTCTAGTAACACCTGCTGTTGTTTCTTCTGTAGCACCAAGAATTTTCATATCCTTGAATCTTTTATCAAAATGAGCTTTGATGTTCATATCAGCACCGTCATCGGTCAAAATAGTTGGTTTGTGTTTTAGCACTTGATCAATACACCAGTCATAATCTTTAACGGATTGCCCATGCCAAGAGTATACATTAATTCCTTGAGATGCTAAAAATGCTGCAATATTATCCTGAGTTGTCAAAGGATTTCCACCACAACAAGCTACAGTTGCACCTAATTCTTTAGCGCCCATCAATAAGACAGATGTTTCCTTTGTAATGTGAAGACAGAATCCAAGTGTAATTCCTTTTAGTGGTTTTGATTTTTTATATCGATTAATAGTATTATCTAAAATTTGCATATGAGATCTAGCCCATTCATAAGATAGTTTACCCTCTTTGATCAATTTTGGACTGGACTTTACTTTACTCAATAATCAGACACAATTTTTAGGCTATAAAATTCTATCATGCGAATGTAAATAAATGACAAAGATATGACAAAAATATTGACATGGAAAAAAATTGCAGATAAAGGAGCCGTAGCAGCAGGCAAAGGAAAAGCCTTCAAAGTCGATGGCAAGCAAATAGCAATTTTTAATCAAGATGGATATCATGCAATGGATGATCTATGTGTTCATCAAGATGGATCAATTGCACCCGGTAAATTAGAAGGAGACATTGTTGAATGTCCATTGCATTTTTGGCATTACAATATCAAAACAGGAGAGCTAACAGATTATCTAAAAGAAGTGAAATTAGAAACATATCCAGTTGAATCTAGAGATGACGGTATCTATATCGACATTTAATTTCGTTAATTATTAAAAATCAAATTCTATTTTTAAAAATGCTAAGAGAAGGGACAAATTTCCCCTCCCTTGGCTAGGTATGGGTTATGTTGGGCACAGATTATTCTGTGATTTTATTTATCCAAATTAGTATAAGGAATAATGTGTGTTCAAAATGAACTAATTTAGATTCAATATTGGGCATAAGTTTTATTCTCACACATTTGAAAACTAGTTGTTGAATCAAAATATTATAAATGAAATCAAAAATCAAGATTATTCAAACATAACAGAGAGAATTGAAAGATTTCTAGCAGAGCAAATTGAAAAGAATAATTCGGCAGGACTCATTTTAGGGCTAAGCGGAGGCATTGATTCAGCAGTTTTAGCCTATCTTTGTAAAAGAAACCTTAAAGAAAAAACTCTTGCATTAATCATGCCAGATACCTCAATTACACCAAAATCAGAAACAGAAGACGCATTGAAGATGATTTCATTAACAGGAATTGAATACAAGCTAATTGACATCAAGCCAATCATAAACGAATATTCAATGTATCTTGAGCCAAATGAAAAAGCTAAAGGAAATCTAAGGGCAAGAGTAAGAACAAATATTTTGTACTATTATGCAAATGCAAAAAATTATCTTGTTTTAGGTTCTAGCGACAAAAGTGAATACCAAATTGGATATTTTACTAAATTTGGTGATGGCGCATCAGATATCACACCAATTATTTCACTATACAAATTACAAGTAAGAGAAATTGCAAAATATCTAGGCGTTCCCGAAAATGTCATTGCAAAGAAGAGCAGCCCACACCTATGGAAAGACCATGAGGCTGAAGAAGAGTTAGGATTATCATATGAAGAGATAGATTCTATTTTGTATTGTCTATATGATAAAAAACTATCAATTCTTGAAACAGAAAAAAATACCCAAATTAGCAAAGACACGATAGAAAAAATCCAACAATTACACATAAACAGCGAACATAAAAGATTGCCAATTCAAAAACCAGATAGAGATTAGTATGAAGATACAAGATACGTTATCAAAAGTGGATCAAGAGGTAGACACCTCAAAAGTAGTCAAAATTTACCTTTGTGGGGTAACAGTTTATGATGAATCTCATATAGGACATGCAAGAACAATCATAGTTTTTGATGTACTGCGAAAATATCTTGAAAGTAAAGGTATTGAAATTGAATTTATACAAAACTTTACTGATGTAGACGATAAAATTATCAACCGTGCAAGTTTAGAAAATAAAACTGCAGAACAAATCAGTTCTAAATACATTGAAAATTACTTTACAGATTTTGATGGATTAAACGTAAAGCGTGCAACAAACTATCCAAAAGCTACTGAACATATTGAGGACATTATAGAATTTATCAAAAAATTAATAGAGAAAGAAAGTGCATATTCAACTAAAAATGGAGTTTATTTTTCAGTGTCAAAATTCTCTGATTATGGTAAATTATCTAAAAAGAAAATAGACGAATTACAGTCAGGTGCAAGAATTGAAGTCGATGAAGAGAAAAAAGATCCATTAGACTTTGCCGTTTGGAAATTATCAGATGTTGAACCTTTGTGGGATAGCCCATGGGGTAAAGGAAGACCTGGGTGGCATATTGAATGCTCAGCTATGAGCATAAAGTATCTTGGAGAAAATTTTGATATTCATGGAGGAGGACGAGATTTGATTTTTCCCCATCATGAAAATGAAATTGCACAATCCGAATCATGCACTGGAAGTCAATTTGCAAAAATTTGGATGCATGTCGGAATGGTAACTATAGAAGGAGAAAAAATGTCTAAATCAATAGGTAATGTAAAATCAATAAAGCATGTTATTGAAAATTGGGGCTCAAATATCATTAGACTATTTTGCTTGTCAGGTCACTATTCAAAACCAATTGATTATTCTGAAGAATTACTAAAAGAAAATCTAATCAAATGGAGACAAGTTGAAACTTGTCATTTTGAATTAATCCATGCAAATAGTGAGAATAATGAAAGCATTGATGAATTGATTAAAAAAATAGCCATAGATTTTGATAATGCACTAGAAGATGATTTTAACACCCATCTTGCATTATCAGCATTTTTTCAGTTAGTAAAAGAATCCAATAGGCTAGCAGCAGATGAAAAACTAGGAAAAGAAAATACTTTGATCATCAAGACAGAATTAAAAAGGATGCGTGAAATTTTGGGATTAAGCATTCCAGAAATTTCAGAAAACGAAAAAAATGAGATTGATGAGTTGATTAAAAATAGGGAAAAAGCACGAATAGAGAAAAAATATGAGGAAGCAGACAAAATTAGAGACAAATTAAATGAAATGAATATAGAATTAATTGATCATAAGGAAAAAACAATATGGATGCGTAAAGAAAAAATTAAAGCTGAAAAATAAAAAAAAGATTAAGGAATAACTGTTTCTAGTTTATCCTCAATTCTATCATAGTATCCATTAATTTCCATTGCAGGTACGTTAAATGTTGCAGATATAGTATCTCCAACAGATGCACTACAATTTGGAACTACGACGGATCGTCCTACATCGGACTCTCCAACACAGCCATAGTTTGTTACAGCAATAACTGTCACATCTTCAGTAACAGAAGTTGGAATAATATTCCAAGGAGTAATTGTAAACACTAGTGTTACTGAAATAGCAACTGCCAATATTGCCACAAATTTTAGCTGTGGAGTTTTTTGATTTTTTGTTTGTTGCATTTCTACTCACTCTCTATTAGGCTTTGTAGAATATAACCTAGAGGTAACTTTTGAAATAGTGCTAACTAATTTAGCATATATAGTATTTAATCAAGACAATTATCTATCACGATTTTTACTTTTTAGAATTTTAATTTAGTATCACAAGTTGGGATTAAATTATCTTTCAGGATATTAGATATCCTTCATTCTTTTAGAATAATCATAATTCAGGAGTTTGTAGGGAGTGATCTCTATTGCCACTTCATTTTTTTTGTTATTTTTTAAGAATTTTGACAAGGTGGATGTTTTATCTCCTAGGTATTTACTCATGAGCAAAACAAGTATTTTTTCTCCATCCTCTGGAATAATTTTAGCAACACCCTTACCACGAGTCCCTTTGTAAGGAGGCTTATCAGCTGCAATTTCAAATCCACAGTTGGGGTTCTTTTTCAAGTAAGAAACAATTTTTGCAGTTGATTGTGTAGCACAGTAAATTTTACCATCAATTTGTTCATACCAAAGTGAAATAATATTTGGTGCTCCATCTGGAGTTATGAAAGCAAGTCGAATAGGAATTTTTTGGTCATCTATTAGAGATTCAAAATTAACCATTTTTTGCATTATTCATACCTCCAATTTTTGAAGAAATGATCTAGTGTAACAATAGTCACATGACCAATCACAAAAATTATTTTTACATGATGTACAAGCAATACACTTTTCCATAAAGGGCATATCAATTTATTATATTTAAAACGAGTTTAAATTATTTTCTAGTGGTAAATTAGCACTAGAAAATATTTTTATCACTAGTTATATACAATAATTGGAAAATACCCATATGGCTGAAGAACAAGAATGGGCAAACCTACTTGGCGAAATCTTTGAGAAACTTACACAAAAGCATGCCTCAATCACTTATGATTTTGAAAATCTTGAGATGAAAGGTCAAGTAGAAAAAGAAAACAAAATTGTCCCAACAGGATCAGTTTCCTTAACAGGTAAGCTGACTATAACCGCACAGTGAGGTAGATGAAAATGAGCAAGTTTGAACTACCCGCAAATTTTTTATCTTTTTTCCAGAAAGGCAATCTAAAAATTACATGTGATGATTTGCCATCAATGAATTTTTCAATTCAGGATAATTTAAGAATAATAGATGTGCTTGATATACCTGTAAAACTTTCAAACAAATTTGGATGGTTTAAACAATTATCAGAAGCAAAAGAGTTGGCTAGAAGTTTAAAAGATCAAAATATAACATTAGTAGTTAAACTGCAAGGAGAGACGGTTCTAAAATTAGGTAAAGATGCAAATCCCAAGATAGCAAAAATTATCACATTAAGTAATGATATAGAGATATCAAATTTAAAACAATTAAAAAAATTAAACAGTATTTTTTAGGTTTGTGATAAAAATTATGAAAAAAATTCTTTTAGTAATTTTCTTAGTAGGTCTGTTTTCAATTAATTCAGCTTTTGCTCACAAATTAATTTCTCATGATGATACCCACAGAGACATGGATTCAGCCTTGGCAATTCCAGATCATAAAATTTCATGGGCAATTTATGAAAATTTAGGAGAAAATGAGGCTAAATTTTACTCATTTGACGCTAAACAAGGAGACTCGTTTTATGCAAGTATAGTAATACCAAAAATTGAAGGGTTGGAAAGATATTCCCCATCACTTGTTTTAGTTAGTCCAAATAATATTCTAAATGAGGGATTTAATTCTAAATCTCAAAACAATATGGAAAAAG
>JAHELP010000040.1:7538-8962 GCA_024644105.1 Candidatus Nitrosopumilus sp. | reverse complement strand
ATTCTGTGCAATCTATCTTCAGCTTGTCTATGAATTGCAGGACTCCAGTCAAGTTCTGCAAAAATAACGTATTTTGCACGTGTAAGATTAATTCCCACATTACCTGCGCGAATACCTGCAATCATTAATTTTGACTCACCTTTTTGGAATTTGTCAATTTGATCCTGACGTATTGAATCTGATTGGCCACCAATAATTGAGACAGGAGAGAACTCTTGAAGACTGTCATGGAGTAATTTGTGAATTACTTTATGGTGACAAAATACAACCACACTCTCTTCAATCTCCATAATATTTTTAACAAAATTAATCACGTGTGGAAGTTTTGCAATACCGGCAATTTGTCTCTCACTTTGAATTGCCCTATGATATGATGCAGATTTTGAGAATTCAGATTCAGCGTCCTTTTGTTCTGCCTCTACTTTCTTCCAAATCTTATCGAGCTCTTCAAGATAATAATCAGTATCAGCTGCAATAACTTCCTTGTATCGAACTTTGTCTTTAAGCTCTTTTAGTACGTCTGCTTTCTTTCTTCTTAGCATGACATGTTTTTGCAATTCATTTCTAAGGGATGCACGTTTGTTTTCTAAAACTATGGCTTTGCCTTTGTCATTCACATAACAAAAGTATTCACAAAATTCCTTAAAGCTTCCAAGCAATCCTGGTTTAATGATATCAATGATAGGCCAGATTTCAGAACCTCGATTATAAATTGGAGTTCCTGATAGTCCAATTCTATACAGAATAGATGGAAGTGCTGCTAACTTTTTTACTGCTTTGTATTTTTGAGTTGTCTTTGACCTGAGGTTATGTACCTCATCACAAACAATTGTCTTGATTCCTAATTTTGATAAATCTTCATTTCTTTTGAAAAGTAATTCATAATTGATTATGTAAATGTCAGTTTTGGGTAACTCTTTTGATTTTCCAGTTCTGATAATAGTAACACTTGGTGATTCAGACTCTACGATTCTGCCATTTCTACTCTTTTTCTTTAAGAATTTTTCAATTTCTCGCTCCCAGTTATTCAAAGTTACAAGAGGAGCTACAACAAGAATTGGAAACGTCTGTTTTTCAGTTGCAGCATATGATAAAGTTTGAACAGTTTTTCCAAGACCCATCTCATCGGCAAGCAATGCATTGCCAGATGATTTTAACAAAAAGTCCAATCCTTCTTTTTGGAAATTTAGTAATTTTCCTCTAAACTGCTCACCTGCTTTTGCTCGTTTCAGTTTTAGTTTGATTGGAGGAATTGTAGGTTTTGGAGCATATGTTTTTACAATTTTTCTCTGCCATGTGGATTTTGATAGAATTTCAAGCGGATATCTATCCATGATTAGTTTTAGTTGTTTTACAGTTTCAGTACTGTCTGGAATAATTATTTCATTGACATTCTCACCATACCAGGCTTCTGAGACGAGCCT
>JAHELP010000040.1:0-7438 GCA_024644105.1 Candidatus Nitrosopumilus sp. | reverse complement strand
AAACCAATAATTATTGCAGCAATGCAGGACATGGGAAATGTTGGCAGTATTGTGATTAATTTTATCAATGAGTCACTTCGAACTAAAACATTCAGAACTGCAAAAACTCCATTTCCCACATATATTGTGGATAGGGGAGGATACATTGATCTTCCAGATGAGAGTTGGGAGTATAGATACACAGATGACTTGATAGTTTTTGGAGGAGGCAAGGGTCAACCACAAAGCAATAGCGAGTTAAACGCATTATGTCAGGATGTAATTGATACTGCAAAAAAATATTCTGCAAAATTTATCTACACATTGGGTGGTTTTCACACAAACAGGGTTATTGATAATAATCCCAAAACATTCATCACTACAACATCTAAGGAATTAACTAAACAAATGGAAGGATTGGATGTTGAAACAACTCCTCAAAAATCAATCATCACAGGGTTTAATGGATTGATTCTAGGATTTGCAAAACAAAATGACATTCAAGGGATTGGCATGTATGGGGAACTAAACGAGCCTGAAATTCCACAATATAGATCAGCCATCAGCATCATCAAAACAATTGAAAAATTAACCTATAGAAAGATAGGAGATACAAGTCAATTGGAAATTATGGCCCAAGAGATTGAAAGAAAATTTAAGAACTAAATCTAGTGAGCAGTTCCTACTTCATGAGGTTCTGTATTTTCATCATGACAATCACAGCTACAAAGATGTGTCTTGTGATTATTCATACAATCAATGCATTCAAAATGCTTTCTTGTCTCACATGCTGCACAAATCATCTTAGAATTCCTAAACAATAGGAGAATTTGAGCTTTTTCTCTTTCTTATTCCTAATATTGTACTTCACTGCGTTCAAGTAAACTATTAGTCAAATCCACATATCCTTGTGGATCTAATTCTTTTGCAAATCCTTTGTCAATGTTTATCAAATATATCGAATGCAGATGAGCATTTAGAATATCGTCATATTCTATTGGCGGATTTTTATAATATCTATCACACAGATTCTTGATTTTCTGAACGTCTTCTTTTTTTCTAGCATTTGGAGGTAAAAGGAAAATTTTAGAAATAGGTAAAATTCCAACCACAGGAGTTGCCAAGGAAAACTTTGAGCAATGCTGACTGTATCGAGCAATTTTGCTCATTATTCTTGCAGAAAAATAGTCTATGGTATCCATGGCATGTTGAGGTGGAGTAAACCCTGTTTCAATTTCTACAATAGTATTGCCATCACCTTTTTTTGCAAAAATGTCACAGACAAGAATATCAGATACGTCTTTTTCAGCATCTACAGAATATCCCCGTGAAATCAAATTGCTAGCACAGATTAATTCTAAAATAGAATGATTAATTTTTACAAGATTTTTCTTGTACATTTCAATTAGATGGTCTCTGACTAGAGTCAGTTTAGGTGCATCATTTTCTGTAAGATTCTTGGAGAGTTTCTCAGTCATTACATGTACATCATTTCGGAATTTTTCCAAATCCATGATTTAAGATTGAGTGGTTTTGGAGCTTAAAGAAGTAGTAGGGATAGGAATTTTGACCCAGTCTCGAGGCTACAAATGGTAAGATTGACTCAATTAAAATTGAAAAATAGCGAATTTTTATTCATACTTTGTCTTAACTGCACAAATCAAAAGCAGCACATGTGTATAGTAACAAAGTATTACTCGTAGGATTATTTTCATTTTTGATGCTAATTCCATTTCTCCCAACTTCTCAGGCAGAACTATGGGAATTTGTTGTAGAACTAAACATGGAGAAAGGAACTGTAGTTTCAGGAGACAATGTAGTAGTTACAGGCAGAGTAGTTGATCATGCTTACAAGGCAACCAGGGGTGTAGAGGTCCTAGTTAGAGCAGGGGCAGATACTACCATCGCATTTACTGACCCTAGCGGTGTATTTAGAGCAGAATTCAAAGACTTTCAGAGGGTTCCTGGAACATATACGGTTAATGCAATTGCATCATGGTATGGAATGACTGGTATGGCAAGTACACAGTTCCAGGTAATGGGCGATAGTTCTCCAGTATCATTACTCCAGCAGAGATTATCTACAGATGAGGCAATAAAGTACCTTAGTGCAAATGAAAGCGACTTTGATAGAAATCCAATAGGTCAAACATTATTCAAATATTATCATGGATTGTTAAATGAATTAATTCAAGAAAATAAAGCTGCAGAAAAACCAAATGAAGAGCAGATTTATGTTGAACAACAAAGAAAAATTGCAGAAGAACTAAAAGAGCAGGCAATTGAATTTTACAAACCAGGGGCAGGAACTTATCAAGGTCTTCAATACGAGGATTACATCAAAAGTTTGAATCCACAGATTCAGGATTTAGTTAGTGACCAGTTGAATTTTACAAAGAACAAATTCATCAATGCACAAATAGTAAGAGATGAAATTCTTGCAAATGGAGGAACGTTTGAAGAAGCAAGACAAGCATATCTGGAATTAATTTCAATTCCAAAAGAGACCATTGAGCAGTTCAATGATGAATACCTCAATGAAAATTCTGAAGAAAACATAGAAGAAAATTCTGAAGAATAAAAGACAAATTATACGCGGCCCTTATATTCAAAATCACACAACAAGAATTGATGAAAATAGATATTCCATTATCATGTCCCAAATGTGGAGGAAAAATGTGTTCTGTATCATATGAATCGTCATTTTCAATTCTTAAGAAAAGAAGCTGGCAATCATGTAAGGAATGTAGTTTTGAGAGAAATTCTGAAGATTTTAAAAAAACTATTTGCTGTGTTTAGTGGATTCATTTTTAAATTTTAAAAGTTTTTTCAAGATTCCAATCAGAATATTTTTTGAAGTTATCTTGATTCGGTAAAAATCACATCTACGAGATCATTGTTACTTCGCTTAGTTACGGTATCTCTATTTGCATTATGGAAGTTTTGCAAGTGTGCCTTTCTAGTTTTAATTCCATATTCACGGCACAGTCTACAAAAGTATGTTACCTGTCGTTCTCCACGTGGTTTTACTTGATTTTCAAATTCCAAAGTTGTGGTTGACATTTCAAAATATTCTACCACACCAATATTTTAATGTTGTAATATACATGACATATTGTCAGTTCTGAATAATTTATACATAAAATTTATATTTTGTAATCACTATTACAGTAATTCGGTGATTAAAAGATGTTTGATGACCAATTCGAAAAAACATTTCGAAGATTGTCGAATCCCTTTTTTTCAATGGGCGATGTCTTCGAAAGACCAAATGAAGGCACAGTCCAAACTTTTGGACCATACTACTACGGTTACGTAAAGACTGTAGGAGAGGATGGCATTCCTCATGTTACCGAATGGGGCAACACAAAGCCTGAAAAATCTCTTTCAGATTCCAAAGTAAGAGATCCATACGTTGATGTTTCAGTCAACGAAAAGAACCGTACTCTCAAGATATATTCTGAGATGCCAGGAATTGAAAAATCTGATATCAAATTGAATGTATCAGACAAACTGGTTTTGCTCTCAGCTGAGCATGATGACAGAAAGTACGAAAAGAAAATTCCTCTACCATCAAAAGTAGATGAAAACTCTGCCAAAGCCAAATACACAAACGGAGTCTTGGAGCTGACATTGACTCTTGCCAAGGAGAAACCCCAAGGCAAGTTGGTGTCAGTGGAATAATCTGGAGGAGAAAATGATGAGCACTGAATCATCACTCAAGCAGTTCAAGGAATCTGTAAAAACTTCCATGGAAAAAGTTTCTTCATGTTCTGAAGAAATTCTTTCCAAATGGAAGTTTGGCAGAAAAAACTTTCCGTGAGGTAAGAAACATGCCAGATACATCATGTAGGCAATGTGGAGGGGAATTGGATATTGCAAAGAAGTGTCTTCATTGCGAGCAACCAATTCAACTAATTTGTTCAAGATGTAAAGAACCAACAGAAGTTAGATTCCACAGCCAATGCATGTATGGTGAGCAAGCACTGTGTCATACAGTTGCTGCACTTGCCTAAGTCATAAACACCTGATCAATCATAGGGAGATTTCCCCATCCCCTATGATTTTTCAAAACAATTTTTAGTCCAAAAACCAATGGAAATCAAATGAAGATATTCCACAAATCATCCTGCATTACATGTAAAAAGACAATTTCTCAAGCAGACCGAATGAGTGCAGATATTGAAAAAAGAGATTTTTTCAAAGATCCATTTTCAGAATCAGAATTGAAAAAAATCATAAAAATGACAGGCAAAAAGCCATCAGAACTATTACGAAAAAGGGACAAAATGTTCAAAGAACTGGATTTGGAAAACAAGAAAAAAACAGATTCTCAAATAATCAAACTGATGGTCAAATATCCAGGATTGATTTTACGTCCAATTATTATTACAAAAAACAAGGCATTTGTAGGAAAAGTAGACCCAAAAAATCTAAAATAGACTAGTCAGAAGATTCTTTGAAAATCCTAATGGCTTCCAAGTGAGAGCAATTGGCCTTTAGCCCTTTTCCATGATGGAATTTGTAGAAATTTTTGAACCCAGGACACTCACATGTATCAGATGTTACAAAATATGATTTTTCAGGGTCTGATGAAGATTTAATTTGAAACAAGTCATCTTCAATTTTTACCACTCCTCCGCTTTCAACAAGTTTTTTTGCTTTTCGAATGGTATTGGCACTCATAGTTTCATGAAGGAATGGTTATTTTTTATTCTTTAATTTTTTTCTTACATTTCCCCATTCTTCTCCTTCCTGAGCCATAGCATTTTCATAGAGAAGTTCAAAAGTCCATGCCAGAATCTCGCTCCAGATTGCTTTTAGAGATTCATCATCAGTCCACAAAATACTAGTTTTCACAGCAGTCATTGCAAGTATGTTTTGAGAATTTTTTGTGGGATTTTTATTCCATTTTTTCAAGACCCGATCACAGAATTCCAAAATCTCGGGTTTTGATAAAACTAGCTTGTCTGGATTAAAAGTTGGTTTTTTAGACATGAGAGTTTTTAGTCAAACTTTGTAAAATATTTTTGAATGTGACGATATTTTTCATATTATCATACAATGTTTTAATATCATGATCGCGTATATTATGCGGACGAGAGACTTGCTTTCTTGCCTTGAAAAGCCTAGGATTCGTTTCACTCTCGTCTGTTTTAAAATTAAATAATTTTTTGAACTCTGCCAATAACACCTGAATCAAGTTCAACTTTGATTCCATGTGGATGTGAAGAACTCGAAGTCAGAATACGTTTTACTTTACCATCAGTGAGATGCCCAGAGCGCTGATCATGTTTTTGCACAATTGACACCATAGCACCAATACAAATTTGATTTCTTGTAGGAATGTCCAACATCAATTACCAAGTGCAGGGAATTCTAAGTCTTTGGATTATAAAATAAAAGAGTTTTGAAAATTACTCAAAACGGTTTTCTAATTTTGTTTGTGGTTTTGGAAGCATTCTCTGCAATAAACAGGTCTGTCTTCTCTTGGTTTGAATGGCACTTGGGTATCAGTTCCACAGTCACCACATTTTGCGTCATGCATTTCCCGTGGTCTGTCATCTCTTCTACCAAATCTAGAGCCTCTGTCGCCACCAAATCCGCCAGATCTTCCACCAAATCTACCGCCACCTTGTCTTGGGGCTGGTTTGTGGTTTTGGAAACATTCTCTGCAATAAACAGGTCTGTCTTCTTTTGGTTTGAATGGTACTTGACATTCATTTCCACAGTCACCGCATGTTGCGGTGTGCATTTCTCTTTCTCTATCAAAGGACATGTCTTTTCTAAATGTAGATACTATTCTATAGTAATAAACTGTGGGAAAAAACATCTATTGTTATAAACTAATTCTATACCTTGAGATTATTGAGCATGAAAAAGTATGTGGTCACAAGATTGGCTACAATGTTTGTAGTTTTGATGGTCACACTGCTAATCACAATATCCCTAGTAGGCTCCAACATGGATACAATTCTAAAACAAGGAATAGTGTTTCAGGTAAGATCAGAGATTACGGAAAATCCAGCCATTGCAGAGAGCTTCTCATCTGTTAATGAATTTGAATCATTTGTCCAGTCTCAGATAGATCAGAGGATTGAGATTTTAGGGTTAGATGAGCCGTGGTATTCTCCGCAAAGGATTGGAGTTACCATGTACAAAATAATGCTACTTGATTTTGGACATGCCACATTTCTGACCAGTGATGAGGGCTCATCAGATGTCAAAGACATATTATTTGAAAAACTTCCTAGAACAGTTCTGTTATTCACATCTGCAACAATAATCATTTCAATTATTGGGATTTTTCTAGGAGCATTTTCTAGCAGCAAAGTAGGTTCTGTAGTTGATAGAATCACATCAAGTTTTGCAATAATTAGTTCTAGTTTTCCTGTATGGTGGATTGGAATGCTGATGATATTTTTATTTGCATTCACATGGCAAATATTTCCAGCAAGGGCAACGCCAGACATTCCAATATCAGACCCAGGATATATCGGGTCATTGTTGTACCACATGGCCTTGCCATTAATCACAATTGTAATGATTGGGTTTGGTTCATGGGCATACTTGGTAAGAAATTTCATGGTGGGAATTATGCAAGAGGACTTTATCATTGCAAAGAAAACAATCGGGATTAAACAAAAAAAGATAATCTACACACATGCACTCAAAAATGCAGCCCCTCCAATTGTTACAATTTTGGCACTGAGTTTATCAGGATCACTAGGGGGTGCAATAATTACAGAAGCTGTATTTGATTGGCCTGGAATGGGTAGACTATATTTTGAGGCAATTACAGTGATGGATCTTCCCGTAATTATTGGTGCAACATATCTACTAACAGTATTTTTCTTAATCAGCATATTCATTGCAGATTTACTTTATGGCTATTTTGACCCGAGGGTACGTACAGGATAATGAGTGGAATTACACCCCAGGAAATAAAGCAAGAGTTCCTCAAAAGCAAGATGGGTATTGCAGGTATTGTAATACTAGCAATCCTTGTTGCAACCTCAATTATTGCAATAATTGCAATACCAGTTGAAACATTTCAGGAATGGAATAATCCTGGCAGTTGGATATCAAACCCCAAAGTTGCAATTCCTGTATGGGTTAACATATTCATGACAGAAAAAATTCCCGAACACAAAATTCTCACCACCCCCAACATAGAGAGGGCATCAAACAATGAAGTGGAGTTGCTATCGCATCAATTTGGAGTTAATTTTGATTATGATGATTTTCCAAATGATTTCATCTACGAGTTTTCTGCAGAATATTCAGGGGCACCACTACTAGAAATTTCAGTGATTAGACCAGATGGAGACAGACTAGATTTGTTAGCAACATCATTACCATACTCTGAAGAAAAAACAACACATAGTGAAAGAATTTTTTCAACAGATGAGGCAATAAAGAAAAACCTAGCATTACAATCAGGAAAATTTGGATTTAC
>JAHELP010000094.1 GCA_024644105.1 Candidatus Nitrosopumilus sp. | reverse complement strand
ATGACGAAACAGATCAGTTTGGTAATCAAGGTCCTATCGTTGTCGCACAAACAAAAGAAGAGCGAGACGCTAAAGAAAAGAAGACTTACCTTGGTAATGTACAGGTAGTATGGACAAACGGAGATAACGTAGCAGCAGCGCCGCGTGATGATCAACCGCAGCAAGCACCACAGCCAGAGGCTGTTGAAGAAGACTTGCCGTTTTGATGCATTATAAAAATCACGGCGAACTGGCGTGTCAAATGTGTCACGCTAGTATGTCGCAAGAGGAATATGACTTCTGCGATATATGCCCAGAATGCAGAGACCAATGATAGATGAAAACGATTACATTAGTATCAACACAGATAGTGATGGTAATGTAACACTAATAGAAGATTAATTAAATGCAGACAACAGAGATCAATGGATTTTTGATTGACGAGTTCAATCATTACGGTCTTAAAGAGGGCAAATCACAGGGCGTATGCCCGTTGTGTTCTCACGGTAGACAACCCAAAAACCAGAAAGCCGAATGTGCTAGCTATGATTGGGAACGTGGTCTCGGTACTTGTCATAATTGTAATACAACTTTTCAGTTACATACTTATCAACGTAAAGGCGCTAGTGAAAAGGTCTATGTTAGACCTGAAGTAACTAAGTATTTACCTGTTGAAAACAAAGTAACTGAATGGTTTGAATCACGAGGTATATCACAAAGGACTCTTGACGATTTAAAAGTCGGTCAAGGTCCTGAGTGGATGCCACAGACCGGTAAAACCGAGAATACAATTCAGTTTAATTATATAATGGGTGATCAACTCATTAATATAAAATACAGAGACGGTAGAAAAAACTTTAAGCTTTATAAAGGGGCTGAAAAAGTATTTTACAATATCAACAGTATTGTTGGTTATGATCACTGTGTAATAACTGAAGGTGAAATGGACGTGCTAGCTTTGTATGAAGCTGGTATTAAAAATGCTATATCAGTTCCAAACGGAGCAACGCTTAATACAAACAACCTAGATTATCTAGATAATTGTATTGATTACTTTGAAGATAAAGAAAAAGTAATACTAGCTGTTGACTCTGATGATGCTGGTCAAGCGTTACAACAAGAACTAGTTAGAAGGCTAGGTGCTGAAGTTTGTTTCTTAGCAGACTTTGAAGAGTGTAAAGACGCTAATGAATATTTAATTAAGTATGGAAAACAAAAACTGGCAGAGCGTATTACAAGGGCAAGACCAGTACCGCTTGAGAATGTTACGACGTTCAGGGATATTGAAAATGAAGTTACCGACTTTGTTACGAATGGCTTTAAACCAGGATATCAAATTGGCTTACCTAATTTTGATGACATCTTTTCAACTTACACTGGTCAATTTATTACTGTCACTGGCATCCCTAGTTCCGGCAAGAGTGACTTTGTCGATCAAATGGTTGTTGGGTACAACGCTAATTATGGTTGGAAGACAGCATTCGCTAGTCCAGAAAATGCGCCGACATATTTACATGCTCATAAGCTAATGCGTAAAGTCTGGGGAGATATGCCTTCTAAGAAGGATATTGGTACAGACAAATGGAGACAAGTAGCTGAGCATTGTAACGATAACTTTTTTCATATTGATATGGAACGTTACACGCTTGAGTCAGTACTTCGTAAAGGTGCTGAGCTTGTTAAACGCAAAGGTATTAAATGCCTTGTTATAGATCCGTTTAATAAAGTTAGAGATGTCGACTGCAAAACAGAAGACATTAACCGCTATACAATGGAGTATCTAACTAAGATAGAAATGTTTGCTAAAAAGTATGATGTGCTAGTGTTTATTGTAGCGCACCCAACTAAGATGTACAAAGACAAAGACGGCAAGATTGAAGAGCCGACTATGTATAACATTAAAGGCGGTGGTGAATGGTACGATGCTAGTTACCACGGTATATTAGTCCATAGAGACTATGAAGAAAAAACCGTAAAAGCAAAGATACTTAAAGTAAAGTTTCAAAACTTAGGTGAGAATGGAGCTGAAGCTTATTTTAAATGGCAGCCGGCCTCTGGTAGGTTTGCACCTCACGTACAGCATGCTATAGCCGACGGTGAGAAGATGCCTTGGGAATAAATGGCAGCGGCTTGGCATAAGAAAAACAAAGAGTGGGATATGGGTAGCTATATCCCAACCGAAGAAGAGTACGAAGCTAGGTTATGGTGTATACGAAACAAGATATACATATCGCCCTTTGCTAAAGGTCCAGCTGAATGGTATATAGATATAACGTTAAACGGTAAAATAAACAGATCCCCTAGTATATATATTAAAGATATGATATGGGAGAACATTTATAAGTTTTATAAAT
>JAHELP010000093.1 GCA_024644105.1 Candidatus Nitrosopumilus sp. | reverse complement strand
GCGCTAATCTTGATCGTATCCAGGTCATCAAGGGTTGGCTTGATAATAACGGTAAAACTCAGGAAAAGGTTTATGACGTCGTGTGGTCTGGAGAGCGCAAGGCAAATGCCAACGGCAAGCTGCCAGCGGTTGGCAATACAGTTGATTTAGAAGCAGCGAACTGGACCAACACCATTGGTGCTTCCGAGTTAGGTACCGTTTGGGTTGATCCGGATTTTGATCCGAAAGAAGCTGCTTTTTATTACGCACGCGTCATTGAGATTCCAACACCACGCTGGGTTGTGTACGACAAAGTGCGTCTTGGCGCAGAGATTCCAAAAGACGCGAAGTTGATCCATCAGGAACGCGCATATACTTCACCGATCTGGTATACGCCTTAAAAAGATTAAAGTATGGATAGGAGTTCTGTTGTATGAATGTGTCTATCAATCGCCTGGCGCGCGAGCCACTGATACACTTCCTTTTGATAGGCGTAGCGATATTTATGCTTTATAGCTTCACGCGTGATGTTGGTAGTGAATCTCCTAATCGTATCGTGGTAAGCAAAGGCCAACAAGAACAGTTAGCGGCTAACTTTAAACGCACCTGGTTGCGTTCGCCTACAAAAGCTGAACTTGCAGGTCTGGTCGACAATTTGGTGCGTGAAGAAGTCTTTTACCGTGAGGCAATGGCGATGGGTCTGGATCAAGATGACCCAATGGTGCGCCAGCGAATGAGAATGAAACTGGAGTTCATTCTCGAAGACTTATCAACACAAGCAGTTACTGATGACAACTTAATAGCCTTCTTGCAAAAACATCCAGATAAGTTTCGCTCCGAAGCACAGCTTTCATTCCAGCAAGTCTATCTTGATACCAACAAACATAAAGACATCGATACATTTGCTAAATCAATACTGACTCGACTCAGCAATGGCGTAGCACCGGATTCCGTAGGTGATTCAACCTTTGCGCCCTATGAATATAACCTGACCACTCAAAGAGAGCTTACTCGCACCCTTGGCGAGCAGTTTGCTAATGAAGCTATCAAACTATCTCCAGGTGATTGGGTTGGTCCAATTTACTCTGCTTATGGTGCACATTTGCTGAAAGTCAGTGAGCGTATTGAAGCGAGCCAACCCGCTCTGGCTGAAATCCGCGAACTGGTGAAACGAGAGTACCTGGTTGCGCAGAAACAGGCACAGAAAGACCTGGCCTATCAAAAGTTACGTGGCAACTATGATGTCATCTTTGAACCTGTTCCCAGCGTGCCAACCCTGGGAGGCGAAACGGTTGCCACAGCACAAGCAACCGAAGCGCAATAAAGATGCGTAGAGCCTTCCAATATTGCTATCTGCTACTGGTGATTTTCGCCGGACTATTTAGTCAGGCTGTTGCTCATGAACTGCAACCCAGCTCGTTGGAAGTAAGGCAACTCACGCAAGATCGTTTTGAAGTCATTTGGCGTGCACCCATTTATTATAAAAAACCGCATCCAGCTAAGATCCAACTGCCGGACCAGTGGCAAACGGTGGGCAAACCAACGATTAAACACTTGCCGGATTCTGCTTTACATCGTCGCGTGGTCAGTGTGCCTAACGGTAAAATTGCGGGTGGTGTGATTCGCTTTATCGGATTGGAAGCCACCATTACCGATGTATTTGCACGATTCACCTGGCTTGATGGTACTGAAGCCACAGCGATTGCTCGACCCAGTCAGCCTTGGTTAAACATCGTTGGCAAACGAGCCGGTTGGCAAGTTGCCGGTGATTACACCCTGTTAGGTGTGGATCATATTCTCTCAGGCTTCGATCATCTGACTTTTGTGTTGGCACTGTTATTAATTGTGAGTGGCGCAAAACGACTTTTAATTACCGTTACCTCTTTTACATTGGCGCATAGTATTACATTAGCCGCTGCAACATTGGGTGTTATGTGGGTGCCGGGCCCACCTGTTGAAGCAACCATTGCCTTGTCGATATTGTTCCTTGCCAGTGAGTTGGTAAAGGTCAACCGTGGCCTGCCCAGTTTAACGGCGCAATACCCCTGGATCGTTGCCTTTGTGTTTGGCTTATTGCATGGCTTTGGTTTCGCTGGTGCACTCAGTGACGTGGGCTTGCCACAAAACGAAGTTCCATTAGCACTACTAATGTTTAACGTTGGTGTGGAATTAGGACAACTGATATTCATTGCGGCTGTTTTAATATTTATAAAGGCATTGCGGAAAGTACGTATTCAGTGGCCAGACTGGACTCAGCAATTACCAGCCTATGGTATTGGCAGCATAGCGGCATTTTGGTTTATTGAACGAGTCAGTGGGTTTTAGTTAGTCAAAGTACATAAGAGAACATTCAAGACGGTGATTTTTAGATAA
>JAHELP010000039.1:5749-9199 GCA_024644105.1 Candidatus Nitrosopumilus sp. | reverse complement strand
AAATCAGTGTTAATTGCCCATCGGTCTTTTGCAGAACCAAATGTAACACTTGCATCCTGAATTGATACTTTCCATTTCTCTTTGTATTCAGGTTCTGCATATGTGTCAACTAGAGTGTTAAAGTTAGATACGACTTCTGCTAGCTGAGCTTGCATTTTTTCTGGAGTTAATCGGAGTTCTTTGATGAGTCTGTCTACTTTGTTGATAAACAAGACTGGTTTTACTCTCTCCTCTAATGCCATTCTAGTTACAGTTTCAGTTTGTGTCATGATACCTTCTACTGCATCACATACTACTACTGCACCATCAATGGCTCTGAGACTTCGAATTACCCTTCCACTGAAATCTACGTGGCCTGGGGTATCAATCATGTTAATTACATATTCTTGGTCTTTTTGTGCAAATAGCAAAGTAACGTTTGCTTGGTAAATTGTAATTCCTCTTTCTTGCTCTTCTTTATCAAAGTCCATAGCAAGTGCTTTTCCAGCAGCTGAGGGGGCAATAATTCCAGAGTTTGCCAAAAGGCTGTCACTCATTGTTGTCTTTCCGTGGTCTACGTGAGCAATGACACCAAAGTTACGAATGTTGTCCTTGTTCTTGATAATTTTCATTACCTCGGATGTTGACTTGAACTTTGCCATAATCGCAAAACTTTGGATTCAGGTATTAAACCTTAGTTTTTCAAAAGATCAGTAGATCATTCGGTTAGAAACATCACGAATCTTTTTTGCCGTGACAAAATGACATTCTTTCTTTTTCTTTGATTTAGCCTCATATAGTGAGATCAACTGAGAGTAGAAAATGCAAAAAATTACCTGAGCTAGTTTTTCAGATGGCATATCAGGATGGACCACATTGATTCCTATTTTTTGTAGGTTTTTTGCTAGTTGTTTTGTATGAGGATTTTTCTTTTCAAAGATAATTACAGTGTCACCTTTTTTTGCCGAAAACAGCTCCATGTGAGAGAACTGCTCTATCCTAGAATAATGCACATCATACCCTAATAGCTCGTAAAACTTTGCAGCACAATACATTGCAACAGGATAAGTGTAATAATTTCCTAAAACAAAAATTCTTTTTGAGAGTTTAGCTTTTTTTGCAAGAGATTCTGCTCTTTTGTATATTGAGATATTTGGCACTTTGATGTTTTGAACAAGGGAGATACATGTCAAAGCACTGTCCAAAAAAGAGATACTACCAGCAGTAAACATCCCAGAATTTGGAAAATCAAGTAAAATTACACTAGATGATGCTTTGGCCAGCCTGCTATTAGATTCAGCAGTAATTGCAACTGATTTTTTTGCAGTCTTTGCAACCTTGATGTTAGTTATTGTATTTCCAGATATAGATACAAAATAGACTTGGCTTGATTTTGCCAAAGTTTTGTTTTGATACAGATCAAGGGGATCCATTGCTTTTACCAATCCACCTGAAAATGATTCTGCCAACATAGAGGATACCAAAGAATCACCACTACCTGAAAAAATAATATTTTTTTGACTAGTTTGAGATAGTGCTTTTTGTTTTTTGAATAATTTGAGAAATTTCAATTGTAGTTTGATATCATTTTCATAGGCTTCAATAGAATTCATATTCAAAACTATTTTGTATCGTATATTAGAAAAACTATTTCCTACAGGTTTTGGTATTTATTACCAGAATTAAGGAAACAGATATGGAAATTTCTGTAGGACACACTCCTGATTCAGATGATGCATTCATGTTTTATGGAATGTTCACAGACAAGGTCCCATCTCCAGATTTTAAGGTAAATCACGTAATTGAAGATATTGAGAAATTAAACCGCAAAGCAACAGACCCGGAACTTGATGTTACTGCAGTTTCAGTTCATGCATGTGCTTACATTCCAGGATATACAATCTTGAGAAGTGGTGGAAGTTTTGGAATTAATTATGGCCCTATAGTTACTGCAAAAAAACAGATGACAATAGATGAGATTAAAAAATGTAAAATTGCAATTCCAGGAAAAATGACATCAGCATTTTTGCTGTTACAATTAATGATTGGAAAGTTTGATTATGTAGAGATGAATTTCAGCGACATTCCAGAAGCTGTAAAATCAGGCAAAGTTGATGTAGGTCTAGTAATTCATGAAACCCAACTATCCTATGAGCAAGAAGGCAATGTCAAAATCTTAGATGTTGGAGAATGGTGGGATAAAACCACAGGAGGACTGCCAGTCCCTCTAGGAATTAATGTAATGAGGACAGACCTAGGCATGGATACCATAGTAAAGTTTGACAAATATCTTCAGGCCTCAATTGAGTTTGGAATTGAACATTTTGATGATGCAATAGAATATGCAATGCAGTACTCCAGAGGCAAAGAGAGAAGCCTGATTGAGAAATTTGTAAAAATGTATGTAAACAAAGTTACCGTAAACATGGGAGACCCAGGTGAGGAATCAATCAGACGATTGTTCAAAATGGCAAAAGAGAAAGGACTTGTTCCAGACTTTGAAATCAGTATTGCCAACAAGTAATTATAGGATATAGAAAAAAATTACACCATGGGAGACGGAATTGGTGGAGCAGTGTTAAACATTCTAACAAACAATGCTTTTGAATTACTAATCAGTCATACAAGAAAGGACAACCAGGAGCAATACGGAAAAGTTGAAAAAATCATCATGAGTAAAATTGATGATCCAGAACAACCACAATACGAAGATAAAACAAAAGAGGATTTGGAGCGGGCACTCAAAGGAAAATTTGTCTCATGTAACGTACAATACAGAGATGAAAAAACAGATGCGCTAGTTTGTAATGTATTTGTTCAAAGACCTCCTGAAGGATTTTAATCATTTAGCACTAGCCATTAAATTAGATTTACTTGATATACTGTTTTGAAAAAATATACTTATGGTAATGAGATTAGATGAGAAAAAAACCCTACTTGCAGGATTACTAATTTCACTTGGGATAACAATACTAGGAGGATTTATTCTAACCACATTTCTCATGCCAGAGTGCAGGGACGTTATTTGCTAAAATCAAAGCAAGCAGATTATGACAAAATTGACAACCTTGATTGGACAAAATTCAAATTTTTTAAATGGATTCCAACTGCCATAAGACTACAGTCAGTCAATGAAGAAGATTGGCAAAATATTCGAAAATCCATGCTTAAAACAACTCTTGATTTCAAATATGAGACCCTTCAAAAGTGGCTTGAGACAAACAGTTACTCTGAGAAATCCAAAGTTCAGACACAAAACTATATGCAAGCACTAAGACGAAGTGGTCTAATTGAATAATTTAATCATCATAATTATTGTAATCATTATTGCAATTATAATCGGAGTAATGGGACAATCAAACTATCAGGAAGTCACATCAATTCGTGATCAAAGAAATCTTGAACTTTCACTAAATGACTGTAAAAGACTGTATGACCCAGGTTTAGAGTTAGGAGAATGTTATGAGAAAT
>JAHELP010000039.1:0-5649 GCA_024644105.1 Candidatus Nitrosopumilus sp. | reverse complement strand
GCATACTTGAATGCTTTTTGCCCATCCCATACATCATAGCTACAAATTGATGGGCCAGTACACATCAAGCTAATATTTTCTGAACCATTGTTTTCAGCTAAAATTCTAACTCGCAGCATTGCCTGACCAGAGGCACTAATTTCCAGTTCATTACCAAGATTGCCAATACCAGGATAGTAAAACGTGATTGGACCAACCACATAGGATTTGGACATTTCTTTGAAATTTGAAAACTCTATTTTTTGCTTTATTTCCTTCTCACAGTCTAGTCTTTTGTATGTGGATTTGATTGATTGGCATTCATCTAATACAGAGTCTGTTTTTGCATCATCAGAATCATCCAAAGTTACAGAAATAATACCAGTTGATACCAGGTGATTAATTCCACTAAGAAAATCTGATTCGCTAATTTGTCCTTCAGACCACCATTTTGCATTATTTTTTACCCAAGCTGGAATGGAATCATTTTTCTGAGCAGAGGTAGTTTTTTCAACTTGAATGATATCCTCCTTGATTAGAAATTCAATTCCTCCTACAAATGACGCATCATCTATTGTACCATCAGCCCACCATGCAGCATTGTTTTTTATCCATTCAGGTACAATTTGAGAAATAGTTTTTGGAGGTAACAAACTAGGATCTAGTTCTGCCAAGATAGAATCCATGTTTTGCCCTGAAATTTTTACAACAGCTGCTGCCACAATATCTTTTGATTCCCCATTAGGTAGAGTAGAATCAACATACTTTGCATACAAAATATCACCAGGCATTGACACAAGACGATTGTTGATAGTCTCACCAGAGTCAGCAATGTATACACTTCCCTTGAAAATTCCACTGTACACACCAGTTTCAACTACAGGAATTTCCAATCCATCAGTTGATGTATCAGACCAAACAAAAATAGAAAACTTGTCTGCAAAATTTGGATACTCTTTTTTATTCATGTCGTTATCCTTTACAATAATATCAACAAAAGAATTTGATGAAACAATTTGTTTTTTCCATTCAATTGTACCAAGATTTGTCTCTTCTGCATATGCAAATGAGAGTAATAGAGATGAAGATAGTATCATTATTAGTAAAATCTTCATAAGAAAAATTTGTTTATTCTTGTTAATAAAAAAACCACTAGTGACAACTAGTGCTAAAAGCAAATATGAGAAAATGCCTAATATAGGATAAAAAGTAACTACAATTGTAATTGGTGCTTGTAGACAAAAGAATTCTAGCAGGAGGTATTGCAATGATCGTTGCAGGAATTATTATCACTTTGGCATATTCTGAACCACCTGTGGGTCAAGCAGGAATGAGTGAAGAAGAGATAATTGATTTGATGGTAGCAGAAGACCAAAACCAAGCATATCAAATGTTATCAGGAATTCTAGTCGGAATTGGATTCTTACTAGTCTTGATTAGTTTTGGTGCAAGAAGGAAAAAAGATAGCGCTAAAAAAACCGAAAAGAAACCGGCTGAATAATGAAATAATTAGTTATTTGTATAAATCGAATTTTTTCTTGCAAGTTCCACAATACTTTTGCTTTGTTTTCTTGCTTTCTGTGCCCAAATCAGAACCGCATCTATCACATTTTGTCTTAATCATAGTTTTGTTCCAATTTGATTTTATTCATTATTACCCATCTTTGAATGTTAGGGAATCAATTAACAAGGATAATTCAGGTCCAATACATCCTGAGAAGATATTATTAAGCAAAAATAAGCAAAATGAGACATCTTGATTCAAGCTGAAATTAGTGTATACCCAATGGCAACTAAAACAACAAGTGCTAGTTTTTACATTGCAAAGGCTATAGAGTCAATTCAAAAAATCGATAATCTAAGATACGAGATCAACGCAATGGGGACGATTCTAGAATCAAATGATATGGATGTGATAAATTCTGCAACTAAACAGATGATGGAGACAGTTCACAATCTTGGAATTGCAAGAGTTGAAGTAATAATCAAAATAGACTCAAGACGAGACAAACAAGTCAAAATGGAAGAAAAACTAGATTCGATTAAAAAACAGATGAGTTAGAATTTTTTCAAAATATCAAAATGAGTATTTCTTTGTGCAGGAGCTCGGCCAATCTCTTTTACCATTGTTGCAAGTTCTTCAACTGAAGAGGATGTTGCTTTTCCTGCAGCTTTGTAAATTTCCTCAGAGAAGGCAGTTCCAACTAAATCATTTCCACCATTAGATAGTGCAACTTGTGCTAGCTTTTTGCCATATGCAACCCAGTATACTGAAATATTATTTAGAACATTTGCAAGCATTAATCGAGATAGTGCAATTACTCTCAAATCATAAACTGATGAACATTCGTTATTTACCAAATGTTGTTGTTCAAGCTCAGTGTTATCTAGACTGAATTTCAAAGGAATCAAAGTCAAGAATCCTTTCGTCTTTTTTTGCAATTCACGAATTTTAATTAGATGATCAACTATGTGTTCTGGTTTTTCTATATGACCATACAGCATGGTAACATTACTTTTGATATCCATGTTGTGGGCCTCCTCAATTACATCTAGCCATTGTTGTCCAGTACATTTTCCTCGGACAATTTTTTCTCTAATATCAGGATGGAACAGTTCTGCACCTCCGCCAGGCATCGAATCAAGTCCTGCTGCCTTTAGACGAGACAAGATTTCTTTGGTAGAATTTTTAGTTAGTTTTGATAAATAGTAAATTTCAGCTGCAGTTAATGCCTTGATGTTTAATTGTGGATGACTTTTTTTGATTGCCCTCATCATGTCTTCATAATATTCTAGTGGAAGCTTTGGATGAAATCCTCCAACAATGTGAACTTCTGTTGCACCCATCTGTTTTGCAATACCGACACGCTGTTCAATCTCTTGTGGAGTTAGCGTGTATGCATCATCTGCACCATCCTTGCGATAAAATGCGCACATTTGGCAGCTAGCTGCGCAGACATTGGTATAATTCATGTAGTATGATGCTGCAAATGTCACAGTATCACCAACGAGTTTTTTTCTAGAATTATCAGCTACTGCTCCAAGCAAATGCAAATTGTCATAATTCATCAATTCCAAGCCATCTTTGTAAGAGAGTTCTTCTCCGGCCAAAGCACGATCTAATGCTTGAGAATCACTGACTAGTTGTTCGAGCATACTATTTTGTTTTCCCATCATGATATATTCCTTATAGTCTCAAGAAATAAGTAGCCAGTCATGCTAGTACAATCATGGTACTTCCTCTAGTAGATGAACATAAACCAAAATGCTACTTGTGTCATGAAGGTTTTGAGAATATAGAAGAATTAAGAGAGCACCAGAATTCAAAACATAGTGACTTTTTCAAGGAAAATGAAAAGCAGACAAATAGAGAGCCAGCACCAGGCGACGTTACTGTATTTTAGATTTTTTTGCGTTAATTGATTTTAGCAATTCTTGTGCAATATCTTTGGAGATACTTGCCAAATCATAGTGTTTGTCAATTGATAATGCTTTTTTGAAATGCTTTATCGATTCTTTAAGCTGGCCCATCTCTCCTAATGAAAGACCTTTGTATGCAAGAGCTATTGCACATTTTTTATCAATTCTCAAAGCCATATCATAGCAATCTATTGCCTCAAGATATTTTTGCGATGAATGTAATGTAGAGCCTTTGTTTAGTATTGCATCAATATTTTCAGGGGAGAGTTCAAGTGCTTTATCGTATGTGCGAATTGCAAGTTTTAGTTTGCCCATATTTTGTAAAGTAGCACCCTTGTCAATCAGTATACTAACATTATCAGGATCTTCTTTTAATGCTAAATTATAGAATTTCAGAGCATCAGAGAAATTTTCATCTTCTGCACAATCAAAAGCTTGTGCCACCAACTTTTCAGTTTTACTCACAGGTTTTGATAATATTTTGTTAATAATAAACTGATTTTTTTTCTCATCTGCTGTGATGAGAGGGCATAAAACCTGACTAGACATTCATTGAATAAGAAAAATGAATTATTAAATCAGCGATCATTATACAATAACCAATTACACCTCAAGATGCAAATTTGTCTCGAGGTTCAATTTGAAGGGATTTGTTAAAGCATTCCATAGATTCTTCATATCTCCCTAGACTTCGTAGTGCAACTCCTTTATTATTCCACAAATCAGGATCATTTTGGTTGAGTAATAGTGCTTGGTCAAAAAATGCAAGCGCTTCATCATACTTCCCATCATCCATTAGTGATTGTCCAGATTGTACTAGATCCTCAATCTTTCCCATATACCAATTAGAAAATCATTTGTATTAAATTTCACTTTGATTTTAGGTGCAATCCTTACAGTCAGGATCTATACATATGGGATTGTGTTTTCCATCACGTGTAGGATGTGCAGTATCTCGTCTCCTTTGAGTTCTTGTCATAATTAAACATAAGAAATTGCAATTAAAAAAGATAATAAATTGATGTTGAAATTTTATTTAAAAATAGAATAAAAAATTAACAAATGTTTAATATTTTTTAAAATGTCTTTTATTCCAGTATTACACTATCAATGTGGATAGCAATCAAGTAATTCCAAACATTACATTATTGAATAGTGTATGTAGTGATTTGTTGTCAATGGATAACAAGGTGGTTTTGATTTCTATCTATTTTGAAAATAAAAAATAATAGATGTATTAAATGATAATTATGGTGAGAGTTTCAGAATGTTTCAAGTGTGGGAAAACAGAAAAAGAAGTGAAGTTAGTGTATGCTATAGATAAACCCGTATTATGTGAGCAATGCTCCAAAACATAATGAGTAATTCTAGTTAGAAGGTATCCACTAGAAAGTGTGAATGTTCATAGTAGAAAAATCAGATGCATTTCATATGATTTGTATTAAATTTGAAATTAAATTCAAAGACGTAGATGATAAATTTCAAACAAATTTACACAGTTTTTACAAAAATTTAAATAAATTTTTCACTATGAAACAACATGGAACTTGATGAAACAGATGAGAAGATTCTCAAAAATTTACTTGTAGATGCCAGACAATCAGCAAGACAACTTGGACTAAATCTAGGAATGTCAACAGTTACAGTCCTATCAAGAATAAAAAAACTTGAAAAAGCCAAGATAATCCACGGGTATACTGCAATTATTGATCATGAAAAAATTGGGTACTCATTGACTGCAATTATTGAAATTATTGCAAAAAATGATAAAATTGTGGATATCGAGGATGAAATATCAAAATTTGAAAATGTTTGTGGAGTGTATGACATTACAGGTTCTACAGATACAATAATTATTGCAAAATTCAAAGCAAGAAGTGAATTGAGCAAGTTTGTAAAGGGCCTAGCATCCATTCCAAATGTGGAAAATACGATTACCCATGTGGTTCTAAATACCGCAAAAGAAGATTTTAGATTATCATAGGAGAAATATAATGAACAAGTTTTGGATTTTTGTAATTTCATTAGTGGTCATCGGAGGATTACAAACTGTAAACGCACAGACTCAGAATTTGGACATGGAGTTGGAGGTAACTGATGAGGAAAAAATTATTCTGTTTTCAGGATTTATAATAGCAATACTGGCAGTTTTTTTGTTTCTAGCACGAGACATCATTCTAAGGAAAAAAACATCGTACGATAAAGAAGAGCTCGAATCAAAAAAAGACAAGACGTTTGAAAAATACCACT
>JAHELP010000092.1 GCA_024644105.1 Candidatus Nitrosopumilus sp. | reverse complement strand
TAATCATACTAGCCAAATTGCTCGGATTATAGATTGTCAATCCTGTTGAGTTAGTTCTAATTAATTCTGCCTCATCAACTTGAATACCTAACTCGGTAGCCAACTCAATACCCTCGCTTAGATATCTGTATGCTTTCAATCCAATTTTTAATTGATCGCATTGTTTTTGAATTGTATCAATCCATGTTTTATGTTTAGAAACTAGATTGCCTTTTGCAATTCGCCAATTTTCAAACTCGGTGTACTCATCTTTAGTACATGCGATTGCACGTGAACGACAGTAAGATGTACCAATGACATCAAGATAGTATTGATCGTTAAAAGTTTTAGCCATGCCTATACTTTCATCACGACTAGAATAACTATTGCCACTATATCCAAGTGCTTTCATACACGCGTCCACATGTTTTGTTTTGTGTGGGTTGTCCTTGTTCTCGGATTGTTGTGCAAAGATATCTGGGTTGCAATCCATAGCTTTTAAATCTTCTCTATAATATGCAACTGCAAACTCTTTACCCTCGTCGCCACTATACTCACTACCATTTAGATTACCAAACAAACCAAAATCAAAATGTGATTTAGTTTCTTTTGCGTCCCCGTCCTCGTCTAAATCTTCATTGTGTGCAAAGTAAAAACATTTATCTTTTGCAACAACATCACAAGGTTGTCCATACTTCTTTTTGAAAGAACGCAACACAGAAACATCTTCTGTTGGGTATGATCTCTCAACAACTAACTTTGCAAGTTCACTTGCATATTTATAGTGATGATCTACACTCTCTCTTGCTTGAAGAAATGCCTCTCGTTCTTGTGTGTCCTCGTTTTCAAAGACATCTTTTATTTTATTGAACAACTTATTTCGTAGTTCAGTATTCATTCTTATTTTTGTCATTTTAGACCTTTCTATATTTAATTTATTTTTATTTGTTATAATGCTTGACAATAGGATAGTCAAGGATTATATATTAATTATTCCCTTTTGTTATTTACGGAATTAAAAACTCAAAATAATGGGATAAAGCGCAGAGAAATACTAGTTATTAATTTGCTCTGCGCTACTGATCCCTGATCTCATTAGGTGATTAATGAGTTCCTGCGATAAGCTTATAACTCGCAAGGTTGTAAGGTTCCTGAAAGGGCGCGGAGGAAACGGCCAAACTTGGTGGGATCTGGGATCAGTCATTATTGACTGTGGAGATAAACACTATAACAAGGGATCTATGCGCTTGGATATCCAATATAGGTAATTAGCAGTGCTTACCTATCCCTCGTAGCATAGTGACTGATCATTATTTGCTGGACCATCACACTGGAGGTAAACCCGGGCAGTGGGATGATGGTCCTGCTAATGATACCAAGTTAGGGGTACATATCTTGCCTATGGCATTTCCCTGGACCTAAGCAGTGACCGCAAGGTAGCGTCGATACTTGGACCAGCAGCGCTGAGTTCCCTGATCAGGAAGGCGCCTGCTGGTATATGAAATGCAGTTTAGAATGATTCTAAAAATCATTCTAAAGAAGGAGAGAGTTGAGCTTCAAGCCTCAAGCCGCAAGCAGCAAGCTGTGGATAACTTGAAATAAGATTTGACATATATAGGATTCTCCTATATAAGGTTATTAACGCATTTATTGCAAATGCAGCTCAGGACGGGAGGCAACTGAAACTAGATGAGGCCCGAAGCTTGGTACATAAGTCGACGTCGCAGTACTGCACGGACCTGAGCACAAACAGAAAGGAATAAATATGAAAGAAACAGACAACGTAGAAGTAGCTGATACATACCAGCTACAAAGAATAGCAAACGCCCTGGAGGAGATCCTGCGGATGGTGAAGGAAGATCAAGAGAGATCTAAAAAATATATGGAGAAAGATAGTGAGTAAAAAATATATTCATATCAACCAGCATGTAATTCGCAGCAATGCGAAGAGCGGTGATCGCGAACCAGTGATCACCGTTAAAACTTATAAATCAAATAACTATGGCCACGAGGTAGAAATCAACGGTCCCTGCCGCGTGGTTTACAGCCCGGACAAGCCTTTGAGCTGCGGCGCTAAGGTATGGATCGAGACTGAAGCTGGCGTGGTTGTTGTAGATAAAAATCAAACCTACGTGAAGGACGTAGCGTGAGCAAAATTCATAGATCAGGATCCGAGAGCGTGCGGGTCCTGCTGCACCATTGGCGCTGGCTCGAGGCCCAAGGACCGAGCTACAAGCACCAAGCCACAAGCTGCAAGCGTCAGGCTGCAAGCTTGACACGTAAACACTATAATGATACAATATCCTATAAACTAAAGGAGAAAGAAAAATGAATACTAAAGAAGCATGGACCCTGGTTGGAGGGTTAAGTAAACCGTCAAAGATGCCTGGCTGGGCAATTGGAATTCCAGCGGCTGAATG
>JAHELP010000091.1 GCA_024644105.1 Candidatus Nitrosopumilus sp. | reverse complement strand
CGGCACCGGCCAGGATTCAGCGACTATACAAATCCTTTCGGACTAGCAGTCGCCTGTGTTTTTATTAAACAGTCGAAACCCCCTTGTCATTGCAACCTGCGATCCCCATTCCTCATGAAGACCGCAGGCATCCCTTATACCTAAGCTACAGGACTAATTTGCCGAATTCCCTCGCCATACGGTATACCCGTAGCACCTTAGCTTTCTAAGCCAGCGCACCTGTGTCGGTTCTGGGTACGAACTTGTATCTTACTAACTACACAATCTTTCATGGTCTCCTGGACTCGAGGAAACTTCGCTAACGCGAAGCCATTCCTACCTCGGGATGGTTCTCGTCATTACGACACTCCCCACCCCTCGAATAGTTGGATACAACGATGGTTGTACAACCCCTATCCGGAAGCGAACCATATAGCTCAAACGCTCAATACAAGGTACTAGAATATTAACTAGTTTCCCATTCGGTGTACTCTGTTGAGGTACATCTTAGGATCGACTACCTCCAGGCTGATAACGCATTGCCTGGAAACCCTTGCGCTTTCGGTGGTATAGATTCTCACTATACTATGCTGTTACTGCCGCCAAGATCTGCAATAGAAACCGGTCCACAGGACGTTATCGCCCTGCTTCGACCCAATCACTACGCCAACCTACCACGAATCATCCATTGATGATTATCTAAAGTATCGGTACTTTGCTTTAGCCCCGTCCGTTTTTGAGGCATCCCCCCTCGGCAGGTAAGTTGTTACACACTTTTTAAAGGATAGCTGCTTCTGAGCTTACCTCCCTGCTGTCTTGGCGAGAACACGCTCTTTAGCTTGACACTTAGCAAAAATTTGGGGACCTTAACTTCAGTCTGGGTTAAACCCCTTTCGGTCATGAGCCTTACGCCACATGAACCCGTGTCCTTGCTTCTACGATGTGTATCCGTTCGGAGTTTGAATGAGGGGTGAGGGATTTCTCCCCCGCGCCCCTCTATCAGTGCTCTACCGGAAACACTATCTCCACAAAGCACGCCCTGCGAGACGCTTCGGTTGGAACTAGCGAGCGCCAGTCTAGATTGGTTTTTGACCCCTATTCCCAAGTCACAACAACGATTTGCACGTCAGAACGTCTTAAGACCTCCAGCGGGCTTTCGCCCGCCTTCATCTAGCTCAGGAATAGATCGACTGGCTTCTAGCCTAGCCGCCATGACTCTACGCACTTTCACACGCTTCTCCTGACTTCTTGCGAAGCTGCGAGAACTCGGTTTCCCTTCGCCTACACTTTGAAAGTTTAAGCTTGCCATGACAGTTAGCTCCTTGGCCCGTGTTTCGAGACGGAACGCGTAACACTGATGATTTGAACATCAAATCTTCAACTCTATTGCTAGAATCTCTAATCTGAAAAAATCACCTTCCATGCCACGCACGTCTGTAAGTAATAGGTTTCATGCACTTTTCGCCCCCCTTCCGGGGTACTTTTCAGCTTTCCCTCACGGTACTAGTCCACTATCGGTCTTGAGAAATATTTAGCCTCGGATGCTACTTTCACCCATATTCATTGCCCACTACCAAGGACAATTACTCGGGTATGAATAGGACTCTTTCCACTTCGCCTACGGGGATATCACCCTCTACGTCAGAACTTTTCAGATCATTTCAGCTGTGTTCCAAGATTCCATATTATCATACCAAAACACCACATCTCCCGAAGGATTCAGTTTGGGCTCTTTCCTTTTCGATCGCCTCTACTTGGGAAATCTCAATTGATTTCTTTTCCACGTGGTACTAAGATGCTTCAATTCCCACGGTTCGACTTCCAATACTAGTGTACTGGAATGTGCAAAAGCACAAGATTCTCATTCGGACATCTCGGGATCATAGGATGCGTGCGCCTACCCCGAGCTTATCGCAGCTTGCCACGTCCTTCATCTCTCCTCAAGCCTAGCAATCCACCTATTACCGTCTTTACACCGGCATATTCAGCCACATATTACACGACTATGCACGACGATCATTGCAAGTCCCCTGGCAGGGACCCACTACATCCTTCATACATCACTTTCGTGATGCATTGCATCGATGATTTCAATGTGAAGATTATGTACACCCGTACACTTTCCATGTCTAAGGAGGTGATCCGACCGCAGGTTCCCCTACGGTCACCTTGTTACGACTTTTCCCTTGTCACGAACCCCAAGTTCGATAACGCCAATCAGACGTCACCTCGCTAAGAGCTCACTTCAATGAAACGACGGGCGGTGTGTGCAAGGAGCAGGGACGTATTCAACGCGCGATAATGACACGCATTTACTAGGGATTCCATATTCGTGAGGGCGAGTTGCAGCCCTCAGTCATAACTGTGGTAACGTTTGAGGATTACCTCATCCTTTCGGATTTGAAACCCATTGTCGTTACCATTGCAGCCCGCGTGTGGCCCCAGAGTTTCGGGGCATACTGACCTGCCGTGGCCCCTTCCTTCCTCCGCATTAACTGCGGCGGTCCCGCTAATTCGCCCCACTACTCCTGAGAGTA
>JAHELP010000038.1 GCA_024644105.1 Candidatus Nitrosopumilus sp. | reverse complement strand
TGCCACATTCAATTCCTTTACATCTATTTGGGGCAGGACATCCGCTCACAATTCCATTTGCTATAGCGTTAGGGTGTGACACATTTGATTCAGCCTCATACATGCTTTATGCAAAGCAACTTAGATACATCACAGATGATGGTACTCGCTATCTATCAGATATTACCATATTTCCATGTAATTGTGAAGTATGTTCAAAATACACTCCAGAGGAATTTCGTCAATTGGAGAATACTGAGAAGATCAATCAACTGGCAATTCATAACTTGTATGCAATTAAACTTGAAGTTGATAAAGTAAAACAAGCAATTCATGAAGGACGATTGTGGGAATATGTGATTAAAAAGGCCAGAGCACATCCAAAATTATTTGAAATGATTGAAGTAATGACAGAAAATTGTGAATTTCTAGGCTTAGGAACTCCAAAATTCAAAGAGAAGGCAATTTTCTTATTTTCTAATGATGATCAATATAGGCCGGAAGTTCAAGAATTCCATAAAATTGTGAGGAAATTCAAAACAAAGAAAAAGAAATTAATTATTACAAAAGAATCTAGCACAAAACCTGGATATTTATCTAATCAGTATATTAGACTAAAAAAGAAACTGAAAGATTTTGAATCATTTCAAGTATGTCAGTACAATCCACAATTAGGATTAATTCCTATTGAAATTTCAGATATTTTTCCTGCCGCTCACCATGAAACTTCACGAATTGATTATGACCCAGATGAATTCCCTACATTTGAAAAAACATGGAATGATTTTTTTTCAAACAATAAATTTTTAGAATTACATTATGATAAATCAGATACATTTCTAAAACATTTTGTAAAAAATTTACCAAAAGAGATCAAGAAAAAATCTTTTGAATAATTAAAAATAAGAAAAAAGAATGTGCTAAAAGATGCTGCTTATAGAGCGGCGTCTTCTGCCCAACCTTTGATGAAGATACCGTTTTTGTGAAGAGGTACTGGTTGTCCAGCTGTGTAATTCATTGGTCTCATCCAAAAGATTGATTTTGTTGGACATACACCTATGCATGCACCATCAGAAATACATCTTTCTGGGTAGAAAACAAATGCTTTACCTCTCTTCCAGCCTTCAACAGGTTTTACTCTAAGGACATCAGGACCAAGAGTTGTACAGATTTCTACACATAGTGCACATCCGATACATCTTTGTTCATCAATGTCTGGAAGTATTGCTATTGGCATTACAAAATAAAGATTGATTGGAGACTATTTAAACCATGATTGAAATTCATAACCCTGTTATGAAAATGATCGAGTGAAAATGTATGCGCAGAATCTAGATTAAGAAATTTAAAAAACAAAAAGATAACGTGATTTACACGTTTATTTTCTCATTGCGTCTATTTGACCAGAAGTAACCCAGTCAAGTAGTTCTGCTGAAGATGGATTAAGGTCTGCTTTCTGATTCATCAGATTGTTAACCCAAATCCAGTTAATTTGGTTTAGGAGTGGTTTGTTTGCTTCGTCACCTGCACGTGTTTTAGCGACGACGGCTTGATCTTGTTGTCCTAACCATTCTTGGAAGCTTCTTCCCATGAGGATCGAATCTTAGCTTACACTAATTAAAGCTTTTGTAGATTCCATTATAGGCATAATGATCGGATCGCCTCTAAGAAGGTTTTAACGTAGATTAAAATTCATTTTAATTCTTGAATGTTAAAGTTTTAGGTGCTGCAAACGAAGTTGGCAGGTCGGGTTTTTTGGTAAATTGTGATGGAACAAAACTATTGCTCGATTATGGGGTAATGTTTGGTAGAAGAGGTTCACCACCCCAATATCCACTACATGTAAAACCAAAGGATTTAGATGCGATAATCATTACTCATGCTCATTTAGATCATTCAGGAAATGTTCCATCTCTTTTTGTAAGTGGCAATACTCCTGTATACGCTACGCCTCCAACTTTTGATCTTTCAAAATTGTTGATTGAGGATATGTTAAAAATTGAAAAGAATGCACATCCATTTGACCTTCCTGAATTAAATAATATGATGAAAAATGCCAAAGAAATTGGCTTTAGACAAAAAATTACAAAAGGAAATGCAACTTTTGAGTTAAGAGAATCAGGACATGTGATTGGTGGGAGTACTGTACTAGTAGAATCAGAGAAAAAACGTCTTTTCTACACGGGCGATATCAAAACAAATGGTTCAAGAATGCTTCGAGAAATGGATTTAGATATTGGAGAGATTGATTTGTTAATTACTGAGAGTACATATGCAAAAACTGAACAAAAATCAAGAAAAGAGTCTGAAACTGAATTAATAGAATTTGCAAATGAGGTAATGGATAGAAAAGGAATCTTGTTTATTCCATCATTTTCAGTTGAGCGTTCTCAAGAAATTGCCTGTATTTTAAGAAGTTCTAATTTTAAACATCAAATCATAATGGATGGAATGGCACTAAAGGTAAATGAAATAATGTTTAAACATCCAGATTATCTTAGGGATCCAAAAATATTTGCAGAAGCAATCAAAAGTGCAACTGCAGTAAGAGAACATGCAGAAAGAAAACGAGCAATGGAACAGCCTTGTGTTGTAATCTCACCAGCTGGAATGTTAGTTGGGGGTAATGCAGTATATTATCTACAGCAACTGTCTTTTGATAGTAAAAATGGAATTGCTTTGGTTTCATATCAAGGTGAAGGTACACCAGGAAAGAAATTACTAGATACTGGGATGGTATCAACTAGAGGCAAAGATCTTACAGTTACTGCAGAAGTCAAACAATTTCAGTTTTCAGGACATGCAGATAGAAAAGAATTATTTGATATGATTAAAAAAATCAAAGGAAATCCTAAGGTATGTACCGTTCATGGAGATTCTGAATCATGTGATATGTTTGCTCAAGAAATTCATGAAAAATTCGGTTTTGAGACATTTTCACCTGCAGTGAATGATGAAATAACTGTCTAAGATGCAAAATAATTGTATCATAAATGTTGAAAATTCAATCAATAGTGGACAAGTGTTTCTTTGGAGAAAAAATGATAATAACTGGTATGGAATTAATGGTCAAGATATTCTAAAAATTAGTACTTCAGGTAGTGTAAAATCTTATCAAAATGTTAAGACAGATTTTTTTCGAAAAAAAGACGATATTGAAAATATTATTAAATCAATATCAAAAGATAGCACTACAAAAAGGGCTGTAAAACAATATTTAGGATTAAGAATACTTGAACAAGATCCTTTTCAATGTTTGATATCATTTATAGTATCATCAAACTCTAATATTCAAAAAATAAAAAATAGTTTAGAAAATATATCAAAAAAGTTTGGTGTGAAAGTAAAATTTGAAAATCATGAATTTTTTTTATTTCCTAAACCAGAAATGCTTGCCAAGGCATCAATAAATGAAATAAAAAGTTGTGGAGTAGGATATCGTGCCAGATTTATTAAAGAAGCTGCAAATATTATAGCATTAAAAAAAATAAATTTTGAAAACTTGAAAAAAGATAATTACAAAAATGCAAAAGAAGAGATTTGTACAATTCCTGGAGTGGGAAATAAGGTTGCTGATTGTGTTTTATTGTTTTCATTAAACAAATTAGAATCATTTCCTTTAGACCGCTGGATGATTAGAATATTAGAAAAATATTATTCAGAAAAATTCCAACTTGAAACCAAAACTATTACAGAAAAACAATATAACATTCTTCATGAAAAAATTGTAAATTATTTTGGTCCCTTTGCAGGATATGCACAACAATTTCTCTTCAAAATGGAAAGAGAAAATTACCAAAAAAAGTGGCTGTAAACCCTTAAAATGGTAATTAATTGCTAGGTTTTTGGGCCTATAGCTCAGCATGGATAGAGTGTTGGACTTCTAATCCAATGGTCAAGGGATCGAAGCCCTTTGGGCCCACTTAACAAAATTATTATTCATAGAAATGAGTTAAGATTTGTGAAAGATTTAGAATTTAAATTAAATTCAACAGTTATTCATCCAGATTCAGAAATTCAAGGAACAATTCTTGTTTCATATCCTGGAAGATATGATGGTGTTGTGATTAATACACAAATTTTAGATTCAAATGAACATATTATTTACAAATCATATAATGGAAAAAAAATTTCTCAAAATGTTTCAAGATTATTTATTAACAAAGACGTAATGCCTGAACACAAGGCAGAATTTTCAGCAGTAATAAATTTTGAAACAAAACAAGAGCATGAAGTAAAATTCAGGGTTTCAATAATAGAGCAACATAAAGAAATTGAAAGCCAAATAATTTTTGCAAAATATTTAGTCTAGAATCTACTTTTTTCTACTACAATAGAACCAGTCATCCAGGGATGAGGCTGGCAATGATAGTGGACTTCTTGAGGTTCAGTAAACAAAAAGTCATACGTATCTCCAGGTTTTAGAACTCCAGTTGAACCAAAGTCTCCACTATACCCATCTGCATGACGATGATCAGGAGAAACGGTGTGAGCAGTATCATCGTTATTGATCCATCTTACATTATTTGTAAATGTCAACAGAACTGTTGGATCATTTGGAACATAATTCTCATTACCCTCAATTACTGCACCGGGAACAATTTCAATGATAAAAAATTCTTCTGCAGGATGTAAAATGTGATCATCAACAGATGGTTTTGCCAAAGATTCAGGAAGATAAAATGAAGTGTAAAATACTACAGTAGCAGACATGCCTATAATTAGAGCAATCATTCCAATTCCATAAGCATGACTTGATGTTGGTGTACTCATAATTTTTTCACTCCATCAATATCGTTAGAACCAACATTTGAATTATTATTTGCACCAACTCCCATATCTGCTTGGGTTTTTGGTGCAGGGACTTCAGGTGCTAATTCTTTTGGTTTAGGTTTTGCATCAGATGCTGTTTCACCTTCTGGAAGTTTGTTTTGTTGTTCAGGAACTTCAGGCTCTGCTAATTTTGGTCTCTCTTCCACTACAGGTACCGGAGCTGGAGGTGGTGCATTCTTTTGTTGACTCATTGCATATCTGTACACATGGAAGAATGCAGCAAACACCAACAAGATTATTCCAATAAAGAATAATGATATATTCTTCATTCCTGTTAAGGCGGCATTGTATGCTGCAATGTTTAAGAATACTTGGAAAGCCAAAAGTGCAACCAATAACCAATTAATCCATTTTTCAGATAGATTGATTGTAGCTACTTTTTGAGGACCGCTGCTTTTTGCAAGTTTTGATTTTCTTTCTGCCTCATTTGCTAGTTTAATCATCATGTATGTAAATCCAAATCCTAATGGAACCAACAATATCATTGTTGAATAGAAGAATAGTGGATCAATTACCAAACGTTCAACCAATGGAATTGAAATATCAGGTGAAATATAGAAACCCCAATAGGTTGTTACCATAATTTGTGCAAGACTGGTGATACCAAATGCAGTAATTATTGGTCTATCTCTCCAAGAGAATTTCTTGTATCTGTCGATAAATGGAATTAATACAAATGATATAATGAATAATAACGGCCACAGCAAACCTGTAACAAACTTATCATATTGTGTCCTCATGAATGCATAAATTCCTGTAAGATACCATTCTGGAACTGTTACACCAGGCGGTACCGTGGGTTCAAACTTGAAACCCATGTCAATTGGGAAAACTCCACCTGTGATTAGGATTGCACCACTTATTGCCATTACCATAGGGACATCAAATACAAGGAACCTTGGGAAGTGAACTGCCATTAATCCAAGCATGACAACAGGTAGCAAGAATACGTGTTGAGCATAGAATCTTAATACAAAGTCCGAAAATCCACTACCTAACGCCGCATCACGAATTGTCGGCCCTGCTATCGGTATGGAGGTAGTTAACGACGCGGCAATACTAATCGCAAGTTCTGCTCTTTCACTAAAAATAACATCATATCCAGTAAATGCTTCAAGAATTGTTACAGTCCCAAGAATAACTCCCGTCATCCATAAAACTTCATTTCTAATTTTGTATCTTCCACTAAAGTATTGATAATACATGTGAAGAACAGCTAAGAGAACCATAGCATTTGATCCGTGATAGTGTATGTTTCTGATGTGGAAACCAAATGGTACTTCGTCATTGATGAATTGAACACTATCCCAAGCTCTATCAAGAATTGGTTGATAGTAAAACATGAGTAAAGCTCCTGAAACTCCAAGAATTATGAATACAATGAATGTAAGCATTCCCAAAAATCCAAATGGACTAACAAATCTTGCAGGGAATGAGAATTTAATTGCAGTAAAGATAGTTCTGTCTACTCCATCCCAAAGCCAATAAAGGAATGCTACAACCCCAGTTCGTCTTTCAAGCGAAACGGCCATATCCAATTACTCCATTATCATTTGCATTAAACTTTGGTGGCATTATAAACACAAGGCCATCTGGATCAATATCTAAAGTTAATTTTGGTAATGTGTTTGATGGTGCAGCTTGCACTGATGCAGGACCAACAAATGCTGTTCCAGTCATTGGGTCGTACATACTTCCATGACATGGACATTCACCTCTTTTTCTTCCATCATCTGGCCAATATTTCCATAAACACCAAAGATGTAAACAAATCATACTGTATGCTCGTAAAGATGAAGCATCGTTGTTTCCTCCACCAAGTTCTTTTGGAAGTCTAATGAATTGCCATTTACGGAAAGCTTCTGCATCAAGTGCAGCATCTCCAGTTGCAGGATATGTAATAACTTCAGCATGATTAATAGGATAAGTATTGATATTAGCTTGAGTACCATCAGGTAAAATTACGGGAACTCTTTCAAGTGATGCCTGATTTGGATTTGGCATAAAATTACCAAATGGGACAAATGGGGCAAATGCTAATCCTGTGCCTGCGGCACCCATCAATTTTAGAAAGTCTCTTCGGGATAATCCGCCAGACTTTTTTGTCCCCAACTCTGACATTCAGCTGTCGTACTCGCCAAATTGCTTATAAACCTTGTTTAATCATTTAGGAGGTTTTTGTCTTATGATAAAAATGAAAACAATTCCGATCGCAATTCCAATGACTATACCAATTCCAATTCCAAGATTGAAAGAAAGTTCTGTAATTGAATTTACAGAAGCTTTTGGTTGAGAAATAATTTCATTTTTTATTTCAGAATTATTTTGGGTCTTTGGAATTGATTCTATAGCTATAGATGGTTGTATAATTTTTGGAATCATTTCAGGAGAAATATTTGTGAATTTTGCAGATAGTGTAATAGGTTCAGTAGTTGATGAACCTCCAAACAAAGTTGAATGTGTCAAAAGTGTGTATGTTCCTGTTTGATTAATTGGAACATAGAGAACTGTTGATGTATCATCTTTATTTTTGACTGGGAAGAATCCACCACCTTGACTAAAGATAGAATTACCAAGCCAATCAAGTGAAGCCCATCCAAGAAAATGACCAAAAACTCCAGAGGGAACATTAGTTTGTATGATTTGTCCTGAGGGATTCATTACAAATACTGAGAGATTTGTATCATCACTAGTCCAAGACAATTCAATCGCAGCAGAATTAATAGATTCATTTTGGATATCAAAATAATATTGTCTCCAATCACCAGCCATGTATCGATTTACCATATCAAATGCACCTTTTGTGTAACCATTTCCATAAAGAACATCATTGCTTTGTGTTCCTTTTATCAAAATAGTAGAGTCATTTTCTAAAACAGGATGTTTAATTACAAAAGATACTGGGGCATTTACAATATGTCTATCACTTTCAAAACTTAAAAATCCTTGATACACTCCAGTTTGGAAATCATTTGGAGTTACTAATGTAATATCTACCGTAGATGATGTTTTTGCTGGAACAGATATTGTTTCTGATTCAGACCAAAGTAAAGACCATTTTTCTTTTTCATAATAACTAGCAGAAATTGTATAGTCCATTGAGGTAGAATTTTGTTTTGTATCACCTAACCAGTAGGAATATTTTGTTGGTACTGGATATACACCAACCAAAGGAGTACCTTCAAATTTTTCAGAAGGTTCTGAAACTCTTAGTTCTTGAACAGTTCCCCATGAACCACCCCTATTCACTAGAGACAATTCATCACTGGAGATTTTTGTATCGTTGTTATTGTCAATCCAATCATAAAGATACAACGAAGAGATTTGGAGATCATCAGCGTAAACATCTGAAGTACTATTCATAAAATTATCAAATAAGAAATTTATATTTAATATCATTAGTGATGATTTATCAAGGATTGAATTATCTTCATTGAAAAATTTGCCAAGTTGATTTTCATTTCCTAACTCTGATAATTTAACATAGTTTGGAATAAAAGTATCAGTTTTATTTAAAATAGAATCTTGTTGTCTTACCATTGTTGTTCCGTTAAATTGAGTTTTTGAAATTAAAGACATAGTTTGTGGTAAAACGTTAATTGTGAGGGTATCATTTGTTGGATTTTCAATCGTAAAACTTGTACTGACTCTATCTCCAGGAAGTAATTGTCCTGCAAACCAGCTAGTCATCGGAGAAGAACGCTTAGGTAATTCAAAACTCTTAAACCCAATTGATGTAGAGTTTATTTTTTCAATTGCAGGATCAAGGATTTTTTTGATGTTATTATATGACTTATCATTATGCACAATGAAAACTCCGTTTTTACCATGAACATAGTCTAATGCAGATTCAATATTTGCCAACCCAGATCCTTGAGTAAATGGATCATTGTATAGATCAGTTGCAGTAGACATTAGAATATTTTTGATAGTAAACGAGTCATAATCTTGAGATTGCTTTTTCATTTCTTCAATTAATACAGCTGCACTTCCCGAAACTAGTGGTGCTGCCATACTAGTACCTCCAAATAATGAAAATGATTCATCTTTGGAATCTTTTTGAGTTTTTAAAACATTTGAAGGTGTAAACCCATGAGCTCCAATACTCATGATATCAGGTTTAGGATCTCCAATTGAGCTTGGTACTCTACTGGAAAAATCAACTACATGATTAAAGTGAGTAGTCGTATTACCAAATCGTGGCTGATCTTTGAATGGACCATATCCAACAAATACATTGTTAGTTGTTGCACCTACTGAAATTCCAAATGGGGATGCATTAGGTAATCCGATTGTTCCATAACCATGTCCAGAATTTCCAGCACTTGAAATAATTGTCACACCAGGATAATCATCATCTAATGAATTTGGAGTTGCTAACACGCTTAGAATTAATGATAATACATCCATTCCAGGAGATGATTTGAAAGTAGGAAAGTTAGATACTCCCCAACTGTTAGAGATTATATCCACTTTAGGTTTTCCTGAAAACTTCCATTCAGTGCCTTTATTTTCAAATCCTGCAGACCATAACCATCCATAGACAGTATCTCCAAACCACAATGCTTTCACTGGAAGAATTTTTGCATCAGGAGCTACACCAGTGATGAAATGTTTTTTTGAATCATTGTAAATATCATAGGGGATTAATCCACGGGATGTAATTGATGCAGCACTAGAAGTACCATGTCCCATAAAGTCAGTCATCAATCCAAAGAATTCACCATCGGAATCTAAAGCTGGAAGTAGTGTTCCATTAATTGCCTTTAATGAATCATCAATGTTTGTGTAATTATTCTTAATTACTCCATAAACATCTAAAACTTGTGCACCAAATGTACCTGCACTATAATCATTTTTTCCGTCATTGTTAGAATCATAAACTAGAAATTCATTTCCACTTCCTAACACAATTGGTTTTTCATCAGTGAAATCGAAATCATAATTTGGTTTTTCTCCAGATTTTAAATCAAATCTTGTGTAATCTTCCCATGAAGTACTTAGATCTGGAATCATTGTATCATAAACACCAGATTGAAATGAATCTACTACAAGTACTGGTACAACTT
>JAHELP010000008.1 GCA_024644105.1 Candidatus Nitrosopumilus sp. | reverse complement strand
TTTTTTCAAGGAATTTTTGTAATGGAACCTGTTTTCCTAAATCATGAACGGTATATCCATTATTTTGAAAAATAGTCTTTACAAGATTTTTTCCAATGTCATGAACATCACCATAAACAGTACCTAAAACAAGTACACCCTTACTTGTACCCTCTTCTTTAACTAGATATTTTTCTAATTCTGCAACTGCTGCTTTCATACATTCTGCAGATTTTAGAACAAATGGTAAGATTAGTTCACCTGCACCAAATTTGTCACCAACCTCTTTCATAGCGGGAAGTAAATCCTCATTGAGAGTTTTAATTGCACCATCATGTGTAGACTCTTTTGGTAAATCAAGGGACAAAATTCCTTCAGAATCTTTGACAATGTCACTTTTTTCAAGCTTCTCTGCAATAGCAGAGACAACATCATTTTGAATTCCATCTTTTAGCCTATTTACAATTCTAAAGTTTGCGCGTTTGCCTGCAGGCCATGAAGGATCAACATCAATTTTCTTTGAATCAGTAGTATTTTGAGGCCCTGCATTCTCAAAATGGGCAATCAAATCAGATAAGGCATTTGGATGTGTGTTAAAGATTAGATCGTCTGCAAGTTTTCTCTCTTTCTCATCAATCTCACTGTATGGGATTATCTCTTTTGCATTAACTATTGCAGTGTCAAGACCAGTCTTTACTGCATGGTACAAAAATGCAGAATTTAGAATTTTTCTAGCATAGGGTGAAAGACCAAAGCTAATGTTACTTAGACCTAAGGTAGTGAAACAATTTGGAAATTTTTCTTTAACTAATCTAATTCCTTCAAGTGTATTTTTGCCTGCATCAAGGAATTCATCCTCTCCAGTTGCCAAAGTAAATGTAAGAACATCAAAGATAAATTGCTCAATTTTTAATCCATATTTTTTTCCTGTTTCAAAAAGTAATTCAGCAGTGCTAACTTTTTGTTGAGGTGTTTTTGCCATTCCTTCAGGTCCAATACACAATGCAATTGCAGGTAAGCCATACTTTGCCATTATAGGAGCTAATTTTTCAAAGCGACTACCATCACCTTCAAGATTTATTGAATTGATTATTGGTCTTCCAGGAATTTGAGTTACTGAAGCTTCTATGACTTCAGGATCAGTTGAATCAATTACAAGTGGTGCATCTATCTCTAAACTTAATCTTTTAACTAAATTTAGCATAAACTCTTTTTCATCTGCTCGTTCAGTGGTTGCAACACAAACATCAAGACAATGAGCTCCATCCTCAACTTGAATTCTACCCAAATCAACTAAACCATCAAAATCATCTTCAAGGACTAGTTTCTTGGCTTTTCGAGAACCCTGAGTATTAATTCTCTCACCAATAATTAAAGGGGCAGGAATTTGTTTAAGATCTACTGCTTTTAATGCTGAACTTACTCTTGGAACTGTCAATGTTGTAAAATCACATCCGTTTTTCTAAATACTTAACCCTCGATAGAGTTGGCTTTTTCGTCAATTACTTTCCTCAAAGCCTTGATGTGTTCAGGATTTGTCCCACAACAACCGCCAATGATTCGAACTTTTTTGTAATCATTAAGAAAATCTCCCAATGCCTTACCCATTTTTTCAGGAGTCATCTTGTAAACTGCTTGACCACCATCATTTTCAGGCATACCAGCATTTGGAACGACTAGCACATTATGTTCATTTTGTTCATCAAGCCATTGAACACTAGGAGTCATCTCAATTGGACCAGTTGAACAATTCAATCCAAATACATCAATACCCATATCAGAGACAGTAGTGTATGCAGCTTGGATATTTGTTCCAAGTAACATTTTTCCATATTGATCCAAAGTAGTATTTGCAATAATTGGAATTTTTTTACCTGTTTTTTTTCTAGCGTTATGACAAGCCTCAATAACTAATTTTACTTCGAGAATGTCTTGACTTGTTTCAATTAGTAGTGCATCAACTCCACCAAGAATCAATCCCTCAGCTTGTAATTCAAATGCTTCACGTATTTCATCAAGAGGTTTTTGACCCAAATCTGGATCATTAGAACTTGGAAGGTATCCAGTTGGACCCATTGAACCAATCACATATCTTGGTTTATCAGAATATTCTGCACAAACTTCGGATGCAAGTGTTGCAATTTTTTTATTAAATTCAATGGTTTGATCTCCAAAACCATATTCATCAAGTTTAATTTTATTTGAACCAAAAGAATTTGTTTCAATGCAATCAGCACCAGCATCTAAATAATTTCTGTGAATTTGTTTAATCCATTCAGGGTGTGTAATTACTAAGCCATCATTAAAACCATCTTGATTATTAGGAAAGTCTTCAGGTTTTGGGTCATGTCTCTGGATTTCAGTTCCCATAGCACCATCAAACAATAAGATACGATTTTTCATTGCATCAAGAAATGGTTCTTTCTCTGTCATACTAATTTCAAAATATTCCAACACAGTTTAACTCTTTTCAGAAAAATCCACAAAGAATTGTAGAGGTGATACGTATGTTGAAATTAGGTGCAAGTTAATTTTATGTATATTTATGCAAAAGTCTCAGGTTAACAATCTAGTTCGTAGTGCTACATTCTTTCAACATGCTGGAATTTCGATAATCTTTGTTTTCATGCCTATTATTGCAAAGGGAGTCACAGAATCTATCTTTGAAATTGGACTACTAGTGGCATCATTTAGTTTTGCTCAGATTATATCTGAAATCTATTTCGGAAGACACTCAGATAAGAAAGGAACCAGGCTCAAATTCATCAGAATAGGTTTCATTGGATGCGCCATAGCATTTGGATTACATTATTTTGCAGATGATCTTGGTATGTTTTTCTTGGTAAGAATAGCAGCTGGTGTTGCAAGTGGAATCATGATTCCTGCAATGATTGCATATACCTATGAGGCAAATATTGACAAAAAGAGAGCCGCAACAGTAATCTCATTTCATGCCTTAGGATGGCTTGCAGGAATTGCAGCAGCAGGAATTGCAAATGATCTAAAGTTAATTTTCATATTAAGTGCAGCCTCGTTTTTGATTGGTTTATTATTTACAATTAAACTTCCAAATCCTGAACAAGTAAAAGAGATAACTCCAGGTACTACGAAAAAAGTAATTTCAAAAAATAAATTTCTATTTTTATCATTATTACTAAGACATATTGGTGCAGCAGCAGTATGGGTTATTCTTCCAATAATGATTGTAGAAAAATTAGGTGGAGAATTATATCATATTTCAATAGTGTATGTAGCAAATACACTGACAGCATTTATTTTGATGAATGTAATGGCAAGTAAAATTCATCTTTCCAATGTAACAAAATTTAAAATTGGAATTGGATGTACAACATTTGTTTTTGTAGGTTTATCTCTAGTTACAGAATGGTGGATGGCAATGCCGTTTATGGCTCTAGTTGGAGCAACGTGGGCATTTTTGTTCATTGGTGGAAACTTTCACTTGATGGAGAACAACCCTCGTTCAACATCAACGGGAATATTTAGTTCAACTTTATCTATTGCAACAGTGATTGGTCCAGTAGTTGCAGGTGCTATTGCATTTGCATTTGATTATGTTGCCGTAATGTATTTTGCAATTGTAATAATTATTTGCGCATTTATAGTATCATTGAAAATTAAAAAATAGATTTTCTATCTTAATCCCCAACGAGACATTACTTTGTTTTCAAGTCTCTTGAAAATTACACCATCAACTACCAAACCAATTGCCATTATTACAATCATAATTCCAATTACTTGAGACACATCGTTTAGAGAACGGCCAGCATTGAGTAGGAATCCCAATCCTAGGAAGGAGAACAAGATTTCTGCACCAATAACTCCTCTCCAGGCAAAGGCCCAGCCTTGTTTAAAGCCAGAAATCATGTATGGGAATGCTGCAGGAATTAACACCGCAGTAATCAACTGACTTCCCTTTGCACCCATATTTCTTGCAGCCTCAATAAAATGTGGATTGATATTTTTCACTCCAGTATAGGTGTTAATTGTAACTGCAAAAATTGCTCCAATTGCAGTAACAAAAATTATTCCACCATCTGTTAATCCAAACCAAAGTATTGCCAATGGTACCCAAGCAATTGATGGAATTGATTGTAATCCCAATACTAAGGAACCTACAGTTTGATTGATTACTTCAACTCTTGCCATAAATATTCCAAGTATTATTCCACCACCAATTGCAATTGCCAATCCAATACCAAGTCTCCACATACTAGTTGCAATTCCATATAGCAAACCACCATCAGCTGCGCCATAAGCTAAATCTTCAGCAACTTCATATGGAGATGGAAATATGTTATCAGGCCATACTCCAGTCATAGCAACAATTTGCCATACTACAACTATTCCAATATAAAATGCAATTCTATGAGGTGTAAAGTTCTTTGCCAAAATTATCACTCTTGTCTTTTCTTTACCTCAGGTCTAAGCTCTGTCAAGATATCTTGTTGGAATTTAAGTAAGGATTCATCCTCAGTTACTCTAGGTCTTGGGAAATTATTGTCAACTTCTTTTTTAATTACAGATGGACGATTACTAAAAATTGCAACTTTGGTTCCAAGTACTGCAGCTTCAGAAACACTATGAGTTACAAACAAAATTGTCTTTTTTGTTTTCTCCCAAATCAATTGCATTTCAACTAATAGTAAATCACGAGTCTGTGCATCAAGTGCAGCAAATGGCTCATCCATTAGCAATACATCAGGATCCATTACAAGGGCTCTTGCAATAGCTACACGCTGTTTCATTCCAGTAGATAGTTGATAAACATAAGAATCTGCAAATTTAGTTAATTGCATCATATCCAAATATCTATGAGATATTTTGCTCCGTTCTTCTTTTGGAATACCAGCCATTTTTAATCCAAATTCTACATTATCCTGAACTTTGAGCCATGGAAACAATGCCCCCTCCTGAAACACCATGATTCTTTCAGGTCCAGTTTCAGTAACATTTCTACCATCAAAGAGAATTTGTCCTTCATCAGGTTTTTCCAAGCCTGCAACAATGCGCAAAAATGTAGATTTACCACATCCTGAAGGACCAACCAAGCATACAAAGTCTCCGGCTTCGACTTTGAGATTAATGCCTCCAAGAGCTTTGAGTTTGTGAGAATCATGACTAAAATATTTTACAATATTTTTTGCCTCGAGTTTAGTCATGTGGTATTATCCCCTTCAATGGAATTTGTATCAAAGAGGTAAAAAATTCCAGACAAATCATATCCATTTCTTCCAAGATAACCTAAAGAATCTGCTTTTTCTGCAAATGAATAAACAGAATCAGGGATTGGATTTGCAGTAATTACAAGATTAGATAATGCAATATCCACAACTTCATCAGATAAAGATTGTCCCAAATGGGATTTTAAAAAAGTGTTAAACACATTTCTAGTTTCAACAGGATTTTGATAAATCCAATCTGCGGTTTTATGATGTGAATCCAAAAAATTTGTAAACAAAACAGGATTTTTTTCAATAAAATTTACATTTCCTATTAAAAGAACGGATGCAAATTCTTGATTAGGCCAAAGATCTTCCTCAAAGAACAATCGTTTTCCATTTAGTTCAGTTTCTAAAATTGTAGCCCAAGGTTCTGCAACCCATGCGCCATCAATTTCACCTTTAACAAATAATGTGTAAATATCAGGATTTGGAATATTGTAGACTATTACAGAGCCACCTTTGTCAGCTGTTTTTAATCCATTTTCAGACAGGTAGTATCTTAATGATACATCTTGAGTATTTCCAATTTGAGGGGCAGCAATTTTTTTACCAGAAAAATCCGATGCCATATTTATTTTAGATTGGGGATGAACAATGAAACTTGCTCCACCACTTGCAGCCCCGGCAAGAATCTTTATGCTGTGGTTTTCAGAATTTAAAAATCCATTAATTGCAGGACCAGGTCCAACATATGCCAAGTCAATTGAATTGGCAAATAGAGATTCTATAGCTTGAGGACCACTATCAAAAACACGGGTTTCTATTGTAACTTGCTCACCTAGATTTGTTTCAAAAAATCCTTTTTCCATCCCTACAATAGGAATGGCGTGTCCTATGTTTGGAAAATATGCAATTCTAATCTTATTTTCATTTGATTCTGCGTTAGAATTAAGAGATATTCCTATCACAGATAATACGATAATACCCACAATACTAGTAGCAATTATAGCTCGAGTTTTCATAAAACAGCGTTATATTTGGCGGTTAAATAATCATCGAATTTTAGCTCAAGCTAGTCAGAAATTTTTTAAAAATAATTTAATTTGAGCCTATCACAAAAGATAAATTCGAAAATACGACGGAAAAGATGTTTTATGACTCAAAAAGGAATTCTTGCATTTTCAGGTGGACTCGACACATCTGTTGTTGTAAAATATCTACAAGACGAACACGATATGGATGTCATCACAGTAACTGTAGATGTAGGCCAAGGAGATGATTGGAAAAAAATTGCTGCAAAAGCAAAAAAACTTGGTGTAAAAAAACATTACAATATTGATGCTAGAAAAGAATTTGTCAAAGATTACATTTTTCCTTCAATAAAAGCAAATGCACTTTATCAAAAAAAATATTGTCTTGCTACAGCACTTGCTAGACCATTAATTGCAGAAAAAGTTTTAGAAATAGCAAAAAAAGAAAAAGTAACATCACTGGCACATGGTTGTTCTGGGAAAGGAAATGATCAAGTAAGATTCGATATTACATTACGTTCTGGTTCAGATCTTCCAATTATAGCTCCTATACGAGATAAAAATTTGGATAGAGATACAGAATTAAAATTTGCAAAAAAACATGGAATTGAAATTGATACTGTTGCAAAAAAATTTAGTATTGATCAAAATCTTTGGGGACGTGCAATTGAAGGCGGTGTGTTAGAAGATCCATATAATGAACCACCAGATGATGCATTCATTTGGGTTAAAACAAAAAATTTGCCAGATAAACCAACATACTTGGAAATCAAATTCAATAAAGGAATTCCAGTTGGAGTAGATGGTAAAACAATGGAACCTGTAAAATTAGTTGAATATATCAACAAGAAAGCTGGCAATGCCGGAGTAGGAATAGTGGATCATATTGAAGATAGGGTTGTCGGAATAAAATCTCGTGAAGTGTATGAAACCCCAGCAGCAACTTGCTTAATTGAAGCTCATACAGATTTAGAAAAAATGGTGCACACTAAACATGAAAATAAATTCAAATCAATAATTGATGATGAATGGTCATATTTGGTATATTCAGGACTTTGGCAAGATCCATTAAAAACAGACCTAGATGGATTTATTGAAGCATCACAAAAACCAGTCTCAGGTACAGTGAAACTAAAACTGTACAAAGGTAGTCTCAGAGTTGTTGGAAGAAAGTCTAGTAATTCATTGTACAGTCATGATATTGCAACATATGGTGTAGAATCAACATTTGATCAAAGAATGGCCAAAGGATTTGTAGAATTATGGGGAATGCAGTCAACAGAAGCTAATAAATTACAAAAGAAAAGGTCAACAAAAACATGAACTGCCCAGAATGTGATGCAACACTAAACATCCCAGACGATGCCTCAGTAGGAGAAATTGTCTCCTGTCCTGATTGTGGCGCTGACTTTGAAATCGCAAAAAAAGACGGATCAAATGTTGAGCTTAAACAAGCAGAAACCGTAGGCGAAGACTGGGGAGAGTAATGTCAAAAGTTTGTATCGTTTTTGACCGCCTAAGAGCGGAAGAAAAGATGCTTCAAAAAGAAGCATCTGAATTAGGACACGATGCATTGATGTTAGATGCCAAAATCACTCAAATCAACACAGACAGCAAAAAAGAGGATTTTGATTTAGGAGATGTTGTTTTAGAAAGATGTGTTAGTTATTTTAGAGGACTGCATTTTACAGCTAGTTTGGAATTTTTAGATATTCCGGTATTAAACAAATTTGAGGTTGCAAATATTTGTGGAAATAAAATGTTCATGACATTACTTTTGAAAAAAAATAATATCCCAACACCTAAAACATATTTTTCATTTTCAAGTCAAAGTGCAGCAGAGAATTTAGAAAAAGTTGGGTTTCCCTTGGTAATAAAACCAGTAATAGGAAGTTGGGGAAGAGGAGTAATGCCACTCAAAGATAAAGATACCATGGAAGCAGTTTTTGAAATTAGAGAAATTACAGATAGTCCACATGACAGAATATACTATTTACAAGAATTAATCAAAAGACCACCAAGAGACATTAGAGTAATCACAGTAGGTGATGAGCCAATTGCTGCAATGTATAGAAAATCCTCAGGAGGTTTTAAAACAAATATCGCATTAGGTGCAGATCCTGAACTTTGTGAGATCACAAAAGAGATGGAAGATATGGCTGTAAAAGCATCAAAAGCCATGGGGGGCGGAATTTTAGGAATTGATATGATGGAAGATGATGAGCGAGGATTAGTAGTACACGAAGTCAATAATACTGTAGAATTCAAAGGTCTAGCAAGAGTTGCACAACGAAATATACCAAAAGAAATGGTAGAATATGCTCTAAACTACGTAAGAAAATAAATTATACTCCTTTAGGAGGTGTCTTATCATGAAAGTAGGAGTTGTTGGAGCATCAGGATATGTAGGTGGAGAAACTCTTCGTCTTCTAGTAAACCATCCAAAAGTAGAGATCGCAATGGTCACATCAAGACAACACGTAGGAGAATATCTTCACAGGGTTCAACCTAGTTTGAAGGGATTTACCGATCTTACTTTTTCAGAATTAGACTATGATAAATTAACTGACAAGTGTGATTTAGTTTTCACTGCTGTTCCACATGGTACAGCTACTGAAATTGTAAAAGCACTCTATGATAGAGGAGTCAAAGTAATTGATTTGAGTGCAGATTATAGATTACACAATCAAGATGCATATGACAAATGGTATGGTTGGGAACATCCACATCCAGATTATTTAGAAAAATCAGTTTTCGGAGTACCAGAATTACATAGGGATAAAATTAAAAATGCACAACTAGTTTCTTGCCCAGGATGTATGGCAGTAACATCAATGCTAGCTCTTGCGCCATTAATTAGAAATGACATTATTGATACAGAACATATTGTAGTTGATTCTAAAATTGGTTCTTCAGGTGCAGGTTCTGGTTCTGGAACTGCACATGCAATGAGAGCAGGTGTAATTAGACCATACAAACCAGCAAAGCATAGACACACTGGTGAAATTGAACAAGAGTTAAGTGAAATTGCAGGACATAAAATTCGTGTTTCAATGAGTCCACATGCAGTAGATGTAGTTCGTGGAATCCTATGTACAAACCATACATTCTTGAAAAAGGATATTGAGGAAAAAGAATTATGGAAATTATATCGTCAAGCTTATGGCGAAGAAAGATTTGTAAGATTAATCAGAGATAAAAAGGGATTGTATAAATTCCCAGATCCAAAATTCTTAGTTGGTTCAAACTTTTGTGATATTGGATTTGATTTAGATGAAGATAACAACAGATTGATTGCATTGTCTGCATCAGATAATTTGATGAAAGGTGCAGCAGGTTCTGCCATTCAAAACATGAATGTCATGTCTGGTTTTGATGAAATGGATGGACTAAGATATACTCCTTTAACACCTGTTTAGAAATGATTACAATCAAAATTGGTGGAAGTGTAGTTGATGATTTACATCCATCTACAATTTTAGATATTAAAAAAGTAGCAGAAACTGAAGGGATCATAATTGTTCATGGAGGTGGAAAAGAAGTTACCAAAGTGTGTGAACAACTTGGAAAAGAACCAAAATTTGTAACTTCACCAAGTGGAATCAAAAGCAGATATACAGATAAAGAAACTGCAGAGATTTTTACCATGGTAATGTCTGGTAGAATTAACAAAACAATCGTACAAATGCTTCAAAAAAATGGAATTAATGCAATTGGTCTCTCAGGAGTTGATGCAAAAGTCATAGAAGCAGACAGGAAAAAGAAATTACTCATAGTCAATGAAAAAGGTAGAAAACAAGCAATTGATGGTGGATATACTGGAAAAATTAAAGAAGTAAATTCAAAATTCATCAAATCACTTTTAGAGCAAGGCCTTACGCCTGTAATTTCACCAATTGCGATTAGTGAAGAATCAGAATTTCTCAACATAGATGGAGACAGGGCTGCTGCATATGTAGCAGGTAAAGTTGGATGTGATAAAGTATTATTCATCACAAATGTTGATGGATTGTTAATGGATGACAAACTAGTTCCAAAACTTACATTAGCAGAAGCTAAAGAGATAAGACCAAAAATTGGACCAGGTATGGAGAAAAAAATTTTGGCATCAACTGAAGCATTAGATATGGGTGTTAAAGAAGCACTAATTGGTAATGGACAAAGAGAAAATCCAATTTCAGCAGCTATTGCTCATGATAATTGTACGGTGATTGAACATGAGTGAAGACCAATTTATGGGAAATCTGTATCAAAGATTTCCAGTTACAATTGAAAAGGGCGTAGGATCCCATGTATGGGATATCGAAGGTAAAGAATACATTGATTGTATGGGAGGATACGGTGTAGCACTAGTAGGTCATAAAAATCAAAGAGTCAATGATGCAATAAGAGAACAAATCGATAAGATCATTACAGTTCATAGTTCTCTTTACAATAAAACAAGAGAAGAATTTTTGACAACATTGATTGGGTTAGCTCCTAAAGGCCTAACACAAGTTCATCTTAACAATAGTGGTGCTGAAGCCATTGAAGCTGCCATGAAGTTTGCAAGAAAATTTACAGGTAAAAAAGGAATGGTTGCAATGAAAGGATCTTATCATGGAAAATCATTTGGTGCTTTATCATTAACATTTAATCCAAAATATAGAAAAGCATTTGCACCACTAGTAGAGAAAGTTTCTTTTGCATCTTATGGAGATATAGAATCATTACGTTCAGTGATTGATGATGATACTGCCTTTGTAATTTTAGAACCTATTCAAGGTGAAAGTGGAATTATTGTTGCTCCTGAAGGATTTTTACAAGAAGTTAGAAAACTATGTGACGAAAAAGGAATTGTGTTAATTTTTGACGAAATACAAGCTGGTTTAGGTAGAACTGGACGATTATGGGCTTGTGATCATTGGAATACTTCACCAGACATCTTATGTCTTGCAAAAGGAATAGCAGGAGGAGTACCAATGGGGGCAACTCTTGTTAGACCAGATATCCTAGCATCAATCAATAAAGGAGAACATTCATCAACATTTGGAGGAAATCCAATATCATGTGCAGCAGGTACTGCAGCTCTTAAAGCAATAACAGAAGATGGATTAATTGAAAATTCAGAAAAGATGGGAAAGTTATTCAGAGAGGGATTAGAAAAACTAAAAGAAAATCATTCTATGATTAGAGAGGTACGAGGAAAAGGTCTCATGATAGGTATTGAGATGAAATTTGAAGTCAGAGATATCTTAATGGGATTAATAAAAAAAGGAGTACTAATGCTGTATTCGGGAAGAAATATTCTAAGAATTCTTCCTCCACTAGTAATATCTGAAGATGATGTAACAAAAGTTTTACATGCTCTTGATTCTGTACTAACTGAAGAGGAAGAAAAAAGAAATGTACAAGGATAAAGTAGACGAGAAAATCATAGGATACCTAAAAGAAGATTCTAGAGAATCCTTTGTAGACATTGGTAAAAAATTAAAACTATCAGAATCTGCAGTTAGAAGACGGGTAAAAAACCTAGTAGATAGTGGTACTATTAAAAAATTCACATTGGAGTTAGGCGAAGAAAATACTACCAGTGCAATTGTTTTAGTTTCAGTAGATTCTGCAACTGACACATCCAAAGTATCTCTAAAACTTGCAAAACTTGAAGGAGTAAAAACAGTTTATGAAATTACAGGTCAATATGACATTACAACAATTATGAGTGCAACAAGTATTGCAGAGATTAACAATAGTATTGATGCATTAAGAAAAATTCCAGGTGTCATAGATACGAATACTGTAATTATTTTGAGAAAAATAATCTAAATGCGACTTTCGTTTCATAATTTAATTTTCAAACTAATTTAGGATCAATTTTAGATTATTCCTACGATCCTAGTACGAATATGTTTATATCATCAATATATGGTAACGATTTCAGTAATGAAAGATCCGAATCACTATGCAAACCTATACAACGCATATGACAAAAACCCAAAGAAAATTAGAATACTAGATAGTACTCTAAGAGAGGGTGAACAACATCCAGGTGTTTCGTTTACCAACAAACAAAGAATCCAGATTGCATGGATGCTAGATTATTTTGGAGTTGATCAAATTGAAATTTCACCTGTTGTTTCAAATGATCATAAAGAAGCAACTAAAACAATAATTAAACAAGGACTAAAGGCAGATATTGTTTCTCATGGACGTGCACTCAAGGGAGACATAGATATTTCATTAGATTGTGATGCAAAATGGTGTGCAGCTTATTTAGGAATTTCAGATATTCATCTAAAAGATAAATTACGAATTACAAGAGAAGAGGCTCTTGAAAGAGCAGTAGAAACAGTAGAATATGCAAAATCTCATGGACTAAAAATTAGATTCACAGTTGAGGATGGAAGTAGAGCAGAACCAGAATTTTTACTAAAAGTTTGTAAGGCTATTGAAGAAGCAGGGGTAGATAGAATTAGTCTTCCAGATACAGTTGGAATTTTACGTCCAATCGGAATGCATAATTTTGTGAAAAAAGTCAGAGAGGTTGTAGATGTTCCACTTGATGCTCATGTACATAATGATATTGGTTTTGCAGTAGCAAATGCCTTTTCCGCATGTGATGCAGGAGTAGATCAAATTCACACTACAATTGACGGTATTGGAGAAAGAACAGGAATTCCACCACTAGCAGAGGTTGCAGTAGCATTGACTTATCTTTACAAATCACCAAATGATTTCAGATTAGATATGTTACTTGATTTGTCCAGATTAATTGAAGAATACACATCAATCAAACCATATGATTCAAAGCCAATTGTAGGATCATCAGCATACAAACACAAAGCAGGAACACACCTTGCAGCAATTCTCAAAAATCCTGCAGCCTATGAACCAATTCCTCCCAGAGCAGTTGGAAATAGAAGAAGGATAGTATTTGGCGAACTAGCAGGAAAAACAGGGGCAGCATATTTGATGTCATTGTTAGGTTTGGAAAAAGATGATGAAGGAGCAAAAGCTGTTGCTGCAGGATTAAAGGGTCTTAGAATGGGTGATCTAATTGAGATCCCTCTAGAAGACAGACTTGAAAAAAAGATAATTAATGATAAATAAAGAGGAGTAATGAAGAGAAAATATGTCAAAATGTGAAGAATGTGATGCAGATATTTCCATACCAAGTGATGCACTTGAGGGAGAAATCGTAACATGTCCGGAATGTGGCGCAAGTTTTGAATTAGCAAAAGGTTCAAACGGTTTCGATCTAAAGCCTGCCCAAACGGTTGGCGAGGATTGGGGACAGTGAATCCTGACGTTACCATTCTTTACGATACCATCCGTTGGGAAGAAAAAGCTCTGTTAGAAGCAGGTAAAAAAAAGAACATAAACATTCAGATGGTTGATTGTAAGAAATTAGCAATTAATTTAGAAAAGAAACCAGAAGATTATGGAGTAGTTATTCAAAGATGTGTTAGTTACTACAGAAATCTACATTCTACTGCAGCACTTGAAGGGATTGGAGTCAAAGTGATTAATTGTCTCAATACAGGTGTCTTTGCAGGAAATAAATTATTCACACATATGTTATTGAAAAAATTTGGAGTTCCTACACCAGATGCAACAGTAGCTTTTTCTAAAGAAGCAGCTTTGGAAGCATTAGATAATCAAGGATATCCAAAAGTTATCAAACCAACAGTCGGTAGTTGGGGAAGATTAATTTCAAAATTAAATGATAGAGATGCAGCTGAAGGAATTATTGAAAGTAGAGAAAACATGTATCCAATTTATCAAGTTCATTATTTAGAAGAATTTGTGAAAAGACCACCAAGGGACATTAGAGCAATTATGGTTGGAGACAAAATAGTTGCGGCTATTTACAGATCATCCAAACATTGGAAGACTAACATGGCACTTGGAGGAACAGCCGAACCATGTCCAGTTACGCAAGAAATGGAAGAAATGTGTATTAAGGCAAAACATGCAATTGAAGGAGATATCGTAGGTGTAGATTTGATGGAAAGTGATGAGAAAGGACTAGTTGTACATGAAGTGAACAATACTACAGAATACAAAAATACTGTTAGAGTGTGCGATGTAGATATTCCTTCCTTAATGCTAGACTATGCACTGAAGATAGAAAAGTAAGAATTGGACACTCATTTTACAGTAACACCAAGATTTGCAGTAAAGATGCTAGAGAAAGCTCTTCGACTATACACTCCATCACTCAGTGAAAAACCAATGGCAGAATTTTTGGCAGATAAATGCGACGATTTAGGATTTGAAGATATTCAAATTGATGAAGTGGGAAATGTAATTGCAAAAAAAGGATCTGGTTCTCCAAAAATAATGTTGTGTGGGCATATGGATGTAGTTCCAGGTAAAGTAAAAGTTAGAAAAGAAGGAGATTCATTGTATGGTAGAGGTGCATCAGATGCTAAAGCACCATTAATGGCAATGTTATTTGCAGCAGCATCAATTCAAAATAATAACGGAACAGTAATTTTTGTAGGAGCAGTCGACGAAGAAGGAAACGCAACTGGAATTAAAAATCTTGTTAAGAAAAAAATGGGAATAGATTATGCTGTATTTGGAGAACCAAGTGGAATTAAACAGGTTACAATTGCATACAAAGGAAGACTAGCAATAAATCTAAAAATTAGTGTTGAAGATAGCTCACATGCTAGTGCTCCATGGTTGTCAAAAAATGCAATTCTAGAATCAATGATCTTTGCAAGAGAACTAAAAGAGAAACTAGAAGCAAATCAAGAGGACAGATCTAAAGGAATGCTATTGACTGCAACTATGACAGAAGTTAAAGGGGGAACAAGTCATAATGTAACTCCAAAGGATTGTGAGACAACATTTGATATTAGAATTCCTGTTGACATGGATTGTAAAACTATTGAGCAAAAAATTGCAAATCTAGTAAAAGAGATTGCACAAGAAAGAGGAGTGGAAGCATTTTATTCAATTTTAGATGAAACAGAGCCTTTTGAAGCCCCTCACAATTCTCCTTTAGTTAGAGCATTTACACTTGGAATTATGGAAACTGAGCATTCAAGGCCAACTTTGATCAGAAAAACAGGCACAGGAGACATGAATGTTCTTGGAAATCAGTGGGGAATACCAGTTATTACATATGGGCCAGGGGATCCTCATGAAGCTCATACAATTGATGAGAAAGTTTCTGTAGATGAATATCTTAGAGGGATAGAAATCATCAAGAAATCTCTACAGCATTTAAAAAGACTTCACGATAAAAAGATGCAATAATGCTCTGGTTCATAGGTTTAGGAATTTCTGGATTCAAGTCGATTCCAAATGAAGCACTAGAGATTTTATCAAAAGCAGATATTGTGTATTTAGAACAATTTACAAGTCCTATTGGAAAATCAGATTTGACAAAAATCAAAAAAGCCACGAAAGGAGAATTTAAACTTGCAAAAAGATGGTTGGTTGAAGATGGTAGTGAGATATTAAAAAATGCAAAGAAAAAGAAAGTGGTATTACTAGCATATGGGGATCCTTACATTGCAACAACTCACATTGAATTAAGAACAAGAGCAATTGAAGAAAATATCAAAACACATTCTATTCATGCTTCATCATCACTGACTTCAATGATTGGAGAATGTGGTTTACATTTTTACAAAGTTGGAAGAATTGCAACTATAATGAGTGAAATGAAATCATTAACAACACCATATTATGTAATTTATAAAAATATCATCGAAGGTAATCACACAGTACTTCTTTTAGAATATAATCAAGACAAAGATTTTTTCTTAGATCCTAAGGATGCGTTAAATGGATTATTAGAAACTGAAAAAGGCCAAATTAGAAATGTAATAAGTTCAGCAACATATGTAATTGTAGCTTCTAGAATAGGATTCAAAGATCAAAGCATTATTTCAGGTAAAATATCGAGTTTAAAGAAAATAGATTTTGGCAAGCCTCCACATACAGTCATCATTCCAGGTAGATTACATTTTACAGAGACAGATGCTTTGAAAATATTCGGTCAGTGTATTGATGAACCGTATGATAATACTGAAAAAACAAAAAAAATTTCCATCCAAATGATGAAAAAATATGTCCCCATGGTCAGAGAGGCACTTGAGGAGGTAATTCCACTATACAAAGGGCAAAAAGAATTCCAAGGAATTTTAGAAAATGCGGAGTTGTATGTTAAAGATGCTGAAAAATTTCTCGAAGATGGTCAAGATGAAGTTGCAATTTTGAGTATTGGATATGCAGATGGTCTTGTTGATGCATTAAGATTAGCAAAAGGCCTTGATCCCAAGATGTAATTTGTAGCGATGAATTAAAGAGAGGGTCAAAAATAGAAAAAACATTGGATCAAAGTGAGAAAACCATACTATCTATCATGTATGTTTGCCAAATTAAAGAAAAACCAGTTCTTGATGCAATAAAGAAAAAAATCATGTTATCTGATGAGATAATAAATTCAAAAATTGATGAATTGGTAAAAAATCAATTAGTCAATAAAGATAGAACGACTCTTTCTGAAATTGGTAGGAGTTCATTATGTGTAGTATTGGCAGGAGGAGTTTTTGACATTATTCATCCAGGACATATTCATACATTAAACGCTGCAAAAGAATTAGGAGATGTTTTAGTGGTAGTGGTAGCAACTGACAATACAGCAGTAAAAATGAAAAAGAGACAACCACTTCATTCACAAGAACAGAGACAAGAATTAGTCAATTCACTATCAATGGTAGATCTTTGTTTAATTGGACAAGAGGATGATATTTTCAAAACGGTAAATCATGTAAAACCACAGATAATTGCATTAGGTTATGATCAAGTTCACCAAGAAAAATTCATCACAGAAGGTTGTAAGAAAATAGAGCTTGACGCAAAAGTTGCAAGACTACAGTCACCAATACCTGAAAGCTCTAGCTCAAAAATTGAAAAAGAGTACGGTGAATCTATTCATGGAATTTAGGAAATTATTGGAATTTTAATAGAAACTTTTGAACCATCTTTTAATTTTGCAACTTTTCTCAAACAAGATTTCGAGATTAATTCGATGATAGAATCATCGTGATGAGTACGTTCTAAAATAATTAATTCACAATTTGTAGAGTTATTCAATTTTGCAGTAAAGCATTTTACCCAACCATAAGTTCTCTTCCCATCTGAGAAACTCTTTATTTTGATGCCATTCAAAGTTTCAAATTGTTTAATTGCTTCTTGATGAATTTTTTGATCCAATCTAACATTAAGCGTTCCAGGATAAGGAACATATCCAATTTTTGATTTGAATTGTTTAGTGTATCCTTTTAATCCCATATAGTAGGCACCCTCACCCATTCCGGAAACCAATGTACCTTTGAGTTCAACATGAGACGGTGAAGAATCAAGACTTTTTTGTAAAACAGATGAAAGTTTTACCATTTCTGAAAATCCTTTAGAAGTAATTTTTACGGATATATTTCTCCCACTAATTATTCTCTCAATGAATTGGTTTTGTTCTAATTCTAAAAGATGTTTAGATGCAGCTTGCTGAGATTTTTTGATACTTTTTCCAAGGGATGAAGTAGTTATTGAAACATAGTTGTATTTAGCTCCTTTTGAAAGCAGATAAGAAAGTGTAAGGAGATGCTGAATTTTTAGATCAGTCATCTATTCTAAGATACGCCTAAGTCACCGAATGTTTTGAGGGTCATTCCATCAGAGTTTGATAATTTAGCAACTCTATGTCCTATGACACATTCAACACCAGCGTTTTTGGCACCTTCTAAAAGTCTCTGAGTGATGATACCATCTAGAAGTAAATACTTGATTCCAGATTGTGAGGATAACTTACTGACAACTTCACTGATTGGAACTTTGAAAACTTCATTTTGATCTGCGTCTAATGCAACTGCTTCAAGAGTTTCATTGAGGTTTGGGAATACTTTAGCTGCCATTTCTGCAACGGGTTTATCATCTTCACTTTTTAATTCAGGTGCAGGTTTTCCATCTTTAATCTCATCAGCAATAGGTCTTAGAATCTCATCAATTCTTTGAGGAGTTAATTCTTCTACTTCAACACCAGTGTCTGCTTGAATTTCATAATCAAGTGTAACAACAGATTTGAGTTCTTTGAGAATAAATCCGCCTGCTCTGTCTCCATCAAGGAAAGCTACTACAGTGTCTTTTGAGTTACATAATTCTTTAATTGATTCATCTATTTTTGCTCCTTCAATTGCAAGTACATTATCATATCCAGCTCTTAAAAGATTGATAACATCAGCTCTTCCTTCAACAAGGATTACCCAAGTAGAATCAAAGACGCCTGAACTACATGTTAGTTTTGATGGTCCGTATGTTGAGAGTTTTCCAGTGTCACCTTGGTGAACATCATTTAGCATGCTTTCACCTTCACTTACTGTTTTAGTTGCCCATTTTTGTTTAATTTCTTTTGCACGTCTTACAATATCATCTTTCTTTGCAGCTCGTACATCATCAATTGCTTCTAACTTGAATTTACAATCAAATGGTCCAACTTTGTCAATGCTTTCAATTCCTGCAGCAATTAATGCACAAGTATCAATATCAGTACTCATTGGAATTAATGCATCACCACTGGTGGTGTTAGATGTAGATTTGGCATTTACTTCTATGCGACCTACTTTAGAAACTCGTTGCAGCTCATTCAAATTCATCTCTGGGCCTAACAGTCCTTCTGTTTGGCCAAAGATGGCTCCGATTATATCTGCTCTTTCAACGAGTCCATCGACTTCATAGGAAAGTTTAACGTGATATTTGACAATTCCTGATTGAGGCATAAACTATTCATCTCCTTTATTATCATATTTTGAGGTTTTACCTGCGATATATGAGGGTATCGCAAAAACATATGGTAAAAATATTAAATTTTTGAAAAAATTTCTTTTCTAAAGCTATCGCTAAGAAAAACTAAAAATGAAAAATAATGATTATTTGTTTATTCAGTGCTAAATGAGTGACCACATGAACAGGATTTTGTAACATTTGGATTATTGATTTTGAATCCTGAGCCCATTAGGCTTTCAATATAGTCTACGTTTGCACCTTGCAGATGATCAACGCTGTAGCTGTCAACTAGGAGTTTGACTCCATTTTCTTCCAAGACAATGTCATCTTCTTCTGGTGCTTTTTCAAAGCCCATTCCATAAGATAGACCGGAACAACCGCCACCTTGAACATATACTCTTAGGTATTCAGGGGCTTCTGCTTCTTCTTTCATGAATTCTTGGATCTTTTCAGCTGCTTTTGCAGTAACTGTGACCATCTTTTGTGTTTGCTCAGTTGCCATTATAAATAAAAAAGGCGATTCAAATTATAATAAGCTTTTCCCACCACACACACTCGGAATTCAATTAATCTTGTAAAATTCATCAATATTTCAAAAGATGTGAGATCTGAAAAATTAATCTGCTCTAGAAGGATTAGATACTATTTCGATAACAGTATCCTCCAAGTCACATTTGAGCGAAATGGATTTAATTCGACTTTTGTATAAGAAGAATTTCTTTCCATCTTGACTAATTGATCCAGAAATTGCAAGTAATTTTGCATCATACAGAGTTTGCAATCGTCTATACACAGTACTGATTGGGATTTTTTTTTCACTAGATATCTCCATTGCTGATTTTGGTTTATCTAGGGTGTTCTGTAGGATTGATTTACAATATTTGTCTGCCAGAATTTCTAAAATTACCTGTTTTTGTTCCTCATCCATTATTTTTCGGGGTTGAATTAGTTCTTGCATGAATAAAGATAGTCAAAATCAGATATAACATACAAGACTACACTGCAAGACAATGTAAACTCCTATGATATATTATCTAAGAAATATTTTTGTTTATGAAGTATAGATTTATGAAAATGTCAATAATTGTTATGATATTTTCTACTCTACTAGTTTCATTTACTGTACAGGATGTATCTGCAGAAGCAGTTCCAGAATGGGTAAAAAATAATGCTTTATGGTATGGTCAAGGAGACATTTCCGAATCAGAATTTATCAGTGCCATTAAATTTTTGATTGAAAATGGAATTATTGTCTTAGATACTGCTGAAAGTGTTGTTTCAAAAACTATGGAAGCCCAAGTAATTATTCCAAATGGGAATTTTGCTGTGTCAGGTAGTGGGTTTTACTTGCCATTAAATCTTGAAATTAACAAAAATACCAAAGTGACATGGGTAAATGATGACTCTGTACCACACAACATCCAAAGTCAAGACGAATTTGGAAAGGTTATTGACTTGTTCAATAGTCCACCACTAAATACAGGAGATAGGTTCGAGTTTACATTTGAGGATGAAGGAGTCTATCACTATTATTGTTCATTCCATCCATGGAGAGTTGGATTAGTTACAGTACAATAAAATTTTAAAAATTCTATATTTTTTAATAAATAAAATAAGAAAGAAATTAGAAATAGCTATTTCTTTGACTTGTTAACAAATGCTGTCATGCGCTCTTCCCTATCAGGATGAGTGAAACAATTTCTCCAAGCAAGAAGTTCTAGTGCAAGACCAGTATCAAGATCTGCATTTCTTCCCTTGTTGATTGCAACTTTAGACATCTGAACACCCATTGTTGAGTTTCCAGCAATTTGTTGGGCCATTTTCAATGATTCTTCTTGCAATGAAGCAAGAGGAACTACTTGATTTACAAGACCAATTTCTTTGGCCTCATCTGCTTTGACCATTTTACCTGTGTAAACAAGTTCTTTTGCCTTTGCTATTCCCACTATTCTCATTAATCTTTGAGTACCACCCCATCCAGGAGGTACACCTATTGTTACTTCTGGTTGACCTAGTCTAGCAGTATCTGCTGCTATTCTAATATCACAAGACATTGCAAGTTCGCAACCTCCACCTAAAGCAAAACCGTTAACTGCAGCAATAGTTGGTTGTTTAACTAATTCAACAGTTGCAGTGACAAGCTGACCTGTCTTTGCATATTCAACTGATTCATCTGGAGAAATCTTAGACATGTATTCAATATCTGCACCAGCAGAAAATGCCTTTTCTCCTTCACCAGTCAAAATGATAACTTTGACATTATCGTTTTGGTTTAGTTCTTCAAAAGTTTTGATTAGCTCTTTTGCGACATCAGTGTTCATTGCATTGAGTTTGTCAGGTCTGTTAATCGTGACAGTACAAATGCCATCAGAAGTAGATGTGGTAACTAGTGACATGTTAATTTGCGAAGTAATATAGGAATTAAATGTTCTCTATTTTCCTAGGATTTTGCCCCATTGAGCTAATGCAGATGCTGCTGCAACCCAAGTTCTGAGGTCTTGATAAACAGGAACTTTATGTTTCTCAATTAATTTAATCATTTTTTCAGTATATGGACCACCATTACCGCCAGCAAGGATTGGTTTCTTCTTTTTCTTTGAGAGATCAGCTAGAAAACCAACAATTGTTTCTTCAAGTGGATCATCCTGGAAGACAAACCATGGCATAGCAATATCGATATTCTTTTCATCTAAGAATTGCTGAATTACAAATCTATAGTCATCTGCGGTTGCACCGCCACCAACATCTGCAGGATTACCATTGTGTATAGGAACTGTAGGTGGGAATCTAGCCTTTACTTTTTTGAGTATTTGTGGTGATAATTTTCCAATTGTAAGACCTAATCTTTCTAATTGATCAATTCCACCAATCATTGGACCTGCACCATTACTTGTCATTGCAACGCGATTACCTTTTGCAGGTGGCTGCCAAGCTAGTGCCTTTAAGACTCCAACTAATTCTTGATAACTGTCAACTGAAATAATTCCTGCTTGCTTGAATGCTCCCATAATCATTGCATTTGAGCCTCCAAGTGAGCCAGTATGTGATGCTGCTTGCTTTGCACCTGCAGCAGTTCTACCACTTTTCCATATTACAATAGGTTTCTTTTTCTCTTTCATTACACGTTTTGCAGTGTTGATGAATTTTCTACCATCACCGAATCCCTCAACATACAATCCAATTACTTTAGTTTGAGGATCGTTTGCAGCATACCAAATCATATCTGCTTCATCAACATCAGAACGATTACCAAAACTAATCATCTTTGATAATCCAAACAAATCAGCACTTTCTAACATACTAATTCCCATAGTTCCACTTTGTGAGAAAAATGCTACATTACCTAATCTTGAACGCACCATTCTTTCTTGTCCTTGGAATGCACAATCAAGTCTATTTGCTGCATTAAACATTCCAATACAATTAGGACCAATAACACGAATTTTGTGTTTTAAAGATAATTCTTTTACTTCTGCTTCCATTGCAGCTCTATCACCACCAAGCTCTTTACCACCACCTGAAACGATTACAACATTATGGATTCCTTTCTTTGCACATGTCTTCATGATAGGACCACACAATGAAAGATCAATACAAACTACAACCAGATCAACTTTTGCAGGTATTGCATCTAGTGATGGATAGCATTTGATTCCAAGAATAGATTTTTGTTTAGGATTAATTGGATATACTTTACCCTTGTAATCTTGTTTGCCAAGTGCATCTAATACTGAATTACCAATCTTTCCAGGTGTTGCAGATGCACCAACTAGTGCAACAGATTTTGGAGTAAAGAATGACTCCATTGAGGTAATGATTGGTTTTGCTTTTGAGATTGAATTCTTTCTTAATTTGCTATTTAGAATAATTTTTGCATCTACTACAAAGTGTGATTTCGGATAAACAACTACTGGGTTAAAGTCAATACTGTTAATGTAATCTGCATTTTCTACGCCTAATTTTCCAATTTGGACTAACATTTTTGCTACCATGTTAAGATCAATTGGTTCACTACCTCTGAAACCTTTGAGAAGTTTGGAACCTTTCAGTTCGTTAATCATCGATTTTGCATCAGATGTAGTAATTGGCAACATTCTAAATGCAACATCCTTGAAAACTTCAGTCATTACACCACCTAATCCAGCCATAATCATTGGACCAAACTGTGGATCGTTTTGAATACCTACAATTAGTTCAACACCTTTTGGAACCATCTTTTCTAAAAGAATTCCTTTTACTTCAACACCTTTCTTTTTAGAAAGTCGACCATACATGTCATTGAATGTCTTTTTTACATCATTGACATTATCAATTCCAACTTTAACTCCACCGACATCAGTCTTGTGTAAAATCTGTGGAGATACAACTTTCATTACAATAGGAAATCCAATTTTTTTTGCTTGCTTTACTGCATCAGCTGCAGATGTAGCAAGTGCATAAGGTGGAACTTTAACTCCATAAGTTTTGAGAATTGATTTGGATGATTCTTCTGTGATGACTTTGTGATCTGTTTGAATGATTTCTTCAAAAATTTTCTTCACAGCAGTCATCGTTCGATCGATGACATTAGAATTAACTATATTAAACTTTGGTCAAAGGTCGAATGAAGATTTGAAATTATTGTAAAAATTATTCATATTTGATTTCACTATTGAAATATTTTCAATAATATCTGAGCGAATTTGTTGTGGAACGATATATGGAATTTCTTTTAGTTTTTCTTCAGTATTATCAAGCCAAAGATTTACCATATCCTCATTTACCTCTAGATGAAATTGCAATCCAACAGCAGTCTGATATTGAAATGCTTGATTAGAATAATGCTCAGATGAGGCTAATCGGATAGCACCTTTTGGTAAATCAAATGTATCACCATGCCAATGAAATACAGTAAATGGGTTTTTGAATCCCTTGAAAAGTGGAGAAGCATTATTAATTTTCAAATCATGATAAAATCCTATTTCTTTTCTTGGTCCACCATACACTTTAGCACCAAATGTTTTTGCTATTAGTTGAGAACCCAAACAAATTCCAAGTACAGGAATGTTTTTTTCAACAGAATTTTTGATTAATTGTTGTTCTGCTTGAAGATAAGGTAAATCATCATTTGCACTTTCAGGTGCTCCCAAAATTACTACTAGTGAAAAATCTTTGCTTGGTAACTTTTCATGTTTTGCATTTACAGTTGTGATTTGGAATCCATCTTTTTCTAAGAGTTCACCTAGATAGCCAGAACTTTCAATTCGTGTATTCTGTACAAGTAGTACATCTGACATTTTTCTAAACGTCTAATCCTGTAACTACCCACTCAAGACTTCTGAGTACTCCTTGATAGTATTTCATGGCATCCATAGATTCAGCTTTTACTAATCTTTCTTCAATTACTTTTCTATATTCAGCAATTTCTGATTCAGTTTTCATCTTGTTTCAATAAATTATTTCCAAGTAAAAATATGCTCTGTTTTAATACTTTAAAATTAATCTTGTAGTGTGTTAGTATCAGAGCAAGAGATTTTGGAATTGAAAGATTTTATTTTTCAATTAAATGCTATAGATAATGCTGTGGTGATAGTTGAAGGAAAAAGAGACTCTAATGCGTTAAGAAAGATAGGCCACACTGGAAAGATTTTGGAATTTCATAGATTTTCAGGTATGATAGATTTTGCAGATTCTGTAGCTAAATTTGAACGGCTGATCATTCTTTTTGACAGAGACAAAAAAGGCAGGACATTAACTGGAAAAACTATTCAATTATTGCAGAGAAGGACAAAAGTAGATCTTAGTTTCAAAAGAAAGTTACGTATCATTACAAAAGGAAAAATAAAATTTGTTGAAGAATTAGTTAGTTACGAGTCTTATTTAGCCTAAGATTATGGCCAAATGCCTCTTTGGTTAAAGGCCTCTAGAACTCTTTCAACGGCTAAAACCATAGTTGCTTTTCTCATGTCAATCTTGTGTTTTTTACTTAGAGCATATGCATCTTTGAAACCTTTAGTGATATTGGTTTCCATTTTATTGGCAACTTCATCAAATGACCAATAGTATCCCATGTTGTTTTGTACCCATTCTAGATATGAAATACATACACCACCAGAGTTTGCCAAAATATCAGGAATTACAAGAATTTTCTTTTGTTCAATTATTGGATCAGCTTCTGGCAATGTTGGACCGTTTGCAGCTTCTGCAATAATTTTACATTGGAGATTCTTTGCTATCTTTGCATTAATTTGATTCTCAAGAGCTCCGGGAACTAGAATATCACATTTAGTAGTAAGTAATTCTTCAGTTGAGATTTTTTTACTCCCAGGGAATCCAACTACTGAACCTTTCTTTTGTTTGTGGGCTAAAATTGCACTAACTTTAGCACCTTTTGGAATTGATATTGAACCTTTAGAATCACTTGCTCCAATTACTTTGGCACCCATCTTTTCAAGATATTCTCCTGCAAATGTTGATGCATTTCCAAAACCTTGTAGAACTACTTTGGCACCTTTCAAATTTAGTTTCAATGCCTTTGCTGCTTCTCTAACAGTGTAAGCTGCTCCCAATCCAGTTGCAACATTTCTTGCAAGTGAACCACCCATTGAAATTGGTTTTCCAGTAATTACACCTGGTGAATATTCATTACCGTTTAGTTTGCTAAATGTGTCCATGATTTGTGTCATCTCTGTACCAGTAGTGTAAACATCAGGTGCAGGAATGTCTTTGTTAGGTCCAATAATTTCAGAAATCTTGAATGCAAATCCTCTTGTAAGACGTTCTAGTTCACCTTCACTAAGTTTTTCAGTTTTAGGATTAACAAAGATTCCACCTTTACCACCACCTAGAGGAACATCAACAATTGCACATTTCCATGTCATCCAAGATGAAAGTGCCATAACTTCACGTTCCATATATTCAACTCCACCTTCAGGATTGAAATAACGAATACCTCCTTTGTATGGACCTCTATCATTATTGTGTTGACTTCTAAAACCTGTAAAAATTCTAATTTTACCGTTATCCATTCTTACCGGAATTTTAACTCTCAAAACTTTGTTAGGAATTGCAAGATATTCACGAATTCCTTTGTCTTTAATTCCAAGTATATCACATGCATCATTTACTTGTTTAGTTGCATTTGCAAAAGGATCATTTTTGACCAAGATGACTTTGAAAACGGCGTATATTATATTAAGTTTAGTTCAACATTTTAGATCGCATTTCTAAATTAATTAAAGATAGACTTTGGTGCGATTCATTTTTCTATCTAGTTTGTCAATTGCCTCATCTAGTGCTCCAATATTGATTTCTAGAAAATTTGACAAATGAAAGATAGCGCCATATTTTTCACCAATTTTTGAAACCATGTTATTTTTCTCTAACACTTGCATGTGATGTTGAACTGCCTTGTAATCAAGAGCAAGTTCCTTGGCCAACTGATGTGTATTGTAAGGTCGTTCTAAAAGATGAATAATTATTCTTAATCTTGTAAATCCACCCCTTGTACTTGTAAACAAGTATAGCAAGAGTTTCCTAGTCTGCTTGTCAGTTTTTCGAGGTTCAGGATTTTGTTTAGACCTGATAATCTCTTTAAATTCTAGTAGTTGATTGACCATATTTCCTAAAATAGATAAAGTCGAATTTACTTAAAACCCTATTTCCAGATCTAGCCCAAATTCAGGCAAGACAATTACCCTTAAATTGACTGAGAATGAACTCGTGATAATATGATGGCATCACGTGGTTATGACATGACACCTACCATGTATTCACCAGATGGTAGAATTTACCAAGTTGAATACGCCATTGAGACAGTAAAAAGAGGAACTTTAGCTATTGGTGTAAGTAGTAAAGAAGGAGTTATCATGGCTGTTGAAGAAAAACCTCGAACTTTACAAACAAGTAACATTACTCAAAAGATTTTCCAAGTTGATTATCATATCGGAGTTGCAGCAGCAGGCTACATTCCAGATGCACGTGTTCAAGTTGATGGTGCCCGATTTTTCTCACAAGGAAATAGAATGACATATGATGAATCTGTAGAAGTTGCAACAGTTGCAAAACATCTAGCAGATCAAGCTCATCAATTTACACAATATGGTGGAGTACGTCCAAATGGTGTTTCCATGATAATTGCAGGAATTGATCAAAAAGGAGAATCAATCTATGTAACAGATCCTAGTGGAACTTATGTGCAATTTGCAGCAGTTGCAATTGGAGCAGGTTCTGAGGATGTAAATGCATTTTTGGAAAAACATTACAAAGAAGATATGAGTTTAGATGATGCAGCAGCACTAGCAATTGCAGCAATTAATCTTAAAGCAGAATCCAAAGATGGAGTGAACAACATAAAAATGGCAAAAGTTACAACTGAATCCAAAGTCTTTGAGAAAGTATCAGACTCTGATTTACAAAATTATTCTCAAAATGCATCAAAGTTTGCTCAATAATAGAACTTTGATTTGAAAACTATTCAAACAAGTAAACTGAGACGATAGATTATGGGTTTAGGAAGTTATTGGGGAGAAGTCATGGAAGTACTTCGAGAGATTATTCCAGTTTATGATAAAGTTAATTCAATTATTTCATTAGGTAAAGACAAAGAACATAGAATTCGTGGAATTTCACAAAGAGTGTTTCCTGGCAATAAGATTCTAGATGCTGGTTCGGGTTTTGGAAACATGTCAAAAACTGCAATGAAATTAACAGATGATAAAATATCAATTACACTTTATGACCCACTGGTACCAATGTTAAAAAATACAGGCACATTTTTTGAAAAAACACCTGATATGGCAAATGGAGTTTTTGAACATATTCCATTCCAAGACGAGGAATTTGATGCAGTGTTATGTGGTTATTCATTAAGAGATGCAATCAATTTGAGAATTGCAATTTCTGAAATTCATAGAGTGTTGAAAAAAGATGGGAGATTTGTAATTGTTGATTTAGGAAAACCAGATGAAGCATTTTTCAGAGCAGGTGTTTCATTTTATCTAAGATGTATTCTACCAATTCTTGCATTTGCTGCAGGAGGTAGACTTGGATTAAAATTTGGTACATTATATGGTACCTACAAAAGATGGCCACAAAACAAAAAACTAGAGGAATTAATTCTTGAAAAATTTTCTAGAGTAGAATTTGAGAAAGATCTTATGGGTGGCGCAATAATGGTTGCAGCATACAAATGAATAGAGTTCTGATACTTGTTAACATCACAGGTCTTATCATAGGTATTTCCTATGGATTACACGGTCCAATTCTTCCAGTGTTTGCAAAGAATATCATTGGTGCAACATATTCTGAACTTGGGTTAATCGGACTAACAAATTTTATTCCATACATGTTCATTCCATTGTTTGTAGGTATTCTACTTGATAGGATTAACAATGGATATTTACTGGCATTAGGAGCTGCAGTAAATTCTGCATCAATCTATCTATTATCAATTGCACAGTCAGTTCCAGAAATTATGGGATTTAGAATAATGACAGGGGTAGCCCATGCATTTTTTTGGCCACCATGTGAATCCATCATTTCAAATGAAAGTTCTGAAAAAAATAGAGTTAAACACATTTCATGGTTTACAATGTTTTTCGTAATTGGATTCATGGTAGGACCATTACTTGGTACAGTATTCCTAGAGGGTCTAGATATCACATATAGAATATTATTCCAAATTGCAGCATTTATTCTCGCAGCTGCCATAATTACATCCCTTGTAGCCTCAAGAAAAAGTGTAAAAACACATCATGAGAGATTTTCATTTTCATCAATTAAAGAGATGAAGAGGTTTCCTGAAGTAATTATTTTATTGATTTTCTGTACATCTTCATTTGGAATAATACTTACAATTTATCCAGCATTTCTCAATGACAATGGAATGTCTGCATCAGATATTTTGTTACTGTTTTTTGTTTTCGGAGTATCAAGGGTTGTATCGCTTGCATTGGTAGGAAAATTTGCAAGAAAAACAAGTCAAACTTTGATTGCAGGAACTATTGCCGTATCAATTGGGTTGGCAATATCAGTTGTAGCTGATTCAATCTTTAGTTTTGGCATTGCTTTAATTCTGATGGGATTTGGATTTAGTATATTCTTCCCTCTAACTTTGGAGATTATTTTGAGTAAAACTCGAAAAGGGATTTCAGGAAAAATCATTGGTGCATATGAAACAGTTTTTGGAATGGGGTGGGCCATAGGACCAACTATAGGAGGTCCCATTACACAATCATTTGGAAATGAGACACCATATGTTGTGTTTTGTATTATAGGAATAGGAGTTGCACTATTTGCAATAAATGCTAGAAAGAAACTAGAACCACGGAGAATATCAAATTAGATATCCATTGTTCCACGTTTTTTAGTACATAGATCTAGTGCATCTTCAATTTGTGTTACAAAGACTTTGCCATCACCTTTGGTGCCAGTACAAGCAACATTTGCAATTGCATTGAGTATGTCATCTACTTTTGGGTCATCTACAACACAAATGATCATATCTCTACTGAAATATTGTCCAACTAATGGAGGATCTTGTGCGCCTTGGCCTTGAACTTGATGAACAGTTACACCACCAACACCAACTTTTTTGATTGCAGCAATTACTGCGTCTTTTGTAGCAGGCTGAACTATTGCTTCTATTTTTTTCATAAAAATTATTAGTTCTGAATTTATTTAAATCAATAAGTACTTCTCATATCTGATATTCAATGAGAATTTGTTAGTTTAGGCACAAATTTGGACATTACGTTTAATTTCAATTTCTACAAGATCAAAACATGTTTGATTATTCACTGAATATTGGTGGAAGCGAATGGATGATAATTATTTTCGTTGCACTAGTATTGATTTTAGGTACAGGGAAACTTCCAGGGGCAGCTAGAAAGATGGGGAAAGCAGTAAATGAATACAACAAAGCCAAAAACGAAATTCAAGAACAGATGAAGGATGCTACAGAAGTTCCCAAAATTTCAGGACCGGTTGAAACAGAACGAGAAAAGTTAGAGATGATTGCCAAGTCAGCAGGAGTTAAAACAGAAGGTAAAACAGATGATGAGATCAGAGAAAATATTGCATCAAAAATAGGTCAAAAAAGGACAGAAGAAACCGAGAAAAAGGAATAATCTATTTTGATTTTTTAATTCTATAGGAATTCGTATCAAGTCGTTTTTTAGCAAATTTGTAATATTCAGGAACTATTTCAAAACCAAGGAATTTCCTTTTTAGAGACTTGCTAACTACCGCAACTTGACCAGAGCCAAGAAATGGATCAAACACCAAATCATTTTTTTCACTTGAATATTCCAATAGTTTTTCAATTATTTCTGATGGAAGTTTGGTCGGGGTTTTATCATCACCTGTCCAATATTCTCTTTTGATGTCCCAAACATCTTCCTTGTCTTTATAATGAAGACTTCTACCATCTTTTGTTTTTTCATCTTTTTTGAACCTAGAAAATGGAAAAAATTTTCGTTTCTTATCATCTTTGCATACATAGAGACAATGATAGTGAGATGTAACAAATTTTCTTTTAGTCACTACCCCAAACTGGTATTTCCAGATTACATGGTTTACAGTTGTAAATCCAACATCATCTATTGCTCGTAAAATATCTTTTAGATTATTCCAACCTGAAAAAATATACATGCTTCCAGAATCTTTTAAAATTCTGAAAACTTCACTCATCCAAGCAAATGTGAAATCATAGTAATCCTCAGGCTTAATTTCATTATATCCAGATAGCACCCTAGAAGAAGTTCTGTTATAATTTGCCTTTTTTGCCTTGAAATTTATTGCAAATGGTGGATCAGTAATTACAAGATCAATTTTATTTTTGGGGACTAATTTCATCCCTTCAATACAGTTTTGATTGTAAATTTTATTAATTTCTATTTTTTTCATTTTAAAATTCAAGTCTCTGCTCTAGTTTAAGAATGTCGTGGGTTATAGCATCTATCAAACAATAAATCATCAACCATTCCTTATCAAATAGATCTTGAAATTCTCTTGTCCTAAATGTAAGTCAAAAATTGGAATACAAAAAACATTCAACAAAAAAATGCACGTTTCTTGTGAAAAATGCGGATTAGAAGATCTATTAGAATTTTCAAAGAATGCAGATGAGGTATTTCTTGAATTTCTTTCAAGATTTGACAAAGGATTAGTGACTGAAGGTGGATTATCCGAAGGTCTCAAGGATGAAGGAATTGTGAGAGGAGAAAATGAGATTAAAGAAATGATAGGAAAAAACAATCCAGATAAAATTACTGAGGAAATCCTATTTTCAAAAAAGGACTATATTTCACAATACAAGGTTTTGAGTAATCCTGAGCCTAAAATGGGCTGTAAAGTAGAAGAATTAGGACTAGATGAATCAATCACTGAACATCTCAAAGAATTGAGAATTGAACAATTTTATAAATTTCAAGAAGAGGCCATTGAAGAAATTTCATTTGGTGAAAATGTAGTAATTGAGGCACCAACTGCATCAGGTAAAACTGAAGCATTTTTGATTCCAGTGATTCAAAGAATTAAAAAAGATGCAATCGATGGGAATGTTTTTGCAATTTTTGTGTATCCCACAAAAGCACTATCCCGTGATCAATATCCAAAAATTCAAAAATTTGCAGAAAGAATCGGAGTTAATGTAAAAGTCTTTGATGGAGACACAAAACAAGAAGAAAGAAGAGACATCATTGATAAACCTCCTCAAATTCTAATTACAAATTTTGATGTATTACATTATCATATGTGGCATCAAACTAAATTTTCATCATTATTATCATCAACTAGAATTCTTGTAACAGATGAGGCCCATGTGTATTCTGGAATTTTTGGATCAAATGTACACTATATCATTAAAAGATTAAAGAGGATTTGCACCAACAAGTTGCAATTTGTTGCAGCATCAGCAACTTTAGATGATGCAAAAGAATTTTGTCAGAAATTATTTGGTGAAAAAATGCAAAAAATTCAAGGCTCCGGCAGAAAAGGAAAAACTGATTTTGCAATGCTATTCCCATCACTTCGAACACAAAGAGCATTGATGGTAGAGTTGACAAAAAAACTAACTCAAAAAAATCACAAGACAATGGTTTTCAATAACTCTCATCTAAACTCAGAACTTTTAGCAATGCAGGCAAAAAAACAAAAAGTCAACATCAAAGTTCATCGAGCTGGATTAATGGCAAATTACAGAACCTCAGTTGAAAAGCAATTCAAAGAAGACCAATTGCAAGCAATTTCATGCACTCCCACGCTCGAATTAGGCATAGATGTGGGCAATGTAGATTGCGTGATATCTTCAACCATTCCAGTAAATAGGCTGGTCCAGAGAATTGGTAGGGCAGCTAGAAAAGGTCAAAGAGGTTATGCTTTTTTGGCATTAGGAAATGATCCTATATCACAATATTACAAAAATCATCCTGATGATTATTTTGAGGATGTTGAAAAAACATACATCGATCCCAAAAATCCCTTTGTGGAAGAATTTCAAGTTCTAGCCATGGCATGTGACAGGCCAATATCAAAACATGAATTAAAAGAGCACCAAGAGGTGATAGAGCACCACATAATTAATGAAAATCTAAAAGAATTCAACAATAGAATAATTCCAAATTTTGATAAAATAAATTCCATGTTAAATGAATACAGTATTAGAGGAATTGGAAAATCAATAGATATTTTTTTGGGTGGAAAAAAAGTTGGAGATAGAGTATTACCAATTGCATTAGAGGAATTACACAAAGATGCAATCTATTTTTTAGCAGGAATACGTTACAAGGTTAAAGAATTTGATTATCCAGAAAAAAACTATGCAAAATTAGAAAGAATTCCAAGAGATTATCCATACTATACAAAATCATTAACAGAAGAATGGCCAACTATTGAAACAGTTTTTGAGAGAAGAAATGCAAACGGAGTAGAAGTGGCATTTTGTAAATTACATATTGAAAAAAAGGTATACGGTTATGTCAATATTGAACTAGGTCAAGAAGTTACTCAAGGTGAAAAAGTAGAACTAGATACACCTTTGGAATATGATTTTGTTACTAAAGGAATTGTGTTTCATGCACCAAGGCCTCTCAAAATAATTGAAAAATCAGAGGATCCAGAGTATGCCGAAGCAAGCGGATATCATGCAACAGAACATGTAGTGATTGAGGGAAGCAATATGATTACTGGAGGAGTGTCTCAAGATTTAGGAGGCATTTCATTAGGTACTTCAGGCTTGATTTTCATCTATGATGGGGCCATTGGAGGCAGTGGAGCAAGTAAAGCCCTCTATGATAGATTTGAAAAAGCTCTTGAGCGAAGTATGTTTATCGTAAAAGAATGTCCTTGCAAAAATGAATCAGGATGTCCAAGATGTACATTCTCATACAGATGTGGTAACAATAACGAATATCTTCACAAATATTCAGCATTGGAAATTTTGGAGAGAATTAATTCTGGTGAGAAAACAGAATTAATAGATCCAAGTGAAGGAGACAAACCTCTAGTGTAATAAATCAAAATGGGATAAATATAACAAGAATCTAGCATCCATATGGAAAAAGTAGCTCTTGTTACAGGTAGCTCCTCAGGAATTGGTTTAGAAACTGCATTATCACTAGCAAGAGACGGATACCTTACATTTGCAAGTATGAGAAATCTGGAAAAAGCAGCAGAACTAGAGCATGCTGCCAAAAAGGAAAATCTTTCAATTAAAGTAATCGAGTTGGATGTTGATAAAGAAGAATCAATTGTATCTGCAATCAAAAAAGTTGTTTCAGAAGGAGGTAGATTAGATGTTTTAGTGAATAACGCAGGATATGGCCAGTTTGGATGTACAGAGGATCTAACAGTAGATGATTTTAGAAAACAATTTGAGACAAATTTTTTCAGCATTGTAAGAATCATTCAAGAGGTTGCACCAATAATGAGAAAACAAAATTCAGGTAACATTATCAACATTAGTTCAGTTGTAGGAAGAATGGGTTTACCAGGATCTCCAGCTTATATCAGTTCAAAATTTGCATTAGAGGGATTAGGAGAATGTTTAAGGTATGAGTTAGGTCAATTTGGAATTAAAACTACAATGATTGAACCAGGAGTAATCAAAACTAACTTTTTTAATTCTATGAAAGTTCCAGAATCAAAGATTGATCCTAAATACAAGACATTGACTGACAATATTTTAGCAGGTCTCAAAATGATGGTAGAGATGGGAACTGCACCTTCCCAAGTTGCAGATGTGGTAATCAAGGCAATTCATGATGATGAGATGAAGCCACGTTATGTTGTAGGAACTGATGCTGCCATGTTCATGGAGGCAAAAAAGATGAAAACAGACCTGGAATTTGAAAAATACATGAGTAAGGAGTTATTTCCTTAGCGTACATCGTACTTGTACGCTAAATTGATATACAGATAGTATAGAATTTCATCAAAGTCCGCAATTTTAAGGTGAAATGAAATGAAATGGAAAACTCTACAACACAATGGAATCTTGTTTCCTCCTGCATATGAGGCTCAAGGAATTAAGATAAAGATCAAAGGAGAGACTGTAAATCTCAATGTATCACAAGAAGAAATGGTGTATCAGTGGGCCAAAAAGAAAGATACTCCATATGCTCAAGATAAAGTATTTCAGAAAAATTTTACAGCAGATTTTGCAAAAACCTTAGATTCAAAATTTAAAAAAATTTCATATGAAGATATTGATTTTTCCGCTGCTTACAAAATAGTTGACAAGGAAAAAGACCTCAAAGAGATGATGAGTAAGGAAGAAAAGAAATCTCTTGCTGCAAAACGAAAAGAATTACGAGAAAAACTAAAAGAAAAATTTGGAGTTGCCATCATGGATGGAGAAAAAGTCGAAGTAGGAAATTACATGGCAGAACCTCCAGGCATATTCATTGGACGTGGTGAACATCCGCTTAGAGGAAAATGGAAACCACCAGTCACTCCAAAAGATGTTACACTAAATCTAGGAAAAGAAGCCAAAGTTCCTGAAGGAAAATGGGGAAAGATAATTCATGATAAGGATTCTATGTGGTTAGCTAGTTGGATGGACTTTCTAACACAAAAAAGAAAATATGTTTGGCTTGCAGATACTGCAGGACTAAAGCAAGGCAGAGACAAGGAAAAATACGAAAAAGCAGTAAAACTTGCAAATGAAATTGAGAAGATAAAAGATAGAATTGTCAAAGATATGAAAAACAAGGATCCCAAAGTTAGTAGAATCGCTACTGCATGTTATTTGATTTACAGAACTGCTATGAGGGTAGGTGACGAAAAAGATCCAGATGAGGCAGACACAGTAGGTGCTACAACACTAAGGAAAGAACATATCAAAATTACCGCCAATTCTATTGAATTTGATTTTCTAGGTAAAGACAGCGTCAGATGGCAGGAAACAGTAGTTGCAGAAGGGCATGATAAGCAATTTCATGAAAATCTCAAAAAATTAATAGATAAGAAAAAACCAAAAGATGAGATTTTTCATGATATTACATCAAGGCATGTAAATCAATATTATTCTGGTATCGTAAAGGGACTTACAGCAAAGGTATTCAGAACATACCTTGCAACAAACGTAGTCAAAGATTATCTTGTACAACATGATAACATGAAAGGAAAAACAGCTACTGAGAAAATTTATCATGCAAAATTAGCAAATCTTGAGGCTGCCATAATGTGTAATCACAAAAGAACAATTCCTAAAACGTTTGAGCAATCACTACAAAAGAAAAGAGATACTTTGAAAAAAGTAGGAAAAGATCAAGCATGGAAGAAAACACAAGAAACTCTCAAAAAAGTAGAATCAAATGTTCCAAAAACAGATACTCAAAAGAAAAATAAAACTAAAAGAATCAAAACACTAAATGAACAAATCAAAAAGCAAAAATCAAAACACAAAGAAAGGATTGAAAAATTAGAATTACAAATTGATTTGTCTGAAAAAACTAAGGACTACAATATTGGAACATCATTGAGAAATTACATAGATCCTAGAATTTTCAAAGCATGGACTGATGAAGTAGGAGCAGAGTGGGAAAAATTGTATACAGCTGCATTACAAAAGAAATTCCTTTGGGTCAAAAACGAAAATGTTGCCTGGAAGGATTTAAAGGGAAATTAGAATCATTTAATTTCCCAAATTTTTGACCATATGCTATGCCGGGGTAGCTCAGCCTGGTTAGAGTGCCAGTTCAATTGGTAAACTCTAACGGTTCTCCAACTAAGGCAATACTCATAATCTGGAGGTCGCGAGTTCGAAACTCGCCCCCGGCACACATAATTTTGTTAGAAACCCCTACCACACGCTCAAAAACTATGCCAAACTATGCCATTTTGAGACTTTCAAATGTGATAACATAGAATTAGTTTAATTACCAATTTACTTTGTTCAAAAATATGAGTATCAAAGGAATGTACATGTTGAACACTCCAGAATATACTGAAGAAAAAATTCAAGAAGCATTAAAAATATTATACGTAGATCGAAAAAATGAATTTCATGAGTTATCACAAGTATTTCTAGGCAAAAAGAAATTAAGTGAAATGCCAAATTGGAA
>JAHELP010000090.1 GCA_024644105.1 Candidatus Nitrosopumilus sp. | reverse complement strand
GATTTTGCGCCTATTATAGATTCAATGCTTAAATTACGGATGAAGAGGTTTTGTTGATATGAACATCCCTAAGGTGATCAGAAAGTATTGTGCAAAATGTAAAACACATACTGAACAAAAGGTCTCCATTTACAAGGCTGGAAAAAGACGTGGTTCTGCCAGAGGTGAGCGTAGACACGCAGAACGTAAACAGGGATATGGTGGACAAAAATTCCCAAAATTAGCAAAACCAGCTAAAGTTACAAAGAAAGTTACTCCTCTTATGACTTGTACAGTATGTAAAAAGAAATACAATAAAAAAGGCGTTAGAATTAAGAAATTTGAGTTGGTGGCAGCATGAAGAAAGATCACGTTGAGATACCAAAACCATCTAGTAAGTTTCAGAAAGTTAACTGCAATGAATGTGGTGAATTACAAATAGTTTATTCACATGCATCAACACAAATTGCATGTAATTCTTGTGGAAATACTATTTCAGAGCCAACAGGTTCAAAAGCTTTGATTAATGGTAAGATCTCAGGCAGTGCCGAGTAGATCATAATCTTGTTTTGAGTTTAGATTAAAGGCAATTCTCTTATCATCAAGTACGATATAATTTTCAATTAATTTTTCCAAAGATGAGATCTTTTCTGGATTCACCATAGAGATTCCAGTGTAATGACAGATTTGATTATCAAAATCAACAGAAAAATTAGATTCAAGTCCAAGTGAAGTTAAAAAATTTTTAGTCACAAGAATACTGGTCCATGTTTTTTTAGGATCAAATTGATTCGTAATGGTTTGAATTATTTCTTTATCTAATAGAGGTAAATCTCCAGATGTAACAAAAACATTATCATTGATATTTTTTAATACCGAATTTAGATCTTCTACATAACCAATCCCAGAAGTATCAAAAGTTTCTATATTATTTTCTTCTAAGAGTTTTTTTGTTTTAGGAGAATTAATGCTTGTTACTGCCAAAATCTTTGTAAAACATTTTGAATTTTTTAATGAATCAACCACATGAAGAATTATTGGTTTTTTATATTTGAGTAATAATTTTTCATCATCAAAAATCATTCTAGTTCCTTTGCCACCAGCCATTACAATTCCGATCATATTGAAACAAATACCATAAGAGAAGCTAATCTAGTAAATTCATTTGATGCTCCGAGTACATCACCAGTAATACCACCAAAACTACGAGTAGACAAAGCTAAAAGAAACAAAGTCAAAGCAATAGTTGCACCTAACATAATTAATCCAGTAGTCTCACCTATTACAATTACAGGAATTAGCATGATGATGAATGCTGCTGAAAGTTTTTTCTTATCTTTCATAAATTCTACAAAGGGTGAATTTGAGCCTAAAGATGCAGATTTGCCTAAACTTGCCATTAATACCATTGAGAATTTTGCCAAAATTTCACTAATGAGAATTGCTTTGAACAAATCAAATCCACTAGTTAGAGAAATAGTAATTATCAAACCAATGAGATACAATACAATTGTAACAATTCCTGCTGAACCAGTAGAAAGATCTTTCATAGCTTGGAGTTTTTTATCTTTTGTACCTTTTACCATAAGCCCATCAGCAAAATCTGCTAGTCCATCTGCATGATGTATTCCAGTTACAATTGCAATAGATGCAACAACTAAAAGACTAACTAACAAAGGATCTAAAAAGAAAGATAATCCAAAACCTAGAGAACCAACTAAAAGTCCAATTGCAATTCCTACAATAGGAAACATAAACATGTATTTTGCAATGTTATCTAATGTTGCATTTGAGGATGGGAAAATTGTTAAAAAAGAAAAAACAGATCCTATTTCTTTAAACATGTATCCACCATCCAACAAGTGATAAAATAGATATTATTGGAATAGTAATTATTCCAAAGAATAGCACTGAGGTAAGTTTCATGATAGAAATCGCAGAAGAGACATGTTGATTTGATAAAATGATTTCACCATCACCTAATTTGTAATGATTAATTTTTTCAAACTTTGTTTCCAAGGCTCCAGCCAATGCAGCCATTGGATATCCAGCATTAGGACTTTCAGTATTTTTTCCATCTCGAATCATTATTTTGTAAGATTCTTTCCAATTATTTTGTAAAATAGCTGCTGAAATTATCATCATTAATCCTGTAAGTCTTGATGGAATGTAATTTAAAACACTGTCACAGGTTGCTGCAAACCAACCAACATTTTTGAAAATATTAGTCTTATATCCAATCATTGAATCTGCGGTATTTACCACACGATAAACAAATGCTCCAGGCAATCCAAAAAGAGCATAGTAAAACAAAGGACCAGTGATTCCATCGACTGTATTTTCACTAATGCTTTCTAGGACGCCTGAAAGAACATGATTTTTATCCAAATTCTTGGTATTTCTCTTTACTATCATTGATAGATGATTTCTTGCCATATCGAGATTTTCTTCATCTAGTGATTTTAACACGGATTTTGCATGTTTTTCCATTCCATGAATAGCTATTGTAGTTTTTAGTAACAACGCGCCAAGAATTACAGAAACTATCAAAGAAATATAATCAATGGTTATCAAAGACA
>JAHELP010000089.1 GCA_024644105.1 Candidatus Nitrosopumilus sp. | reverse complement strand
CAACCAAACAATTTAGCAATTTGAATTCCGTAATTACCAACTCCAGAACTACCACCCATAATCAAAACTATTTGTCCTGGTTGAATTTTTGCTCTACCTACCAACATATGCCATGAAGTTAACATAGTCATTGATGCAGCTGCTGCTTGTTCATAAGATACACCTTCAGGAATTTTTACAACATTAACTTCTGGAAGATGTGTATACTCACAGTATCCTCCCCAAAGTGGACCTGTTTCAAAACCCCAAATAGTTCGTTTTTTGCAATCAAATTCTCTACCATTAGTACATCGCTTACAAACTCTACAAGACATATTTCCATGAGATACAACTCTATCTCCAACCTTGATATTTTTTACATCACTACCAATTTCTGTAACTTCACCAGCAGCATCAGTTCCAGAAATATGAGGTAATGGTATTGCAAGAGGTTTTCCCCGCATACCCCAAATATCATCATAGTTCAATGCAGCAGCTTTGACTTTGATAATTACTTCATTGGATTTTGGTTCAGGTATAGGGATCTCTTTTATCTGTAAAATCTTGGAAAAATCATCATCATCAGTATATTGATCATATACTAGAGCTTTCATGATTTTCATCTAATTTATGAAGATATATGATTTATCAACATCTCTCAAACCACAAACAATTATAATCATAAAAATAAAATTCTCATTATGTCTGAAAATGCAATCTTTCCAGGAGACAAAATAGCATCTATCGAGGAATATGAGGCTGGCAATAATGCATTTGACGATGGAGATATGGTTAGGGCAGCAACTATAGGAGAAAAAGACATAGACAAAGAATCACGAACTGCTAATGTAATACATCCAAAATTATTATCCATTCCAAAAGTAGGGGATATCATAATTGGTACAGTTGCAGCAGTAATGTCGTCTATGATTGCAGTCTCAATTGATTATATTAATGGAAAACCAACCACATCAAAAGTAGAATGTGTATGTGGAACTAGAAATTTAAGAATAAGAAATGTTGCACTAGTAAATGATATAGTTACATTAAAAATTCTAAATCATCTAAATGGTACTATTCATGCATCAATTAGTGAACCAAATTTAGGAATTTTATTTACAAAATGTAGGAAATGTGGAGGTAAGGTTGTTCCAATGCGAGATGCAATAAAATGTACAGATTGTGCTTGGATTGATGAGCGAAAACTTTCTGCAAACTTTGGAAATAGTGATTTCGTTAATTTAAGAGGATAAGAAATGAAACAGGTTTCGTTCCAAGGTGAACGAGGGGCTTATAGTGAGGCTGCAGGAAAAGCATTTTTTAATGAACAAATAGAAACAGTCCCTCTACCAACATTTGCAGAAGTATTAGACAGTACATCAAATGATAAAACACAATATTCTGTTTTACCAGTAGAGAATTCTATAGAAGGAAGTGTTGGTGAAAGTTATGATTTACTATACTCTACACCTCTAAACGCTACAGGTGAAATTTATCATAGAATTGAGCACTGTCTAATTGGAATTGGTTCTAGTGATGAAATAGATACAGTATATTCTCATCCTCAAGCATTAGGTCAATGCAGAAAATTCATTGAAGAACACAGCATGAAAACAATTCCAACCTATGATACTGCTGGAAGTGTAAAAATGGTAAAAGAACTAAACAAAAGAAATTGTGCGTGTATTGCAAGTAAAGATGCAGCAGAGAGATATGAGATGCCTGTAATTCAAGAAAATATTGCAAATAATCTCAATAACTATACTAGATTTTTAATTTTATCAAAAGAAAATAGTCCTGAAACAAATAATGACAAGACATCAATTATTTTTTCAATAAAACATGAACCAGGCTCATTATTTAGAATAATTGAGAATTTTCATAAAAATAATGTGAATTTGACAAAGATTGAATCAAGACCTACTAAAGAAAATACATGGGAATATAATTTCTATGTAGATTTTGAAGGGCATAAAAGTAATGAAAAGATTTCAGAGATGTTGAAAAAAATTCAAACTGAAACTCTATTTATGAAAATTTTAGGTTCCTATCCTTCAGCTAAAATCCTTTAGGTTTTCTCAAAGTAAAGCCCATACTAAATCCTATAATGACCATTCCAGATGTGATAACCATAAGATCAAAAGTGAACCAAATTGGATCAGAGCTTCTAATCAATTCTCCAGTGATATGTAACTCAGAATTACCTGTATTTTGAATAATGATTTTTGTTTCACCATCTTCTAAATGAGTCCAATCTAGTGTTAATGGTTCATCTATTCTATCTTTGAATGATTCCATTGAATTAGAACCACTTCTAGGATCCGAACTATTAGATGGAATTTTTAATCCAACACCTGGACTTTTAAGATTAAGATCAAATGCAGCCCCACTAATCTCCAAATGTTGTGGAGAATGATCAGGGGCGGGAATTGTATAAAATGCTGAATCTCCTACTCCAACAGTATAATCCTCGTGAATTGTAATTGTTCCAATATGAGTAATTAATGAATAACCTCCAATTGCAATAATTGCACTGCCAACAATTAATCCAATGATAGTTCGTTTAGAAAGCATATACTG
>JAHELP010000037.1 GCA_024644105.1 Candidatus Nitrosopumilus sp. | reverse complement strand
ACTGGCACATACATTATTGTCATAGAATAGATTTGTGAGTTTTGTATATAACAAAGACGTAGAAATTATACTTTAGGCTATTTCAAACTATTTGTATACTTCATACAAATTACCAAATAATTGGAATTTCAAATCTCTCATCTCATTTCGTAATTCAATTATCCTACTTGAAAGTTCAGTGACTTTTTGCTCATAATCAGCAGGCTTTACAGACAATACAACAATTTTGTTTAATTCATTTTGATGCATAACCTGTTCATCTAAAAGTAGGCCGATGTCAGATTCAAGTTTCATAATATTAGCAGAAATGTCTCCTCTGTTTGCAATTTCGGTAGTGATAGAACTTGCATCTAATGCATTAATTTTTCCTGCAGACATTTGGCATGAATTTGCAATTATTCTCTCAGCAATTTTTATTGTTTTTTCTTCATTATCTGATGAAATTCTAACTTCTGGTGCTCTAAGAACATCTTTTCCAGAACATGCCTCAAAGACTACATTGTATAACTTTACGCCAGTTACAGTATCAGGGGTATCAGTATTTCCAAGTGTTTGTTTTGATACTGTTAGGATTTTGGCAGATGCTCCTTCAATCGGAGTACCAGTAAATGTCAATTTTTGTTTGGCAAATTGAGAGGCAGGTAATTGAGGGGAATGAAGGGTATACAAATATTTGTTCAATTCTGCTTTTGCAAGATTCAATTCTGCTCTTAGTTTAACAATTTCACTTGCAGTACCAGATATGGTAACTTTAGAAGCATCAGTTAGAGGGGTAGCATCTTTTGGAACTACTCCAGCAAAACTCTTTTTCAAAACAGATAGTTTTTCTTGAAGTTGAGAGATATTATTTTCAAGTTCAGTTAATTTGTCTGTGATCAATCCCTTGTTTGTTAGTTTTCCTGAAATTGAACTAGGATCAATTGCCTTTATTCCAGCAGAACTAGTGAAACAAGAGTTGGCTTGAATTTTTTTTGCTAATTTCACTGTTTTTGCCTCACTATCAGATGTAATCAAAACTTCAGGTGCACGGATTGTTTTTTCATTGGCACATGCTTCAAAAACATAAAGATATTCTACAGTCCTAGGAGTAGTTGTAAACTTTCCCTCTGAGCCAAATTTCTTAACAGTGTCTAAACTAGTAATTGTTCCAATAGGAGCATTTGCTCTAAATGATTTTTTTGCTTCTAATTTTTCTTTAGGAATATCTTTTGCAATGCCAGCTTTGATTAATTTTTCAGCAGTTGTAGGAGTAAAGCAATCAATGCTGTCTGCGTTTATTCTGTATACTTTGACTAGATGAGTTTTACAAATAATTTCGGATTTATCTAATCCTATCTTTACTTGTTTAGATGGAGATACAACATCAGCAAAAGAGGATTCAGCAACTTGTGATACAAGTAATACACTTATTGATGCTATTATGAGAAGTAAAAATTGAAATTTCATCTTAATTAGAAAAATTAAATTGTAATTATTATTAAATGGTTCTACTAATTTTGAGCCTATTGTCCTGTTGCAACTGAATAACTTACAGTGAATGGTGTTTCATTCATTGTGTGTAATGCAACTGCATTTCCAGTAAACTGCCAAGTTCCCATTGAAGTTTCTTTATCTACAAAAGTTAATGCATAGAAAGTTTTTCCATCAGGAGTCCAGATTGCTTGTCCATGTGCGCCTTGTCCCGGTTGTAATGGGCCATGAAGTGCAACTAGTTGAACATCTTCAGATGCTGAAAATCCCAAAGTTCCAAAGTATGCATAAGGTCTTGGAGGTAAAATGATTGCTAGTTGATGATTTTCATGTCCTTGACCAGGATCTTGTACAGAAGTGATAGTTTCACTTTTTACAGTATCTGAGAGAGTTCTTTCTCTATATGCTACAGAATAGGATACAGTGAATGGATCCTCATTCATTGTATGCACTGCTAAAGCATTCCCTGCAAATTGCCAGGTACCAGCCATTGCATTTAGTGGAACAAAAGTTAATGCATATTTTGTTTCTCCATCAGGAGACCAAATTGCCTGTCCTTTATCTTCACCTTCTTTTAGTGGTCCATGAAGTGCAATAAGCTGAACATCTTCAGATGCAGTAAATGTAAACAATCCACGATAGACTTTTTCAGATGGTGGAAGTATTATTGCTAGTTGATGGGACTCATGGCCTAATCCAGGATCCTGAACAGATGTAACAGTTCCAGTTTTAATTGTTCGTGGAGGTAATGATAATTCATCATATCTTGCTTTTTCAGATGCTGTTTTGTCATCTAATTTCTTTTTTTCAGATTCTTTTTTTTCAGTTTTGACTTGTTCCTTTTTTTCTTTCTGTACTTCTTCTTTCTTTACTTCTTCTTTCTTTACTTCTTCTTTCTTTACTTCTGGTTCTACTTCAGAACATAATCTATCACCACAAACAATTCCTTTTGTTGCAGAGCCATATTGTGATGAGGGGACACCTTGTCCTTTTAATGCATCAGCTGACGGCATCAGACTTAATGGACCAGATACTGAACCGAGTAATAATAATGAAAAAGTAAAAAATACAATAAATACGGATTTGTTTTTCATATTATCAATAAATTATTTGTAGTACTTAAAGATCATGAAACAGTAATCTCAAAATCAGTTGTGGGACTAATTGGCATAGGATTTGTCAAACTATCCCAAACAAAAATTGTTGTCGTATACTTGCCAGGAGTTTCTGGGATCCAAGAGACAGAAGGAGATAGTAATTGACCTTTTGACAAAGTTCCAGAAATCCAAGATAATGAAATAACAGAATTTGACGAATCCTCAATTTGGACCAAATAAGTAAATGGTTGAGTTCCAACATTATTGTTTACTATACTTGCAGATATTTGGGCCTGCTTACCAACATTTAGCAAATCAATATTATTTCCAAATGAATCAACAACTCTTGGATTTGATACCGGTGCACGTTCTAGTGGAGGAACCACAGGTCCCACAGAAGTAGTAGCAGTAATTTTGAGTTCATCATTTCTGGAATAAGGTTTTGGCAGAGTGTTATCTTCGTATTTTGCAGTAACAAAGTCACCCTCATTTACTCGCAACTTATGACCAGAGGATTCACCTCTTGATGAAAAAGTGACAGTTCCTTCAAATATTCCAGTAGCAGGTCCAGTTTCAGTTACTGTCAAATCAATCCCACCAAGATCAGAATCAGACCATGCATCAATTGTAAAGGTGTTTACAGTTTCAGGATTTAGATTCATGTCAGGATCAATCACACGAATAATTCCGTTTCCATTAGCTGATGTAGCACCTTGAACCCATTCAACATCTCCAATATTCCATCTAATTAAAGCAGATGCGGTAGATGTTTCTCTGTCAGTAAATTGAAATGAAACAGTAAGTCCATCATCATTTTTAGTTTCCAAGAAACCATTATTTGGACCTCCACCACTCTTTGGTTGAGTTCTAGGATTAGTGTCAATGCCATCAATGTCACCAGTTCTTGAATTTCCATCAGCATCATGTTTGAATCCTGTTAAAATCACTTGACCCGTAAAGATTCCTGTATCACCACCAGTTTCTGTAAGTTTGTATTGTGTGAGTTTGTTTGCTCTGGTAGAAATTTTTATTTCATTTGAAGATTTAGAACCAATCTCATCTATTTTGTTTACATCAAAATTATGATCAGGTGCGGTAATTGTGACATATACTTTGTCAGTCCATGTGTATACTTTCTTATCCAAAGAAATCAATGATTGGAAATTAGATGTGAAGAATTTTAGTTCCGTTTTTTGATCATTCTTTCCCACAAAATCTGAACCAGGAGTTCCCCAGTCAGTATATGTCAATTTGATTTGGTCACCCCTATCAAGTGATTTTCCATTTATTTCTGAAGGAATTTCTATAGAGGTTTGGAAAATTCCAGTTGAATCACCGGTTTCACGTAATCCAAATGGTTGTGAATCAAAGATTTGACCATTTTTTGTTATTGTTCCACCCATTTTACCCATAGTAGTCTTGATATTATTTGAATTCCATTCTACCAAATCAAGTGAATGTGTTTCTGCTTTTTTAGAATCAAAGTTCAGATCAGGATCAATCATAGTGATCAATGCATTGCGTCCAATAATGTATGACTGGGTATCAGATTGCAATGAACCCATTCTTAGATCAAATACAGCAGAACCGGTAACAGTTCTTGGAGAACCTGATGCATCAGTTTGATCAGAATACTCTACAGAAATTATATCACCTTGTAAAATACAAAACGCACCAGATGCTGGAGTAACATCAAATCTTGCTAAAACTCCAGTTTTTGTTTTATCTAACTTTGTAAATCCAGAATCAGGAGTGATAGGACATTTTGTTGATGAAGGGCCATCAGTATATCTAATGGGCAAACTAAATTGGAAGACTCCTGAACTTGGTGAAGTTTCTGTTATAGGACCAAGGTCTCTAGTAAGACTATTAACATTTTTTCCATTGGTAATAACTCCAGTTTTTACATTTTCACCGCCTGCAGTTGCTAAAAGCAAGCTAGAGCTTCCACGATTCACAAATACTTTAACTGGTCCGTTGGATGTACCTGCAACATTTTGAGATAACACATCTTCTCCATTAGGAGATAAATTATAGTCATTATCTAGAATTCTAACATAAAGAAGAGTATCTTTAGGCCCAATTTCTTCTCCAGAATCAATTGCATTTGGATCTCCATTCTTAGTAATTGCGGTTAAATGATATGGGAAAATCGATAAACTGTTTGGTCGTGTAGAAGTAGATTTACCGTTATTGAAAAAGTCAGATACTGACCCAATCGGAACAGGATAGCTTGTTCTATCTAGTTGAACACTTCCACTTGTTGCACCAACTGCAGCACTAGCACTAGTAATTGCAGCTTGACTAGACTGCCCTCTAAAGTCATAATATCTTGCACCAATATCAACTCCTGTTGTAGCTTTAACTAGTCCTCCATTATTTCTAGAACAATATTGTGATGGGATTTTAAAATCACCCTTAAACTCTCCAGTCTGTCTACCAGTTTCAACTAGCGTAAACCCAGTTGATGCCAATCCATCAGTACCGGATATAGAAGGACATGATTTCCCATTCTTTGAAACTGAAGATTTCAACCATGTTTCATCATCAAATGTTATTTCCAGTAATCGTCCATATGGCTGATTACTACTTGTCAAACCCAAATTTGGAAGGCCAACAGTATCTACTGCAGGATCATTAGGATGATTTTTCGGGTCAACTACGGTGTAAATTTCAATCAAATCTGAATTTGTATTAAGATCTTTATCAGATAATGTAACTCCAACATTATCTCCGGGCTTGAATGTTTTTACTGAAAGAACCACAATTCCCATATGAGCAAGAACATCTTGTTGATCTGAAATGGCAGTCAATACGCCGTCAGAACCTAAATCATTATAACTAATTCTTGGAGCATCATTTCCTTTTAGCTCATCAATCATTAGGAAAATAGGTTCATCGTCTATAGGAACAATTTTTTCATATGTTTTTGGATCAAAAATATTTAGTTGGTTTAACATAATATATTCAAGACTTCCTCTAAACTTTCCAGAATTTGTTGCTAATTCTTCAAGCTCCATACGAACAATCTGATTTGCTATTCGTTCATTTTTGAGTTGACCATCTTTTATCAAACCATAAGAGAAAAAATCAGCAACTATTGGTCTTGTTTCAGTTCCCATATTTTTGATTTGAGGGTATGAGAACATCAATCCAATTTGTTCATTTCCTGAAAAAGAATTTGAAAATAAATTAGAGTGAAGTAATTGAGGATTTGACACTTGGTTAATAGAATTTAGATTGATTAAATTTTGTAATAAAGTATCAGATGCAATTTTAATTGCAGTGATGTTGGATGTTGGGTTTCCAGAAGAATCCAAAATAGGAGATGTAGATGGACTAACAAGCAAGTAAATATCAACATTATTGATTGTTCCATTAATAGAACGTAAATCAAAATTAAACATGTTTGAACCTCTAAAATTAGTTGCAGGATCATATGGATTGTTTATTGATGCATAGAGTTTGTTGAGATTTGTTTTAAGATCAATCACCAAGGCATTAGAGTGTGAATTACTTGAAGGATCTATTCTTGCACGGTCACTGAATTTTTCAACCAACACATTAGACGTAGTACCTAAAACAGCACCAGACAAACTAAATTGCTCTGGGATTGTAGGTGTTAGAGTAAATCCATCCAAGAAGGAGGCAGATATCTTGGTATTTGCCTCATTGCCGCTCTCCCCTAAAGTATACGGGTTTCCAGTACTCATTGCAGGAATTGCTTTGTATGCAGGATTGAAAAGATCAAGATCCTCTTTTTCGAGATTATTTTTATTTGCATCAGGATCAATTAAGATAACTGGCATTTCTTCACCAGAATTCCATTCAGTTCCCTTTAGGCGTTCATCAAGTGATATGCTAGCCTTTCCAAATCCAATGAGAAGAGTCATAGGTTTTTTGTTATATTCAATAGATGCAGATGTTCCTCTTTGAGCATTTTGAGTTGTAATTAAAACAGAATCATTGTTAGGATCATAGGTTGTAAAGATTCCACTGTTAGGAGATGTTTCAGTGATGGTGATTGGTTGTTTACCCACTCCAATAGAACCAGCTCCTGTAGAAATTAATGAGATATCAATTTCACCATTTCCATTAGTCTCTGAATGAGCATTGTCATTGATGGTTAGTACATTTGTTTGTCCCTGTACATTTGGATTAATTTTTAGAATACCATTATCTTTGAACATCATTGAAGTTAGATGAGGTGCAAGGTTTACAGCTCCTGCAGTTCCATCAGAATGAGAAACGCCAGATTCTTTGTAAAGTAGATAGTATGTTGACAAACTTGTAGAAGATGTTCCAAATGACCAAGAGTCTACAGATGTAGGATCAATGTTTAAACTCAAATCAGTAATTTTGAGATTGACATCGGATGATCTAGGATAAGAAGACCTATCTAATTCATGAGTAACTAGTTTTTCAGCACTATCAAATGTTAAAGTTGTTTTTTGGGCACCTCCACCTTTGTTATACTGAACTAGAACATTACCACCCTTTGAAAAATCATATAATTGAATAAAAGGCCAGAGATCTTTTGATGAGATGTTAATCTGTCCAAGACTTACTTTGGTGTTACCAGGATTGATTTCCTTAAAGTTTCTTACAACATTGATAGATTTTTTTGTATAAGGGAGTGTCAAGGAACAATCTTGGGATATAGGGTTAGGAGGATTTTTTCCATTCTCCCCACCAACACTTGCTCCACTTATAGGAATTGAAATTCCATCAGTCTCAGAAACAGATGCACCTAAAATTGATGTGTCTCGTGAACAAAAGGTTCCAAAATCTAATCCTTTACCAGTTAAACCAACTGTACTGTCAGCTATTTGAGCCTGTTTTCTGTCAGAAAAATAACCATACCAGTTTCCATCAGTTGCTTGAACCATTCGTAAATCTTTTCCATTAACTGTTACATCAGGTTCGCCCTTTCCTTCACCAGTATTACTAATATTCTGATCCCGTATTACCACTTCAATTACCTGAGGCCCAGATATTCGATTATTTGAGACAGAATTATTTGCAGAAACAAAAAGATTTGTTGTTTGGGCATCTACATTTGAAAAACTTCCCAGCGACATACTACCTGTGAGAATTAGAATAGATAGAATAACTGCAGAAAACATTTTGTTGTAACTCATCGATAGTACAGAATTAATTCTTCATAATATGAAAAGGTTATGACTAAAAGATATGAAAAATCAAAATTTTGTTTGACTATATTCAGAACGAAGTCAATTATTAAAAATGTAAAAATTCACAATGTTTAAAATTGACAAGAATTAGCAAAAAACCATGTCAAGTACTACTGCAGAGGATATCAAAAAATTAGATATTGCATGTAGTGAATTATCCAACGAGCCCAAAATTAGACATGTAGGAGTAATCAATAAACTTGGCAAGCTAATTGCAGGAGGTTTCAAAGATGGGACATCACCACTTTTAGATCCAGATAAAGTTGCAATGACATACATGCAACTGCAATTGGATTTTAAAATGAGACAAGAGCTCGATGAAGTTCTAGGACCAATTGATTATATTGCATCAAGGCGAACAAAGCAATTAATCATTAGTGTACCCATAGGAGAGGATCTAGTTATAATTACAGCAGAGCCTGATGCAGACGATAAAGAAATTATCAAAAAAGCTGAATCATTATTTGACGATATTACAATATCTACTGTTTAAAATAAAAAATAAAAAAATTATTTTGTAAGTACTAGAGAGTAGCTTACAGTGAAAGGTTCAGAATTCATCGTATGAAGAGCTAATGCATTTCCAGAAAATGATGTAGTACCCGATGCTTTAGTTGGGATTAACATCAATCCATAGTATGTTTCACCATCTGGAGTCCATGAAGGTAATCCAATTAGATCACCTTTTGGCATAGGGCCAATTAGTGTAACAATTTGAACTGGTTCAGATGCATCAAAAGTTAGATGACCTGAATATGCTTTATCTCTAGGAGCTAGCAATAATGCTAACTGATGTGTTTCATGACCAACACCAGGATCTTGCTTTGATGTCATAGTACCTCTGAATGTTTTTTCACCATCAGTAACATGCTCTGTATATGAAACAGAATATGAGACTGTAAATGGTTCAGAATTCTTGGTATGTACTGCAATTGCATTACCTGAGAATTGCCAGACACCTGCGGATGTTTCTTTGTCAATGAAGGTTAAACCAAATTTGGTTTTACCATCAGTTGTCCAAATTGCTTGTCCTTTATCCATGCCTTTCTTTATAGGACCATGTAATGCGACAAGCTGAACATTTTCAGATGCAGTATAGGTCAAATGTCCTCTATAGACATTCTCACTTGGTGGCAATATTATTGCTAGTTGATGATTTTCATGACCTTGTCCAGGATCTTGTACAGAAGTTAGTACACCAGACATAGTCTTTGGTACTTTCAATGTGGCAACTTGTTTTGCAGCCTCCATTGTTTCTGCTTTCATATCCTTTTTAGGGACGTCTTTAGCTTTTTCAGCGGTTTCTGTTTTCTTTTCCTGTTTTACTTGTTCTTTCTTCTTTGGCTCTTCTTTTGCTACCACTTTTGGTGGTTCAGAGCAAAGTCTATCTCCACAAACCAATTTTGAGTTTATGTTTGATGCAGATGTACCTTTACTCTTTAGAGCATCAGCAGATTGAATAAAGCCAGCAGGTCCTGCAATAGCGCCTGTTAAAAGAACAGCAACTGCAAAAATAGCTAGAATTGTTTTTGTCATTGTAGATAATTTATTTTGACATATTATAAATAATTTGACATTTGATTAAACGTGACTAGGAAGTATTAACGTTGAATTCCTACAAAAATATAATCTTATTTGGATTCAGGTAGTCAAATTTATTCACTTTTTGAATCCTTAGTAGAGTCACCATTTACTTTGTCAATTTTCTCTTCAAGGTCTTCATGTTTTTCCTCAATTTGATCAACATGAATTTTTATTTTTTCATCAATTTGTTTTTCAATTGTTTCTTCTAATTTTTGTTCTGCAACAGGAAGTATTTTCCTTTTGATCAGGAATAATATACGTAAAGCAGCTTCTACGATAATTGCATAGATTACAAATCCAATTATTTTTCCAATAAACGGAATGAAATTATCTAATCTATCCAGAACCTGTTCTGTTGTAAAGAAAACATTGCTTGTAAGGAATATACCCAAAAGTGCAAATGGGATTAATTTGGCAAAGTCTTTTGCTAGATCTTCTTTGTAATATGCAGATATCCTAACAGTTACTACTAGAGAAATGACGACTAGAAATACAATATCTCGTGGCAGATCCGGTGCCATGAAGAACAAGAATGTAGAATAAACCACAAACCAAACTAAAACTACCAAGGGGAAAACTAGAATGTACTTGAAAAGGTACACAATGACAGAAGTAGCTTTTTTTCCATCAGATTCAAATTTTTTAATTGTTAGAGAAATCATTTCTCGTCTTGCAAGGAATCTGTAAAAATTCCAAATGAAAATTCCATAAATGACCATTCCAAGAGAATAAAAAATTAAATCAGCAAAAGATAATTCAATCCCCAATTTCTCCCCAATAGCTTCAAAGTTAACTAGAGTAGCAAGGGGATCATCAGCAAAAGTAAAATTTCCAAGAAGGCCATCTA
>JAHELP010000088.1 GCA_024644105.1 Candidatus Nitrosopumilus sp. | reverse complement strand
CTTGTACATTGCAAATGCATCACTAGTTTGAGTTTGTGTGCTCATGGGTGTGGTATAGTGAATCGGTTATATATACTATTGGTAATGAGTGGTAATGAATGTCAATAATAGGTAAAGTAAAGCTAAACTAGGCACAAGGGATTGTTTGTTCAAATGCACAAACAGGTGTTTGTTCAAATGAACAAACATTTTGAATTGAAATATAGAATAAATATCTCACAATAGATCATTATACATGGCAAAAAGTATCAGTTGTTCAGATGCAGGAAAAGACTGTTCATGGTCTGCAACTGCAGAAACAGAAGATGAATTACTCCATAAAGTTACAGAACATGTGTTGGAGCATCACAAAGAGATTGAGCTCAATGAGCAGAGCATTTCTGGAATAAAATCACTAATCAAAGAAGTGTAAATTCAATATCTAATTTCTTTTGGGTAAAAATGGAATTATAGAACGTACAAACTCCATTACATTTTTGGTCTGAATGTATACTGTTCCAGGTCCTTCAATTTCCATTACTAGTGCTTCCCCGCCAAAAAGAGTGGTTTTAAAGCTCCCATGTTTTGTAACTCTATAACTTGCAGTTGAGCTAAGTGCCACTAATTGATAGTTGTCAATTATCATCTTCTCTCCAGGGTTTAGTTTAGTCTCTAAAATACCACCCCATGCATTTACAAAGATATCACCAGTTCCAATTGTTTTTAGCATGAACATGTTTGTACCAAAGATTCCTTTTGTAAACCCCTGCCATTTAGTATCAAGTGTCAAATCACCAGTAGAACCTACATAAGCTCCAGATTGAACAATAAATTCTTCTTGAATTTTTATTACCTCAATGTCTCCAAGCATATTTCCTGTTAATCCTAGTTTGCAATTGTCTTCTTGTGCAATGAACTCATTTACAAAGAATGATTCTCCACCAAGTGCTGCAGCTTTGAGGGATTTTAAGAAACCGCCTTTCCTCATTTTGGTTTCTGTGATAATATTACCTCGGATATACACCATAGCGGCAGCTTCTGCAGTTACTTTTTCGCCTTGGTTTAGAGTAAACTCGATTAGGCCCATTGGATTTTTGAGAATTTCATATTGCAATGTTTCATTATGATATTATTACAATTTGAAGATTTCTCTAGAATTATGAAATTAATCCAAATTCTCACAATCTTAAATATGACTAAAAGCAATCAATCCTAATGAAACGATTAGCCGTTCTGGTAAAAAATGAAAAGGTTGATGCAGTAACAGTATCACTGAGTGAATTGAACCTCGATGCAGTGATTTATGACGTAAAAAGCGTAGGAAAAGAAAGAGAGCAAACACGTTCTGGTAGAGGAACAAGTGTCACAAGCTCACATCTTCCACGAAAAATTATAGCTGCAGTAGTAGATGACGACAAGGTTCAAGCAACAGCTGATGCAATAAAGAAATCAGTTGATGGTAAAGGGGTCATTATAGTTACGTCTGTGGATGATTTCATCCCATTCTAATTTTTTACTGTAAAATCACAAATTACTTTTTTGAATTTCATATACTATAGTACTATCAGTGATGCTAAACTTGACTGGACATCCAAGTTCTTCAAAATATGATTTGTAAAATGCCCTAAACCAAAGCGACCACTTCATTCCCATATCGTGCTTTGTAACAATGTGGATTTTGTCTTTATCCTCTTCCTCATAATGTGAAAAACCGGCTGCAATTGCCCTGTCTTTTAGAACTTCAACCCAATCAGATATGGAAATGCCATCTTTCATAATTAGTAACATGTCTTTAGGAACTGTCTTTCCCACTGCACTTGCTACTTGGTTTATGGTGTCCTCATCAAGATTTTCAATAATTGCCATTAGGATTTTCTTGGGTATTGGAACCCATCCTGCCCTGGCAGCTGGAATTGACCAGTCAACTGCATGATCAAGCATTTGAGATGCTGCAGAATTTAATGTTATTTTATCATATTTTGCATTTCTTCTAATTTTCTCCAGAGTCTCTTTCTTTAGTCGAAGTGTGATAGATTCACTTTTTGCTAGTTTATCATCATTCATGACAAATAGATCCGTATTCCATTTCTTTTATATTTTCAAAAAAAATCATTTGCACTTGGTTGCAATTATTAAATTGCAAATAATACATCCTGTTTATTGCAAAGCATGGCTAATTAAATTAGAATGGATGTCGCATTTCCAACTCATCAATACGTGAGATATTATATGCTAAACAGCCTCAGAATCATTCGTAAAAGAAATGCAATACCTTATCCGCGCTTTATCGATAAAAACAGTCCCATCATTGTTTGATTTTCATAGATGGTAATTATCTCGTCTTATTTATTGGATAAATAATTTATAGAATTATGAAGAATGCAGGAGATTACAAAAATACCCCTAGAACAATAAAACATGATTCAACTCTAGCTGACTTTTTAAAGAAAATTCTTGATGAAAAAAAGAGTAGAATTCTAGTAACAGAAAATGATAAAATTACAGGAATAGTATCTGAGAAAGATTTGGGGTTATTCCTATTAACTGAGACAACTGAGCAAAAGCTAGACGAAATCCCAATAACAAAAATTGTTAAAAAAATAATTTCAGTTGATGAAAAAACCAGTCTTGTTGATTGTGCTGAAATAATGATAAAAAAA
>JAHELP010000001.1 GCA_024644105.1 Candidatus Nitrosopumilus sp. | reverse complement strand
TTCTTGGGAATGAATATTTCTGGTTTCTGGGCTTGGTTAATTTGGAGAAACGTCTATCTTTCTAAAATTAATACATTTGATAAAAAAACTCGTGTATTTTTAGATTGGACAATTGACTTGTTTTTTGATAGAGATATTTCAAGACTGAAACTAATGAAACGTGAAACTGAAAAAGAATACAAACTACTTGATGAAGTAGATGATGTTTGGTAAAAAAATTATTTTCTAATTTTATAGATAATTATTGCTGGTGCTGCAAAATACATTCCAACATTCATTAGAATTATTCCAATACCATAAGAAATTATTTGTTCTTCAGAATTAATATCAACATAATTTAGAATTGATAGTGTTGAGAGCATTGGTGTTATTGATAGTTTGACTGCTTCTTTGAAAAGTGGATTTTCACGTTCTAAATCAGCAATGATTGGTGAAAATGAATAGTAGATTTGATTGAAACCAGTCATAAATGCAGTTCCAGACTCAGTTGATAGAATAGTATTATCTCGTAGTTCTCGGAGTTGTTGAACCTGTGGAGCTAGTTCTGAGCCAAATGTAGCAGTTGCAATTAGACATCCACCACCTTCTGAAGGAATTTCATCTGAAGTGGTTTCAGGCATTATAATTGAAAAGGATTCGACAGTGTCATCAAATCTTGGAAGTTGAGAATCAAAATCATCAACACCATTACTATATGCAAGTGTGTAAAATTTTTCTTTATCATAAATCATTATTTCTTTGAATTGAACATTGTACAATTCTCCATCAGATGAAAACAATCCTTCTGCTTCAGTAACATATGCATCATAGCCATTGACTGTCATCTTTTTCTGTGAACTGATAATTAATTCTCCTGAATCTACAACTGGTTTGATTGTTTCTAGTTTTTCAGAAATAAGTTCATCTAATGTTCTTTGATTAGTTTCTTGAACTGTTAAAGAAATTACTGGATTCATAATTCCTGTTTTAGGACCCACTGCAACAACATCTGGAGAATTTGGTTGGGTAGCATCACGTTCTTGTAATAGCCAACCTTCAGGCACACTTATACTAATTTCATGGTCTTCACTTTGATATTTTTGGTTACCAGGGGAAGGAATAGCAGTAGTTTGAGTACGTTCGGGTTCCTGTAAATCAATTACGTCTGGAATATCAGAAATGCTAACAACGGTAGTTTTTGTAATTCGTACTTTTTCAGGTTCTAGTGGATTATCTCGATCGCCTGTCTGTACTGCTGCAATCTTATCAAGTGTTTCAAAACTTTCTTCAGTAATTATTCTACCAAACACAGTATATTGCTCATCAAGAAAATTAGAATCCTGATGAACTATGAAAAATTGGGAACCTCCGCTGTTTGGATCAGCTGATCTTGCCATGGATACAATTCCACGATTGTGCTTGATAGTGTTAAACTCTGCATCTACAGAAGTAGATGGACCACCTATTCCCCAAGTGTTTGGATCTCCATCAATTGTGTTTGGATCTCCACCTTGAATCATAAATCCTGGAATAATTCTATGAAATAACACACCATCATAGAATCCAGATGTAGTTAATTTGAGAAAATTTTCAACATGTTTTGGAGCATCATTTGGGAAAAATCCAATTACAATTTCTCCAGAATTGGTTTCCAAGATTACTACAGGATCAGTAATGTTAATTTGATTAAATTCGACAGTTTGAGCAAATGAATAGCTTCCTGTAGATACAAAAAATAAAGAAAATATCATTACTAGAGAAATTTTATTCAATAATTTTTCTCAATATGACTTCCTTAAAAGCTAATTGTATTAGTTTTTAACAAAGTCCAATAAATCAACCGATATGCAACCTGATGAAAAGATTCAGGCACATTTAGTTTCAGTGTGGAGGGAATCAAAAAAATTCTTTGGAATTGGTGGAAAAGAAGGGATGTTGGTATTAACTGACAAACATTTGATGTTTATTCATAAAACAGAATCAAAGATGAATTGGTGGAAAGCCATTACTCAAAGGCAGGTAATTAATTTCATAAAATCAAAAAATACTATGATTCGACATGATGGGTATAATGAAGAAGATTTGATGAATGATTGTGAAGATGATAGAAATATTGAATTATCTTTTGATGATATCTCCAGTATTAGTTTTACAGAAAAGGATTGGGGAAGTTCCTTACAATTAGAATACCAAAAAGACGGAAAAGATGAGAAATTTCAGTATTCAATAGCTCAAGACTGGGTAAAATATCCAGTAAAAGAGCCTACTAAATACATGAAAGTAGATTGGATGCCTTTTGTGCAATATATTAAAGACAGGCAAAACTTTACGAAGTAAAATTGGGAAAAGTTTTCGCTGTAGGAGTTGGACCAGGTTCTCCAAAATATGTAACAGAAATTGTAAAGGAAGTAATACAAAATTGTGATGTTGTAATAGGTTACAAGTACACTTTGAAAACAATAGAGGATCTAATCCAAGGAAAAGAGATCTTTGAAATTACCATGAATAATCAGGAGGAATCCTATCAAAAAATTCTTCCTGATCTCGGTGAGAGAACTTTGGTGATTCCGTTCACTGGAGATGTAAATTTTTCAGAATCCGAAGTTGTAGATAGATTGATTGAAATTTTTGGTGAGGTAGAAATTATTCCAGGCATCAGTTCAATTCAAGTTGCTGCATCAAGGGCAAAGGTGCCTTTAGATAAATCCAAAGTAATCACCATGCATGTTACAACTCCCATTGAAGATAAAAAATTAGAATTACAAAAAGCGTTGATTGATGGTTTTAGTGTTATTTTGGTTCCAAGGCCATGGCCTAAACAACCAGACAAACATTTCATGCCATCTGAAATAGCAGTCTATCTTAGAGAGCATGGCTTTGACACAGGTAATATCAAAGTCCATGTTTTTGAGGCAATCACTACAGATGATGAGACTGGATTTGTTGGAACTGTGAAGGACTTGGAAGGAAAAGAGTTTTCTGATTTGTCAGTTATGGTGTTTAATCAGACTAGTTTAGATTCGTACATGAATTATAGATGGCAATGGGAAAACTAATTTCCTAGATTTTGGCCTTTTCCTAAAATTGTATTATCAATCGTTGGGAATACATATGCAACAATTCTCATCCATGGATAATCCGGATCATATAGCCTGTAAAACCCTGCATCATCAAATGTTATTTTCACAGAACCGCCTATGGCAATCTCACCAGTGGAGATTTTTCCATCAGGAGTAAATGGAATGTAACGATCGTTGTTCTCTTTACCACTTACAAGATTATGGGTTACTGTATCATCATTAATTATTGTGATTGTAGTTCCAGGTTGAACTGAGATTCTATCTTTGGAGAAATATTTGATACTGCCAGATTCAATATAACTTCCTATTCCTCCTTGTGAAGAGGAGCCTTTCTGAATATGGACTTTGATGGTTTTTGGTTCTTCAGGTGTAGTAGTTTGAGTAATTTTTGATAAGGTAGATAGTTTTGCAGTGTAAATTATTTTATAAGTTTCATCAGACGTTGAAATCCTTCCAGTAAAACCATAAACTGATGCATCTTTGCTTTGATCAACTAGTCTTCCGAAAAAGCTAATTGAAGAATCAAAACCACTTGAACTTTCAATGTCTCCATTCATTCTAATGTATTTTCCTTCACGCAAAAATTTTCCCTCTAAATTAGAAATTATGAATTCTTCATTATCTAGTGTGATAAATCCATCTTCAATCAAAAAGTTAATTGTGCTTCTAAGTTGATTTTGTGAAGTCAGACCTAAATCAATCTCAGAAATTTTGATTGTCTCTTCAGTAACTGCAAAACCAGAACCTTCTAAAAGAAATGCTTGATTCTCAGAAACTTCTGCAAATGATTCATTGATGAAATATCCTGATGAAACAACAAGTAGTGTTAGAAGAAGTATGGTTAGTTTCATGATTAAATTATCATAAAATCTGGCTTATAGTTTACTGCTAAATTATTTTAGACTGATTAGGCAAATCCTAGGGAAATTAGAATCCAGGCATGTCCATTAATCCCTGTTGTTGAGCCATTTCAATCATGTAAAATTCAAGATATCCTCCAGATAAAAGAAGACCAACCACAATTCCAATTTCAATGATTGTTGGTTTTACAAATTGTTTCAAATTAATTTTTTTTACTACTGCTCTAATCAAAATAAAACTTCTCGAAATACCAAAAGAGTATGCAGTAAGCTCCATTAATCCAAATGGTGATAAAAATAGTATTGAAAGTGGATGAATTTCACCAATTTGAGGTGCAGTGACTACTATTGCAGCAAAAGCAAATCCCGTAGACCACGCTGAGAATAATCCCCATGCAATACCAAAACCTGGAATGAACATCGGTAGTGCAATAGTAAGATTATGAGTAAAGATTCCAAACCCATCAATATCTAAAACAAGTTCTTCAAATTCCTCCATGAAGAGATTTGCTTCATCTTCACTGACAGTTGACATTGAACCTAATTGATATGCGGTTGCAAAAAGCCCTAGAAAAACAAAGAATGTGATTATTCTGATTTTATTCACAATGCCATACCTTAGAATCAATATTTGAGGGTTGGTGTAGGGCAGATTTAATTAAACCAGATTATATTTTTCGATATGAAAAAGGAACTATCCTTTGCTTTGAATTATGCATTAAACAAGGGATTCCAAATTCACCCAGATGCGTTTAAGATTTTAGAAAATGTTGATGTACAAAAATTAGAGAAGATTATCAAAGAAATAGTTAGAGAGAAAACAAAACAAAAATTATTTCAGATTAACCAGGATGATTTAGAAAGTTATCTCGGAATTAAGGAGGATTCTACCTTACAAAATGAAGTGAAGGTTTTATCAGACCCTACAACTAAAATCACATCTGGTGAGGGAGTCAAGGGGTATAATGCCTTATTTTCAAGTCGTTTTAACAAGCTTAAACGAATAATCTCAGATAGGCCTGAATCAAAATTGCTCAAATCTGCAGCCTCAGTGAAAAATGCAAAAATTGATGATGATTTGTATGTGTGTGGCTTAGTTTCCGTAAGAAATTCGGAGAGGAATGTCACAAAATTGGTTCTTGAGGACCCATCAGGCTCCTTTGAGGGCATAATTTTTGATGAGGAGTTGCAAAAAAGTGCCGGAACTCTTCTAATTGATCAATTTGTAATGGCAAGAATTAGTTCAGCCAAAAACTCAGGATATATCATCAAGGATTTAATTCTGCCAGATATTCCCGAGCAGGCAAAGAATAGATCTGAAAGTGAAGCATATGCTGTTTTTCTATCAGATTTGCATATTGGAAGTAAATATTTCATGGAGGATGAATTTTCAGAATTTGTCTCATGGATTTCAAGTCCTGATCCTGTTGCAAGAAAGATTCGTTTTGTCTTAATCGGTGGAGATGTAGTCGATGGGGTTGGTATTTACCCAAATCAGAATAAGGAATTAGTTTGCCAGACAATCCAAGAGCAATTAAAAAAAGCGGAAGATTTGATTGACAAAATTCCTAAAAACGTGAAAATTATCATAATGCCAGGTAATCACGATCCAGGAAGAAGAGCTTTACCACAACCGGCAATTCCCAAGAAATACAACTCTGGTCTTTGGGAAAGAGAAAATGTGTTGATGGTTGGTAATCCGGCTGTAATTTCACTAAATGGAGTAATTGTCTCAATGTTTCATGGTCAGAGTATTGATGATATAGTCAAAACCACACCTGGTCTAAGTTATGATCATCCAACTAATGTCATGAAACATCTACTTCGAGCAAGACATCTAAGTCCGATTTATGGTAGTCAAACTCCGATAGCACCTGAAATGGAAGATCTTTTAGTAATTCAGGATATACCTGATATCTTTCATGTGGGTCATGTTCATAGAGCCCAATTGGACTTGTATAAGGGAATTTTGTTGGTCAATTCAGGTTCCTGGCAAAAACAGACGCCTTTTCAAGCTAGTGTGGGTATGACACCAAATCCAGGGATAGCAATAATGGTAAATCTAAAAACATTACAAGTCTTCCATCAAAATTATAGTTCTAATTTAGATAATGTCTTGCAAAGTTAGATCGTCACCAAATGTCTTTTTTATCATTTCTGAAGATATTGTGAGTTTGTATTTTTTTGTCCTACCATGAATACCTTGGTGAATTAGCCTTCCTGAAATTAATCCAGATAATTCGATTTCACTTAGCATTTGAGTGATTCTTCTTTGAGTAAGCTCGTCTTTCCCAACTGCTTTACAGAGATTTTTGTATGAAGAGTATATTTCACCCGTGGAGGAGCCATTTGCTTTCATTATCGCAATGAGGATTAGTTTCTCATGGAGTGGGAATGATTTGAGAGATTTTTCTTCTTTATTTTCTTCCATTTTTTGGGAGGCCTCTCTGACATGTTCAATTGTAACTTTTTCAGACTGTTGTCTCTCGGCAAGTTCTCCTGCAACTCGGAGCAAATCAATGGCTCTTCGAGCATCTCCATGTTCCCCACCTGCAAGGGCAGCAATTAGATTTAGGGCAGGATCTTCAACTGAATTTTCAATAAATGACTCTTGGATTCTCTCTTCAAGAATTTTTTTAATTTGTTCAACATCATAGTTGGTAAATACAATTTCCTCTTCTCCCAGACTACTGATTACTCTAGGGTCCAGTTTTTCTTTGAATGTTAGATCATTTGAAATTCCTACTAGAGTAAGGGAGCCTTGTGTGAGGCGTTCATTTGCTCTAGTGAGTTGGTATAGAATATCTTTGCCTGTTTTTGCAACTAATTGGGCAAGATAGTCTATTTCATCAATAACAAAAACTGCGTTAAGTTTACCTTCATCAATTTTGTTTAGAAGTCTTTTGAATACTTCGCTGATTGCAAGCCCAGTTGTGGGTAATTCTTTCTCTTTGAGGTCTAATTGCCTGCCTAGACTTACTAATAATCCGTATAATGTGGTCTCTTCTTTAGAATTAGAATAAATTAATTTAATTGGGAAATTTGATTTCTCGACCCTTTCTTGGATTTTAGATAATACTTTCTTAACTACTAGGGTTTTGCCGGTACCAGGTTTACCATATACTAGAAGATTTGAAGGTCTTGATTTTTTTAGAATTGGTAGTAAGGACTGTGTGACTTGTTCTTGTTCATTTTTTCTATGTAGGATTATGTTTGGAATGTATGAATAATGAAGAATGTCTCGATTTTTTATTATTGATTTTCCAGATTCTGCTGCATCTAACAAATCATCAATTGGATCAGACACACTCACACACCTTTGTTTCCTATCAACACTAACACAATCATATCTGAATTAAGAGAGTATAGTATAGAATAGTAATTGTAGTTTAGTTTGTAATTAATTATTTTTAGTTAGTTTTAGATTTCCTATTAAAAAAAATTAAAGAAAAAGATAGAGTGGAAATATTGGTGTGTGGGTTGAATCCTAAATTAGGTATGGGTTAACATTATTGTTAATGAGGTGTTAAGAATATTCAAAAAAAGCCCATTTTGACCCCTTTATTTCCATTCCAGGCGTTAAGGAAGGTGTTAACACTGTGAACATCTCAAAAACAACCCCCTTATTTCCACTCCAGGCATGATTATATCTCAATTTAGGGGGCTAAATAGAATATTATTGTTAATAACACAAAATACACTAGGCGTGGGCTAGGCAGTCAATGTTAACAAACCACTTAGTTAACAAATATTCTGGGATCATTTGAACTGTTAACATTCGATCCTTTAGATCTCAAAGATGACTAAAAAACACATTAGAATTGGTATGGAAGATGCTGACGGCGCTAAATATGATATTAAATTGGAGGGTAATGTAACCAGAGATAAAGTTCTTAAAATTTTTGAAATGATGGATTTGATGAATATTGAGGAGGAACAAGAGCCAATTAACATGGATTCAGCAGGTTCAAAAATTTGGAATATTATAGATAAATTCTTCCCAATGGGGAAATTCACCTCTACAAACATTCTTGAAAAATATGAGGATGAATATAACGAGCCTGTAAAACTTAGTATTATTTCCACATACTTGTCACGATTTGCTGCAAAAGGTAGGGTAAATAGAACTAGAAATGGTAGAGAATGGACATATCAAACCATCAAAATTCCCCAAAAACAACAATAATCAAATTAAGAAATAGTGACTTTTCTAACCAATAATCTATCTTTACCTAAAATTACTTTAACATATTCTCCTTTTTGAATATCCATATACTTTCTAAATTGTTTAGGAATTGAAATTGTACCCGCAGAGGTGATTTTTACCAAAACTTCATTATCTTGTACAGACATATACCTATTATAATTTAATAATATATATAATTTAATAAATTATCTAAATATATTATCATAATAAAATACACCTGTTTTTAGAGTTTTTACTAAAAAATTATTGAAAATAACTACTAAAAACCCTAAAATTATTTTATCCTACTATCTGATTTTCTTCTAATTTCCCTACTTTTGTCATTCCTTTTTCTGTAATTGAGTAAGTATAAGGTTTTGACTCTGTATTTCTTTGAACATATCCATCCTCAAACATCTTTTTCATTAGGCGTGAAGTATGTTCTCTACTTTTCTTTAATGTGATTTGTATATCACGTGATGTCATAGCTTTGTTTGTGATTAGTTGCAACACATAATCAACTGGGTTTGTAGGAGGTAAATTAACAGGATTAGGCGTAGAAATTACTTTTTCTGGCTCTTCTTCAACCTTGGTTTTTTGTTCAATTGGTCTTTCTTGGACTTCATTCTTTGCTAATTTCTCTAAAAATTGTTTTAAATCAAGATTAGGATCCTCTATTTTTTGCTCAATTCCTTGTATTTCCAATGCATCTAGGCGTATTTTCATATCAATTAATTGTCTTTCATAATATTCTAAACGTTCAGTTTGTGATGCATCAAACACTTCACTTTTAATTTTGACAAATGGTCGTATCTTAAAGTAAGCATACAAACCAACAATACCTATGATAAAAGCCAAAATCACACCTAAAATCACTTCTGGGTCAGGAATTTCAACTAACATCACATGTTTTACGCCTGTCTCGTGATTTATCGTGATTGAACAATAATTTTTCACTCTTTAGATTAACAATCTCACATACATTATCACAAACAAATTGAATTCAGGTAAACTATAGACATCACACACATCACATATTACATGCCTGACGGATGAGCCTGTCAATCACACTAATCACTTCATCTTCTCTTTCTGGGAAAATATCACTCTCATTAATCACATTGATTTGTTCAGAAAGCTTTGATATCACATCTATATCATCAGGCAAAAGTATGCCTAGACCTCTAAAAAGTATGATTGAGTAGAATAATCCAATTAATTTGTCTCTAGATTGTCCAACTTGTCTATAATACGCACCTTTAGAAATAGAGAAATTAGATTCTAGAAGATCTTTCTGATTTAAAATAATTTCAACTTGTCGCTCTGTAAACAGTGATTTTTTGATAATTTTACGTATAATATTGTTAAAATTAGATCCTTCTAACTCTTCCATAGCTATACAAATCTGTATACTGCATTCCAATTAAACTTTAAAGAGACACAAATGAACCTCTTTCATGGCTGGAGATAAAGTCGAATCATTCCTAAAATCAGAATTAAAAAAGAAAAATGCTTTACTATTTGTGTTAATTGACTCTGAAGTCTCGAATATACAGGCATCAAGCAAGCTTGCTAAAGACGTTGAAAAGATTGGAGCTTCAGCAATTCTAGTAGGAGGTTCTTCAGCAACTGATCAAATTGAGATGGCCCAAGTCGTCAAAGGAATCAAAAAAGGTCTAAAAATCCCAATAATCCTATTTCCAGGGAATGTAACAGGTGTTGTGCCTGATGCTGATGCAATATTATTTAGTTCATTAATGAATTCTGAGAATCCATATTTTATCACTCAAGCTCAGGCTTTAGGTGCACCAAGTGTCCTAAAATTTGGATTAGAACCCCTTCCAACAGCCTATTTAGTAATAGGAGATGGAACATCAGCATGGTTTGTTGGTTCAGCAAGAGGCATTCCATTTGAAAAACCAAAAATTGCAGCTGCTTATTCTCTAGCAGCACAATTCCTCGGAATGAGATTTGTATACTTGGAGGCAGGTTCTGGTGCAAAAACCAATGTGACTCCTGAAATGGTTAAAACAGTCAGACATGCATTTAATGGATTTTTGATAGTTGGTGGAGGAATCAAGGATGAAAAAACTGCTGAAAGTCTTGTCAAAGCTGGAGCTGATGCATTAGTTATTGGAACCTTCCTTGAAAAAGGTGGAAGTATCAAAAAACTTGAAAAAATAGCAAAAGCAATTCAAAGAAGCAAGTAGTAAGGGACGTATTATGTCTGAAAATGATGCAATTTCTCGAATTCGTGATATTAAGATGCCAAATTATTATCTTGATTACTATACCAATCTGTCAAATGAGACATATTCAATATTTCAGCATGCAGCATTAGCAAAATCCACTTTAGTTGATTCTTCAGGCATAATTGAGCCTAAAATCGCATTTGACTTAGCAGATAGAGTTGCCAAAATGCACGAGATTGACATTGCTGATCCACTTAGAGAAATATTAAAAATTAATGGAAAGGAACTATCTGCCCTTATTTTAGCAAAAGAGATTGCCCAAGGCAAATATTGTCTTCCTGATGCTACATTAGAAGACAAATTAGATCTTGCTGTTCGTGTAGGTTTGGCAATAATAACTGAGGGAGTAACGATTGCACCATTACAAGGAATTAGTGAAGTAAAAATTAAGAAAAATAAAGATGGTACTGAATATCTTTCAGTTTCAATTGCAGGCCCAATGCGTTCAGCAGGAGGAACAGAATCTGCAGTAACTCTACTAATTGCAGATCATGTTAGAAAAATAGCAGGATTATCCAAATTTCAAGCAAATTCCTTTGATGATGAAACAGGTAGATTTGTTGAGGAATTACGAATTTATGAAAGAGAAGCTAGCAGCTTTCAATTCCATATCTTAGATGAAGACATTGAACATGTAATTTCTAATCTACCAGTAGAATTAGCAGGGGTAGATACTGATCCTTATGAAGTAGTCAACCACAAATCTATGACTCGAATTAAAACTGACAGAGTTAGAGGTGGAGCTTTACGTGTGTTAAATGATGGATTGATTGGAAGATCAAAAAAACTACTCAAAAGAATTGAATTGTATAATTTGGATGGTTGGGAATGGCTCAATGATCTTAAAGGTGCTGTTCAAACTGGTGATAGCCAAGAAGATGCTGCAGCAAAAAGAATGCGTGAAGTAATTACCGGCAGATCCGTATTGTCAATGCCTAACAAATTAGGTGGGTTTCGTTTAAGATATGGAAGATCATGTAATACGGGTTTTGCCGCAGTAGGTATTCATCCCGTTATAGCTGAAATTCTTGATCACACAATAGTTGTAGGAACTCAAATCAAAATAGATATTCCAGGAAAAGGTGCAACTGTGGCATTTGTAGATTCTATTGATACTCCAACAGTCCGTCTAACTAATGGCAGTGTCGTAAAAATACGTGATGTAAAACACGGATTAGAAATTAAAAATGAAATAGAAAAAATTTTACATCTAGGAGACATCTTAATTTCATTTGGTGACTTTTTAGAAAACAATGCACAATTAGTTCCATCAGGTTATGTAGAAGAATTTTGGATTGAAGAATTAAAACAAAATATTCAAAAATATGAGCCCAATGATCAATACTTAAAACAATTTTTGAATAGAATACCAACAATAGATGAAGCATTAAAAATCTCACTTGATTTTAAAATCCCACTACATCCACATTATTTGTATTTCTGGGATAAAATTTCAGCCGAAGAACTGGAGAATCTTTTAGAACCAAAAAAAGTCAATGAAACCTCTATTGAATATCCAATTCAAATCAAAAAAATTCTTGAAAACTTAGGAACTCCTCATAAAGTAGAAAATCAAACATTGATCTTAGAACATCTAGAGGCAAAAATTTTCTTTAATCTATTATTTAGAGTAAAACCAATCATTACTGATTTATCAATTCCACAAATTTTATCAAAATCATCAGGAATTAAAATAAATAATAAATTTTCAACTAGTATCGGAGTTAGAATAGGAAGACCTGAAAAAGCAGCCCCTAGACAAATGAAACCAGCAACACATGTGTTATTCCCAATAGGTGAAAAGGGTGGACCTACAAGAGACCTTCTAAAAGCCTCTAGAACTGAGCATTTTTTTGCCAATCTTTTCAATAGACATTGTACAAAATGCAATCAGCCCTCAATAGGCATAAAATGTTCTATTTGTGGTACCAAGACCTCTATTACGTATAGATGCTCTAATTGTAGAGATAAACTAGCAGAACCATTTTGTGAAAAATGTAAACGTAAAGCTCCTGCTCATTCACACAAAGAATTCCCCTTGAAAAAGAGATTACTATTAGCTCAAGAGAAGATGGGACTAAGAGCAAAAGAACCATTCAAGGGAGTTAAAGAACTAATTAATCAAGACAAAATTGCCGAACCCTTAGAAAAAGGACTCGTCAGACAAAACTTTGGATTAACAACTTTCAAAGATGGAACGGTAAGATTTGATGCAACAAATTCTCCACTAACACAATTCAAACCATCTTGGATAGGTACATCTATTACAAAATTAAAAGAGCTTGGCTATTCTCATGATATTGAAGGGAAACCACTTGATTCTCTTGATCAAACTATTGAACTCCGAATGCAGGATGTAATCATTCCATATGAAAGTGGAAAATATCTAGTTTCTATTTGTAAATACATTGATGTTCTTTTAGAGAAATTTTACGGGAAAACTTCATTTTATAATGTAAAAAATTCTGAAGAATTAATTGGACATTTAATTATTGGTCTTGCTCCTCACACTTCTGTAGGAATTGTTGGACGAATTATAGGATATACTGAAACACATGTTTGTTTTGGAACTCCTAACTGGCATTCTGCTAAAAGAAGAGATGCTGATGGAGATGCTGATTCAATAATGCTCCTAATGGATAGTCTTCTAAATTTTTCAAGGCAATTCCTTTCTGATAGAATTGGTGGTTTAATGGATGCACCACTGTTAATCCAACCTCATGTTTTACCTCATGAGTCTCAACCTCAAGCACACAATCTTGAAGTCACAAAAATCCTTCCATTAGAATTCTTTGAATCTACATTTCAACAAATTAAATCATCAGATATTTCATCAATTGAAATTATTAAATCGCGTCTTGAAACTGAAAGACAGTTCTATGATTATCATTTTACACATTCTACTTCATCATTAACTGCTTCCAAATCAAGAAGTGCATATTCTACTCTAGGTTCCATGCTCGATAAATTTGATATGCAAGTTAGAAATGCTGAATTAATTAATGCTGTAAACACATCAGAAATTGTTTCAAATGTTATTTCCACTCATCTTGTACCTGATTTGATGGGAAATCTAAGAGCATATGCAAGACAAAGCTTTAGGTGTACAGCTTGTGGAAAATCATTCCGTAGAATGCCTCTAATTCAAACCTGTATATGTGGACATAAATTAATTGCCACAATTACAAGAGGGTCTGTAGAAAAATATCTTAAACTTGCAAAAAGATTAGTTGAGAAATATGATGTTGGGGAATATCAAAGAGGAAGAATACATGCTCTATCAGATGAAATCGAATTAGTTTTTGGAAAGAGTCAGGGAGATCAATCACTACTTACTGATTATGCGTAAATCTATCTTAATTTGACATATTCATAAGCACCCAGTTTATTATCAAAACAGAATTTGACTTTCTGATAGTCTTTTCTGAATGCTTTGACTTTGGTTAGTAATTTCTTTGGATCTTTTTTATCAATTACAACCTGTTTAATGTAAGATGCAATTTCTTGCATATCATTCTTTTTCATTCCAAGTCGTGTGATTTCAGAAACTCCTAATCTAATTCCACCAGGATGGAAATAATTTCTTCCAGCTTTAATGTCACCTGGAATTAGTTGTCTGTTTACAATGATGTTTGCTTTTTCTAAATCAGCTTCAACTTTACCGCCATCTGAATAATCTAAAACATTTACTGCAATTTGATGTGATTGGGTAAATCCTCTACTTTCACCAAGTACTTTGAATCCTAAATCGCTTAATGCTTCAGCAAATATTTTGGCATTTTTAATAACTTGAACTGCATAATCTTTTCCAAATTCTAATGCTTCAGCAAAAGCAACTGCTTTTCCAGCCATATGATGAATATGATGACTACTTGTAAGTCCAGGAAATGTTGCTTTTTTGATTACTTCTTCATGTTCACTTGAACCTAAAACTAATCCCCCTTGAGGACCAAACAGAGTCTTATGCGTACTCATAGTCATAGTATCAGCTCCTTCTCTAAGAGGATCTTGGAATTTTCCACCTGCAATTAATCCTGCTACATGAGCTGCATCATAATTGATATGCATTCCATAACTTTTTAGAAAATCTGATAATTCTTTTACAGGATGAGGAAACAAGAATAACGAACCACCAAACATTGCCATCTTAGGAAGACGATTTGCTTTTTTAAGATCTTTAACTTTTTGTTTTGTCTTATCTACATCAATTGTCATTTCTTCTGCATCAAATGGATAGAACTCTATTTCCAATCCATGTACCAAACCTGCAGTTCCTGAATGTTCTTTTTTACCATGTGAAATATGTCCACCTGCTGGTATAGAAGGTGCTAACATAATGTCTCCAGGATTTGTAAATGCAGAATACACTGCTAAATTTGCAACAACACCAGAAATTGGTCTTACATCAGCAAATTTTGCTTTGTATAACTTTTTAGCTAATTTCATACATTCAAACTCTACATCATCAATGTAGACACAACCCGCGTATACTCTCTCACCAGGCCATCCTTCAGCATATCTATTTCCAAAATCAGAAATTATTGCTTCTCTAACTGCTGGACTAGGAATATTCTCACTTGCAATCAATGGAATTGAATTTTCAAACCATTTGTGGTGTTCTTTTAATTTTGCAAAAATTTTATCATAAGATGCTTTATTCTGTGATTTAGCCATATTTTGCAACTTAATTTTCCCAATTTAAAAACACCGATATGATTTCAAAAACACCGATCTTGATCTGGAAGGTATAAAAGGGGAATCCGGAGTTTTGGCATCTATGGGAATGCAAGCAACTTCAAAAGGTAATATGCCCGTTGTATTACTCAAAGAGGGCGGTTCTGAAACCAAAGGACGAGAAGCCCAAAAAAATAACATTGCTGCAGCCAAAATCATTTCTGAAATTGTTCATACAAGCCTAGGTCCACGAGGAATGGATAAAATGCTAGTTGACTCACTAGGTGATGTTACTATTACAAATGATGGTGCAACCATCTTAAAAGAAATTGATGTTCAACATCCAGCAGCAAAAATGCTAGTAGAAATCTCAAAAACTACAGATAATGAAGTTGGAGATGGAACAACATCTGCAGTTATCTTAGCAGGTGCATTACTATCACAAGCTGAATCATTAATTGATCAAGATGTTCATCCAACAATTATTGTTGATGGATATAGAAAAGCTGCAAGAAAGGCAAAAGAATACCTTGAAGAAATTGCAGATACAATTACAGCAAATGATAAAAATATTCTAAATAAAATTGCAAAAACTTCAATGCAAACAAAACTTGTTAGAAAAGACTCTGATCTCCTTGCAGATATTATAGTAAAATCGGTACTTGCTGTTGCTGAAAAGGATGGTGAATCTTTTGATGTAGACATTGATGATATTAAAGTTGAAAAGAAAGCAGGTGGTTCAATCAAAGATTCAATGATTATTCAAGGAATTGTTCTTGATAAAGAAATTGTTCATGGTGGTATGCCTAGAAAAATCACTGATGCTAAAATTGCATTAATTAATACTGCATTAGAAATTAGTAAAACCGAAACTGATGCTAAAATTAACATTTCAAATCCTCAACAACTAAAATCATTCCTAGATGAAGAAAATAGAATGTTAAAAACAATGGTTGACAAAGTCATTGGTTCTGGTGCAAATGTAGTCTTATGTCAAAAAGGATTAGATGATATGGCTCAACATTATCTAGCAAAAGCAGGTATAATTGCAGTTAGAAGAATTAAAGAAAGTGATCTTACAAAACTTGCAAAAGCAACAGGAGCCAGAATAGTTACAAATCTTGATGATCTTTTTGAAAAAGATCTTGGTTCTGCTGAAGTTGTTGAAGAAAGAAAAATTGAAGAAGACAAATGGGTATTTGTTGAAGGTTGTAAACATCCAAAGGCTGTCACATTACTTCTTCGTGCTGGTTCTCAAAGAGTAGTTGATGAAGTTGAACGCTCTGTTCATGATGCTTTAATGGTTGTAAAAGATGTAATTTTAAAACCTGAGATAGTTGCAGGTGGTGGAGCTCCAGAAACATTTGCAGCAACCAAAATTCGTGGTTGGGCAAAATCTTTGGAAGGTAGAGAACAACTAGCAGCAGAAAAATTTGCAGATGCATTAGAAGAAATTCCAATGGCTCTAGCTGATAATGCAGGAATGGATCCAATTGACACTCTTACACTTCTTCGTTCTAAACAACAGAAAGGAGAAAAATGGACTGGAATTGATGTAATGAAAGCAAAGATTGGTAATATGAAATCAAGTGATATCATTGAACCCCTTGCAGTTAAACTTCAAATTGTTTCAGCTGCTGCAGAAGCTGCATGCATGATTCTAAGAATAGATGATGTTATTGCAACTCAGAAATCTGCAGGAGGACCTCCAGGTGGAGGAGAAGGTGGAATGCCAGGAATGCCACCTGGAATGGGTGGAATGGGCGGCATGCCAGGTATGGGTGGAATGCCTGACATGGGCGGAATGATGTAAATCATTTTGAAATTTTTCAAAACTTTAATTGCTAAACAAATTTACGAACAATATTGAATAAAACATCCTCTACAATGTTAACTGGTTTCAAGTATGTTTACCTAGTTGCATTTTTTGCATTACTTGCAGGTCTCTTTCATCCTCTTATTACAAACACTAGTTTTGATGGGACAATATCTGGTGTGTTGGTATTATTTGTAGGTCTTGCCGGTGGAGTTTTGTTATACCGAGCCGCAACATCTGAAAGTAAAAGAGCAATATTTCTAGGAAGTGGATTTGCTTTAATGGCTATTTCATTATACTATATTTTTCAATTAACTGGAAGAGCTTAAACATCAAAGTATAGATAAAATTCATGTGGATGTGGTCTAATGGCTATTTCACGTTGATCTCTCCTCTCTAATTCAATAATTTTATCAATCACATCATTAGTGTAAATTGGACTGAGGAATTTTCTATCACTTTCAAGTTCATCTAATGCTTCTCCAAGGCTTTTTGGAAGAACTCCAATTCCTCTCTTTGCTCTATCAGATTTTGTCATCTTGAATATATCATCACGAACTTCCTCTCCTGGATCCATCTTTTTCTTTATTCCATCCATTCCTGCTGCAGTTACCGCTGCAAATACCAGATATGGATTTGATGAAGGATCTGGGGCTCTAAATTCAAGTCTTTTAAGATTAGAATAATTTTTGCCTCTGAGATGCTTTGGAACTCTTACTATTGCAGAACGATTTCCTGAACTCCATGCAATGTATGCAGGAGCCTCATATCCTGGAACTAATCTGTGATATGAGTTAGTAGTAGGATTACAAATAGCTGATAATGCTTTTGCATGGTTAACTATACCACCACAGAAATATCTCCCAACCTGGCTTAATTCAATTTCATCATCAGGATCATAAAATGCATTTTCCATTCCTTTCCATAAACTAACATTGACATGCATACCAGAACCTGAATCCATTGCTATTGGTTTTGGCATCATTGTTGCAACTTTTCCATACTTTTGTGCAACATTTCTAATTACATACTTGTATGACTGTGCAGCATCTGCAGCATTTGTCATGTAATCATATTTGATATCAATTTCACATTGTCCTGCCGTTGCTACTTCATGATGATGATTATCACACAAGATTCCAAAATTTGTATTGAGAATATTTACACATTCATTTCTATAAGGAGTAAGAGTATCTGCTGGGGTACTTGGATAGTATCCTTCTTGTAATCCCATTGGATATCCTTCACCTGATTGATTCCAAGGAGCTTCTTTTGATTCAATGGAATATGATTGACCTTTGTATGGTGTTAGAACATCCCAATGTACTTTATCAAATACAAAGAATTCAACTTCAGGACCCCAATTACTATAATCAAATCCTTGAGTTTTGATATATTCTTCAGCTTTTTGAGAAATCCCTCTTGGGTCTCTTGATAATCTACCTCTATCCTCTCCCCAATAGACATCACAGAGGAGCCTAGCGGTTTTATTTTCAGTCATCCAAGGAATAATAGCAAATGTATTTGGATCTGGTTTTAACAGCAAATCAGAGTCATCAATACTTGTAAATCCAATAATTGATGAACCATCTAATTTTGGTAATCCATCTCTCATTTGTTCTGGAGTAAAAGTATTAGCTGAAATTGTAGTATGATGAAAATGGCCAGTAAGACCAGTAAATTGTAGATCTATAAACTGAATTCCTTCATGTTGAATTCTTGAAAAGACTTCATCCGGTGAATATGTTACTTGGATAGCTTTACCGTGGCTGACTTTATATGGCAATTTATTCTTCAATCAAACACAAATACATCAGCCATTTAAGGATTAGGTAAGAAATGTCAGAATCAAATCAAATCAATATCATTTCCCTTCATCATACAGTTTTACGTGAAACTGAAAGTGATTCCATTGAAGAAATTGATCCCGATTTTTACAGAAATCTAGCTGATTTTATTGGAAATTTACGAAAGCAAGAATTTGATGGAGTGGAAAATAAAATAAAAGATACAATGATTGATATGGTTATTGAATTAACAACTTTACTGATAGAAATAAGATTAGAAAAAATTTCAAAAACTTCAGATATAGAAATTAGTAATCTTTTAGATGAAGAAAAATTTATTTTTGATTCACAAGAAGATCAAAAAGAGAGAACAGAAATGATTCTTTCAGCAACAATTAACGGTAAATCAAAATTTTTAGAATCATTAGCCCAAAATCACAAAACTAAGAAAATCGTTGTTAGATTTCTAAATGAAGTTGATGAGATTGTTGGAGCTGATCTTGAAAAATATGGGCCTTTCAAAACTGAAGATATAGCTACAATTCCATATGAGAATGCTCAGGCTCTAATTGCCAAAAATGTTGCAACTAAGGTCCATTTGGAAGATTAGATAGAAATTATACCTATCATTACCGAATAATATGTCTCATACAGGCGTTGATGTTATAGATTTTCTTTTTTACACAATATATCCTGTAATTGGAATTTTCCTGGTTGAAGTTATTAGTCGTCTAGCAAAAATACCAAAATGGATCAAATTATGGACACAGGCAATTGTATCAATTGGTTTTGGAATTTACTATTGGTTTATTCTACCAGCACCACAAAATTTTCCGTTGACTGCAATGGTAATGTTTGCACTTGCTATTGCTTTAATTTATCAGGGGAGAAGAGCAAAAATCTCACCTGACAAAAGTCCATATTAATTTTAAAATCTTCCAAAAATTCGTTTTAAAATATTAGGTCTGTTAGGTCCACCATCGCGAATAACTTTTCTCTCTCCAAATCTTTTAGCTCTAATTTGGCTTAGTTTTACACATCTATGTTCTTCAGGTAGTCTGTGTTCTGCACAGAAAGGATCTTTGCAATAATTGCATTGAAATGGCATATCTGTAAGATCTCCACAATATGCACATTTTTCTGATTCCATATTTTCAACTACTACTTTTCTTTTAATAAAGGTGCCAGTATTTCTTGAGATTTCTTAATGTCTAAACATTTTTACGATGTTCAAATTTAGTTTGTTTGTGATTAAAGATAAAGTTGCAATAATTACTGGAGCCAGTAGTGGTATTGGTTTTGCAACTGCTTTAGAGTTATCAAAAGCTGGCGCAAAAATTGCAATAGGTGCTAGACGAGTTGATAGATTAGAAGAGCTAGCTAAAAAAATCTCTTCTGATGGTGGAGAAGTATTTTTCCAAAAACTTGATGTAACTCAAAGATCTGAATGTGAAGATTTTGCTAAAGCAGTTTTAGACAAATGGGGTTCTATAGATATTCTTGTAAACAATGCAGGTTTAATGCCTCTAAGTTTTTTCAAAAGTCTCAAAGTTGATGAATGGGATAGAATGATAGATGTGAATATCAAAGGTGTTTTGTATTCTACAGGTGCTGTAATTTCTCATATGAAAGAAAAAAAGTCTGGTCATATTGTTAATCTCTCATCTGTAGCTGGAAGAATTGTATTTCCTGCTGGTAGTGTATACTGTGCAACAAAACATGCAGTTGCTGCATTTAGTGAGGGCCTGAGACAAGAATTCAGTGTACGCTCAAACATTAGAGTAACCAGTATTGAACCTGGAGTAGTTGCTACAGAACTAAATGATACAATCACTGATGAATCCCTACAAGGCTTTGTAGAAAATACAAAGAAGATGGAAGCTTTACAAGCAGAAGATATTGCAAAAGCAATTTTGTATGCAGTTGATTCACCAAATCACGTTAATGTAAATGAAATTCTGATTAGACCTACAACTCAAGAACGTTAATTTGTCAAATATTCCCCATGTTGTAATTTTAGGTGGCGGTTTTGGTGGATTATCAGCTGCTAATGAGATACGAAACTCACTATCATCATCTAAAGTAAAAATTACTTTAATTGATAAAAAAGACTGGTTTATGGTTGGGTTTGCAAAGTTATGGATCATAAATGGAACACGAACTTTTGAAAATTCAATTGGATCATTAAATGAATTAGAAAAAAAAGAAATCAATTTCATTAAAGATGAAATAATATCAATTAATCCTGAAAAGAAGAATATTGAAACAAAATCCCAAACAATCTCTTTTGATTTTCTAATAATTTCAATGGGTGCTGTATTAGCACCTCAAAAAATTCCTGGGTTAGAAGAAAATGGATTCAATCTATATGATCACAAACAACTTTCACAAATTCACGAAAAACTTGAGACCATAACATCCGGAAAAATTGCAATATCCATAATGGGCATGCCTTACAAATGTCCTCCAGCACCATTTGAGGCTAGTTTACTAATTGATGCTATGCTAAGAAAACGAGGAGTTCGTGATTCTATTCAAATTGATTTTTACAGTCCAGCCCCTATAACTCTGCCTGCAGCTGGACCAGATGTTAGTAAACAAATTCTTGACATGGTCAACTCTGAAAAGATTGTATTTCATAATTCCTCAAAAATAAAATCAGTTAAACATAAAAAATTAATTTTTGAAGATAGTGACGCTGATTTTGATTTACTTTTAGCAATCCCACCACATATTGCTCCTAAAGTAATCTATGATTCTGGATTAGCAAAAGAATCTGGATTCATTCAGATAGATAGAGATTGCAAAACACCTTTTGAAAATATCTTTGCAGTGGGTGATGTAACTAGTTTAATCGTTGCAGAAAATATGGCAGTTCCTAAAGCAGGAATTTTTGCAGAAGGAGAAGGAATTACAGTTGCTAAAAATATTATTTCAAAAATTCAATCAAAATCAGATTCAGTCCTTTTTGATGGAAAAGGAGGATGTTTCATTGAATCTGGTAGAGAAACAGCATCTGTAATTGAAGTTGATATGTTCACAAACGATAAACCATCAACAAATCTCACAGAATCAACATCTGATAATCTCTCTAAAAAAATTGAATTTGAAAAAGAAAGACTATCAAAATGGTTTTAGTTTATTCGTCTGAGTCCTTGCTTTTGGAAAGATGTTCTAAAAGTGCTCTGACTTCTACACCTAATTCCTGAGTATTTTTTGAAAGAGTTAGTTTTTCTGGAATATTATTTTTAAAATTCTCATCTTCTAATTCTATACTTCTTCTTTGAACACAATCAAGATGATCTTGGTCTGTAGCAGAAATTTTATGACAAATATTACAAAGTTTCATCAATTTTGTTTATCAATACGACGATTTAATAATTTCATTTTGTGCCTCTGAAACGAGGGATCGTAGTCTAGCTTGGTATGATACTAGTCTGGGGGACTAGTGGTCGCAGGTTCAAATCCTGCCGATCCCATTATAATTTTAGAATTTTGAGTAATCTTTCAAAATTTTCGCGAGTTTTCTCTTGTTTGTATAATTTTAGTGCTTGAATAATTTTTTCTTTGGATGAATTTTTGTAAATTTTTTGAGCCTTTTTCGAAATTCCTGAGCCAATAAAAAAGGCTTGAGTGATTGATGTTACATTAGATGGTCTTCTTTTAGTGCTAGAACTTTCAAAATCAATTAGTGAAGCTTTTGTTTTACCTACAATAACATGCTTTGAAATATTACTCAATTCACCATGATCAAATCCAATCTGATCTAATCTATAACAATCTTCTAACACACTTTTTATTGTAGATTTTAATTTTTTTGCACTTCCAACTCCTTTCAACATCTCAATCCAATCACTAAATTTCTCTCCATCCAAATATTCCATAACTAAGAAATTTTTACTAGCATCTATCATTTTAGGACCAACTTTAACTGAGTTAACTAATTTTAGTAATGTTGCTTCATTTTTCATATTCTTTCTTGGAGAATCTGTTCTTCGAATTTTTAGAGCTATCATTTTGTTGCCTTTTTTTGCAATCACCACAACACCAACGTATCCTTTTCCTAGAATTGCTAAATTTCCAAGAGTAGTTGGACCTGTTAAAGAAATAGATTTAATTTTTAATTTTTCTAATTCATTAATTCTTGATTTAATTTGACGATTAGTTGCATTTGGATATCCTAAAATGTTTGAGTATGGTTCTTCTAAAAATTTCTTAATTGAAATGAAGGAGTGTGCCATCTACTGAAATCAATTCTGCCGCTTCCTCTTTAATTGATTTGCTTAGTCCTTTGTTTCCTACTGACACTTTAAAACCTCGTTTCAAATCACTTTGAAGACCTTTTGGTATGCCTATCTGAAGATTTTTCTTCAAAAATTCTTTCATAAAACTTACAGCATCTGTGTGGTTTCTTTTTTCTAAAGAAATTATTTTTCTTTGATTTCCAACCCATAATAATTCTGCATTTTTAAGATTTTTAGCAATAAAACTATGAGTACTGTGCTCTCTGAAAAACTCTGGTCCTTTTTTAGAATAGATCTCATTAATTTTTGTAGACTCTAAAAAGAACAAAAGATAGGCTTCTTTTAGTTGATCTGTGTGAGATTTACTCCTCAATACAGTAAAGCCTGCTAATTCTAACTGAGTAGATAAAGTGGAAGTAGTTCTTTTTATTTGTCCCCAAATAATATCTGGACTTCTTGATTTAAAATTAAATTTTACAACCAACAAATTATTCCAAAATTTATTTGATATTCTTGACTTTCTAATCTTAAAGAATACTAAACTAGGTTTTTCTTTAATTGCTCTAGAAACAAGAATAAATTTTCCAATATTTTCATCTGAAATTGCAGCGGCTAAATTTCGGTTACTGTCTATAGGATCAATCACTACAATTGATGTATCAAATTTTTTAGTTGTTTTTCCAATCACTTGATTTTCTTTAATTTTTGAAACAGATTTTATTAGATTTTGAAAACTACCAAACTCTAAAATTAAAACTTCTGAAATATATCCACTAAATCCTTGTTTTGCTATTTCAGCACCATAAATTCCATTTGATTTTAGAAATGTCTTTAGAACTCGTACTTCATTTCTCATTTTTGGCGATAATGATTTTTTCATAAATTTCGTATGAAATGGAGATCTATCTGCGGCACTTTTCCATTCTCCAATTTTGACATCATAACATGGTACAACATTTATTTTGGTATTTCCAATTTTAGCCTCGACATAAGGGTGTTGAGAATATCTAACATAGGGAGAATATTTTTTCAATGAATCAAATCCAATTTTTTTAGAAACTTTCTCAAATTTTTCTTCAGAGACATTTTTTTTAAATTTAATAAAAATATCAACATCTGCATCTTTAGATAACCAAGTACCTTTAGCAAATGATCCACCAAATTCTAATCCTACAATTTCTGAATATTTCTTAATTTCTTTTTCAACAAGACTGAAAGCTTTTTCTGCAATTTTCTGTTTTGATTTTTCTACTATTTTTGAAGGTACTACAGTTTTAGAAACCTTAGAAATTATTTGTTTCATTTAATTGCACAAATCTCCAATAAATCTGAATAAATTGGTCCACTTGATGTTAGTTCACTTTTTTTCAATTTAATATTTGATATCTTTTGCATTCCAAAATTTTCCATTTTTATAGATTCCAATTCTCTTGATATATCTCCAATCTTCTTTTTAATTCTAAATACTGTGATATGAGGTTTGAATGACTTGTCTTGAAAGAATCCTAGGGGTTCAAGCACTTTTACTATCTTTTTAGATAGTTCAATTAAAATTTCTCCTCCCTTTTCATCCGTTCCTACCCAAATCACTCTTGGAAATCTGGGTTTTGGAAATACTCCTACACCTTTTAGAATAATATCAAAACTTGAAAATTCGACTGTTTGCAAGGCCTCTTTGATTTTAACTAAGGTATCTTTAGAAACTTCTCCTAAAAATTGTAATGTAAAATGAAAATTCTGTGCTTCAATAGGTTTTGCATCTATTTCTAATTTATCCTGAAATTTTGTAATTGAATTAATCACTATTTTATCTGTGATTTCAATTGCTACAAAAACACGCATCATAAGATTTTTTGAATAATGTTTATAATTATTTCCGGTAGCTTCATAGACGACCTCTTTTTTTGATATATGTTGACAAAACTCATTGTATGTTTGACCGGAATGCCTGGTGCGGGCAAATCTACAATTGCAGATGGTTTGAAATCTAAAGGATATGAAATTATCAATATGGGAAATGCCGTTAGAGAAGAGGCAAAAAAGAGAAATTTAGAATCTACAAGAGATAATCTTGGAAAATTAATGTTAGAGCTTAGAGAAAAAAATGGTCCTGGAGCAATTGCAGAATTAGTTAAATCACAAATAGAATCTTCAAATTCAAATGTAATTTTAATAGATGGAGTTAGATCAAATGATGAAATTCAAGTACTTAAAAAATTTGGGAATGTTAAATTATTAGCTGTACATGCATCCACTGATACTAGATTTGATTTTTTGCAAAAAAGAGGAAGATCAGATGATCCACAAACAAAAGAGCACTTTGAGGAAAGAGATACTAGAGAATTAGGTGTTGGAATAAGTAATTCAATAGCTCTATCTGATTATGCAATTTCAAATGTGGGTATAACAAAAGAAAAATTAATTGATCAAACTTTTAAAATTATTCAAAGCTGGGTAGAATGAAAATACCGAACATCAATTGTAAAATTGAAATGATTTGTCCGGTTAATTTATCTGAAAATCCCGAAAAAGTAAAGCAAGCTATTTCAAATATTTTTCCATTCTCAGAAATAAAAAATGAAAATTTTTCAATTAAAGCTCAATCTAAAGAATTAAGATCATTGGAAAAAATTTATGAAGCAATTACTTTGTCACAATCTCAAAAAAGTTATACTCGAAATTTGGAAAATAACTTAGAAGGTGATACAACTTGGTTTTTTTTAAACAAGCAAGCTGCATTTGTTGAAAAAATTGCTATCTGTGATGAACCTGAAGAATCTCCATTAGGACCAATTAAGGTAACTCTGACTTCATCAAATATTGATGGAATTATTGATTGGATAGCTTTTGCAAATTAATGGAGATTAGCTAAGAAAATTCACTCATTTTTGACTATTTTTTTTAGTTTTAATCTAAAATCTATTTTTTTAAATCATCTAGTATGTTCATCAAACTAGGCATAATTGGTGGGATTATAATCCTAGGAGGCATGATTTTTTCAAATGAAATTGATAATTTGTTTCCCACAACATCTGCAACTGTCTTTGATTCATTAAAAAATGATGTAAGTAATTTTGGCACTGATGCATCAGATGCTGTAGAACAAAGAATTGATTCGTCTGTTGATAAAATTGTAGACAAGACGGCTGAGTCAATATCTGATGAAATTAGTTCTGCTGGAGATAAAGTAGCTAATGAAATTTCAGATGTAAAGGAATCTTCTCAAGAAATAATCAAGGAAGAATTTTTCAATTTTAATCCAATTGAATCAATTCAAAGTATTTTTACAGGAAATTCGAATTCTGGTTCAGACAGCTCATCTATTCAAGAATCTTCAAATAATATTCATACTCCAAATAACACTCCAATAATCTATGAAACATTATCGCTATCAACCAAACAACAATCTGATGATAATATTCTTTTACAATATGTTGACACAAGTGATAAAACAAAAAGTGTTAAGGTAGTGATCAGAACTACCGATAAAGAAATTTTTTCTGGAACATATTTTACTTCAATGTTTGATACAAATGTAAATGATGCAACTGGAAATCCATATTATATTGATATGGTTGTAGAACATGAAGATTATGGAACTGTAACTTCTTCAGTTTATAATCCTGGAGATAGTTCAGATACTAAAATTAATGGTGTATTTTCTCAGTCATAACTTTTTTTAAACAATGATACTAATTGTGGTAATATTTCAGCACTAGTGTTTCTAATTGATAAATCCATTTCTCCAGACATTTCTGTAATTTCTGGATTAATTTCTACTAGTGTAGCATTGTTTTGTTTTGCATATATTGGAAGTGTATTTGCAGGGGATACTACAAGTGATGTACCTGCAATAACCATTAAATCACATTTGCTTGAAAAATTCATAGCATTTTGCCATACATCTTGAGGTAATGATTCTCCAAACCATACTACATCAGGTCTAAGTATATTCCCACATTTACAAATGGGTGGTAAATCGAAAAACTCCTCTAAAATTTCCTCTTTAAAATTACAAACTGTGCATTTGATTTGTACTATGCTCCCATGAAGTTCCAAAACATTAGAACTGCCTGATTTTTGGTGTAATCCATCAATATTTTGTGTTAAAACTACAACTTGAGTATATTTTTCAAGTTCAGCAATTGCTTTATGACCTGCATTTGGCTGTGCCTGAAAAATATTCATTCTTCGCTCATTATACCACTCCCAGACCAGTTTTGGGTTGTCATAAAACGCATCAATTGTAGCTAACTTCATTGCATCATGATTTCTCCATAACCCATCTTTTCCTCTAAATGTAGGAATTCCACTTTCTTGAGAAATTCCAGCACCTGTTACAAAAACAATTTTTTTAAAATTTGTAATTTGCTCTTCAATTAATTCAAACATTTTATTTAATTTCTACTTCTAAAAGATCTTTGGCTGTAATTACTGAATTATGAATTTCTTTTGCTTCGTTGAAATGTTCACTCTCATCTTTGTATCTTGCTGAAAAATGTGTCAAAATTAAATTTTTAACATTAGCATTCTTTGCAAGTGTTGCAGCTTGTTTTGCAGTTGAATGACATGTTTCTTGTGCTCTTAGTTTTTCTTCTTCTAAAAATGTTGAATCAAATACAAGATAATCACAATTTTTAAAAAACTCCTCTAACCTTTCTGTAGGCATAGTATCACCAGAAATTCCAATTTTTTTACCTGGTCGTTTTTCTCCTAGTACTTGATCTGGTTTTATTTTTTTATCATTAATTGTAATTTCATAACCTTTTTGTAATTCACTCCATAACTTCCCCTCTGGAATTCCTAATTGTTTTGCTTTTTCTAGATTAAATCTTCCAGGTTTATCTTTTTCTTCAAACAAATATGAAAATGCTGTAATAGAATGATTTGCTTTACAAACGTATATAGTAAATTTTTCATCCTCAAACATTTTTCCTTCTTTAATAGTTGTAATCAAAATTGGAAATGATAATCCAAAATTTAGAATTTTTATATTAGCTGCAATGAATTCCTCAATTCCATTAGGTCCAAAAATCTCCAAGGTTTCAGTTCTATTTTGCATTGACATTGTTTGTAATAATCCCAGGATTCCAACACAGTGATCACCGTGCATATGGGTTACAAACAATTTCATTTTTTTATTCCAACCTAAACCTGATTTCATAAATGATATTTGAGCAGATTCACCGGCATCAAACATCAAGATCTCTCCATCTCTTTCTAAGCAAATACATGATAATCCTCTATTTTCAGTTGGTTGAGCTGCAGATGTTCCTAAAAATACAAGTTTCATTTAATCAGGATTGTTCTTGTCAAGCTTTTATGCCTATAGATATGATATTTTTTTAATCCGCTCAACTTTGAATTAAAATCCAATTCTTTTTTGTACATTATTGCTACTTTTTTTCTTTTAGGAAGACTAGCGAAAAACTTCTTGAGTATTTCCTGAGGCTTTTCTGAAGTTTTTGAGGCTACTCCATATGGTAAATCAGTCACTATTCCATCAAATTTATCAGATATTTTTGATAATCCTTGATATTCAGATTTGATTACTTTTGAATGATATTTGTTCACAGCAAGATTTTCTTTAGCAATTTCACACATTTTTTCATCAAAATCTAATCCAATGGCATGTATTCCCATTGATTCAGCTTCAAGTAAGGTGGTACCTGTTCCACAAAATGGATCACAGATTGTTTCTCCCTTTTTCATCCCTATCAGATTTATCATTACTCGTGTTAATTTCCAATCTAATTCATGTGGATGCTTCTTGATCTTTTTTGGCCTAATCTGATTTTTGACTCGTTTTGAAAATCCAAAAAAATTCTCTTTATTTGTAAAAATTAGATATACTGTAATATCTGGATTATCTAACTTCACTTTTGCATGCGAGAATTTTGATATCATATCTCCCATAGAGCTTTCCAATTCAGGAATATTGAATTGATTAGATGATAAATTAACGATTCTACAAACAAATGATTTAGCATTTTTTAATACACCAATATTTTCTTCATCTAAAAACAGTCCAGACATTTTTCTTAAAATTTGACCAGATATTTTTACAAACGTTGCTCTTTTTGCAATTTCATTCCAATTTGTTTTTGATTGTACTATAACAAGATTAGAAATTACGTTAATTTTAGAAAACCTATCATACATTTTTGCAATTGCTGTAATTTCATCAATAGCAAGTTCAAGATAATCTTTAGATAAGACAAAAAAACTTTCTGGCATTATTGAATTGCCTTTGCAATGGTATTGGAAATATCTACAATAGATGTTTTACCTGGAATTGTATTTGTACTAACAATTTTTGTTACTCCAGCTTTTTTAATTCTTTTTTCAGCATCATTCATTAACAAAGCATGTGTGCATGCTACATACACTTTTTTACATTTTTGTTTTTTAAGAAATTGTGTAGCTTTAACTATACTTCCTCCGGTACTAATCATATCATCAACTAAAATTAAATCCCTATTTGCAACTTCATCAAGATTTTTTGTTTTTATCTTAACTATCCCTGTTTTTCTATCCCTTTTTTTCTCTAATGCAATATACTCTGAGCCTAATTCTTTAGCAAATTCATGAGCTCTTTCTTTTCCTCCTTGATCTGGGGATACGACAAGTGGATTTTTCAGGCTCAATTTCTTGAAATATTGTACAAGATCTGGAATTGCAGACACATTCTTTGTTTTAATTGTGAAATGTTTGAATCCTATCATACTATGGATATCTACTGCAATAATTTTTGATGCACCAGCTCCTTTGAAGAGTTTACCTAGAACTTTCATTGTAATTATCTCCCCTGGTAAAAATTCTCTATCTTGTCTTGCATATCCCATATATGGAATTACAGCAATTACTTCAGATGATGTTTCTTTAGCTTTTGATATAAGTGATAACGCTTGAATTAGATTTGTATCAACTGGAGGGTAAATTGATTGTACTACAATTGATTTTTGTTTAGATATTTTTCCATAAAGTGTAATCTTACTTTCTCCATCAGCAAAAATTCTAATCTGTGATTTCACAAGATTTGCTTTTATCTTTCTAGACAATTTTTTGGCTACATCCTCTGATGATTTCCCTGCAATTACTGATAATTTACTCAACAAGGAAATGTGATTTAATGGGATTCTTAAGTTTTGAGAAGACTATTCTTCTCCACTACCACGACCAATATCGCCTATACCATATTCATCAACAACATCATCTCTTTGTTCAGTGAGCTTGTCAATTTCCTCTTGCTCACGTTTTTCATCTCCCTGATAGACAGTTCTAATAGGCCATGGAATTCTGATATCATATTTTTTAAATTCTTCATACATAATTATCCTCATCTCTGTTTTAGCTTTAAACTGAGAACCATAATCTCTAACATACAACCACAAAGAAAAATCCAATGAAGAATCATTAAAATTATTGAATCTTACAACTGGTTGATTTATGTCTACATGAATATCTTTATCACATCCACAACTAGGCTTATTCTCTTCTAAATATGGACAACGTAATTGGGTAACAAGATGTCTGCCTTTATTATCAACTGATTCATTCATTACACGTTTTCCAACTTTTACCAATATTGCAGAAACTTGTTTAGGATCATTGAGATATGAAACTCCAACTTGGACTATTGCTGGAACCATTTTGATCTCTTTTGAATAATTGATAATCTGTGCATTTACTAGCTGTCTGGTAGGGATTACTGCAAACGATTCATTGAGTGCATCTCTGATGTATGTAACTCTAGGAGTAATTTTGTGTACATATCCATTATATCCAGTATCTAATTTAATACGCTCACCTTCAGCAAAAATTTTATCTTTTCTAATCAGGATATATGCAAAATAGTTCTGCATTGTTTCCTGCAAAGCTAATCCTACACCAATTGCCAATCCACCAGTAGCAGTAGCTAATACAAAGAGATCAAAGCCCCACCAATTAACAACACCAATTATTACTGCAACAAAAATTCCTAGTGGTAGAATTTGACTAATAGTTTTTGGGAGATTTTTTCTCTTTCGTGTCGCATATCCTGGTGGTCTTCCACCAGCAATAATTGGTTCATATGATTCTAATCTCTTCTCCTCTCTCCAAGTATCTATTGGATAGATCTCTTCTTCATCTTGTCCAAGTCTAAGTTTTTTCCCTGATTGATTATTTCCAGAAATACATTTTTCAAAATAATCAATATATTTTCCTCTCTCTGATTGTTTCCATACTTCAAATGGATTCTTTACTAGTTGTTCATAACTTCCTATTGGTAATCCTTTAGTTGTTCTAAATTCTTCCAGAAATTTTTTCCCTTCTTCTGTTTTTAGATTATTTAAAAAATCCTCATCTGAAATATCTTCTGGCGTGTTTTTAGGTGGAACCCATTTAAAACATCTGTGAAATAAATCATCTTTGTCATCAAGGAATCCTCTCATTTCTTTCCAAGATTCATAATCCTCTTTTTCCAAATTTGATTTTTCATGTTTACTAATCATAATTGGAATTAGATGTGCTATTGAATAGCCTATTACTAGAATATTGATGGTATTGAGAATTTTTGCAAATGTTTCAGCTGATGATAAATTTTTACGATCAATCTGTGTAGTGAAACTTTCTTGAGTATCTGTTAGTACATCTTGAGAATCAGATATTATGGGATTATCAAATAAATCAAAAGATTGAATGTATACATTCATGCTAGTGATTAAAATAATTGCAAAGAATGGTAACACTCCAACTCTAACAAATCTTGAAAAATGAGGTTTAACATAGGTGAATTTTTGCGATGAAACCCACTTTGAAAAAACTCGATAAACCAAAGAAATGCCAATTATCCCAATTATAAGAATAGTAAAGGCAATTTGTAATGCTTCTGATGAAGCTATCAATTCAGAAATATTTTCAAATTCAGATGTTTGACCAACCACTGCTTCAATTATTTCTTCAGCCATTACCTAACACGATCTCCTGTTCTAGAATACATAGGCGACCTCTATTATTATTTCTAATTTTTATGAAATCTCTAGTATATTGATAAATTTTATGCGTAAAAATCATGTAACCTTTAACAAGGGTAAATGTACTAATTACAAAATGACCCAACAAGAATCATTATGGGATGATTCTCCCTCTCTCAAATCTTATACACTAGCAAATTTTAGAACCCTTCCACAAATTCAAAAATTAAGTGAAGAAACTCAATTTGAAATGGAAGTAGTAGGAAATGTTTTACCTTTTAAAGCAAATAATTATGTTGTTGAACAATTAATTGATTGGAATAATATTCCAAATGATCCAATCTTTGTATTGACATTCCCCCAAAGAGGAATGCTAAAACCAGAACATTATAAAAAAATGGAAACTGCTTTAAAAAATAATTTAGATAAAAAAGAAATTACAGCAATTGCAAATGAAATCCGTTTACAACTAAATCCACACCCTGCTGGACAAATGGAACTAAATGTTCCAACATTAAAAGACGGAACCAAACTCTATGGAATGCAACATAAATACAAAGAAACTTGTCTCTTCTTTCCAAGTCAAAGTCAAACATGTCATGCATATTGTAGTTTTTGTTTTAGATGGCCTCAATTTGTTGGAATGGACGAAATGAAATTTGCCATGCAAGAAGGTGAGCAACTTGTACAGTATGTTAGTGAGCATCCAGAAATTACTGATGTCCTTTTTACTGGTGGGGATCCAATGATAATGAAAGCAAAAATTTTCTCAAAATACGTTGATGCTTTAATTGATGCAAAACTCCCAAATCTTAAAACTATTAGAATTGGAACAAAAGCTTTAGCATACTGGCCATACAAATTCTTAACAGATTCTGATTCTCAAGAAATGTTAGATATATTCAAAAAAATTACAGACAGTGGATTACATCTTGCATTTATGGCTCACTTCAATCATCTAAATGAATTATCAACTGATGCAGTAAAAAGTGCAATAAAAGAAGTAAGAAAAACAGGTGCACAAATTAGAACGCAATCTCCTATCTTAGCACACATAAACGATGATGCAGAAATGTGGGCAAAAATGTGGACAAAACAGGTTCAGCTTGGCTGTATTCCGTATTACATGTTTGTAGTTAGAGATACAGGTGCTCAACATTACTTTGGAATTCCATTGGTAAGGGCTTATGAAATTTTCAGAAAAGCATATTCTTCAGTTAGTGGATTAGCTAGAACTGTTCGTGGTCCAAGTATGTCAGCAACACCTGGAAAAGTACATGTTATCGGAACTGCAAATCTAAATGATCAAAAAGTAATTGTTCTGAGATTTTTGCAGGGTAGAAATCCTGATTGGGTACAAGTACCATTCTTTGCAAAATATGACGAAAATGCAATTTGGTTAGATGATTTGAAGCCAGCTCTTACTGACAAATTCTTTTTTGATGAAGAGATGAAAAATTTCAAAGCTACACATCCAATTGAAGATTATCCCGAATCTTAGAATTAACCTGACCAACTTGACAAATGATTCTTACAACACCACATTAGTAAAATAACCAGTAAAAAAATTCACTATTGAACTCAGATCAAGTATTACAAGCTATTAAAGATGAAAATATATCGTTCATAGATTTTTGGTTTGTAGATATTTTTGGTGAGCTACATAATGTTGGAATGCCCAGTTATGCAATTGATAAAAATAGTTTTGTTAACGGTCTTGAAAAACTAGATGCAAGTTCAATTGTTGGATTCAAATCTGTTAATAATTCTGATATGATTTTAATGCCTGATCCTAATTCTTTCAAAGTTCTTCCAAATGATTATGATCCTGGTAATAGAAAAAATGCAAGAATTTTTTGTGATCTCTATGATGGTAATACAAACAAAGAATCACGATACAATAGAGATTCTCGGGGAATTGCATTTAAAGCAGCACAGAAGCTTGGAGAATTTGGTTTTACTCATACTAATTGGGGACCTGAAATTGAATTTTTTGTATTTGATGCAATCAATGTTTATCCATCCCCATATGCAGCAACTCACTCAGGAGGAGGTTCTGGATATTCTATAGAATCTAAAGAATCCCCATGGGCAAAAGGAAATGTTAGTACTGCAATAGATATCAAAGAAGGATACTATCCATCACAACCCAAGGATACACTAGAAGGATTTCGAAAAGATGTTTGTGATGATTTGTATAATTATTTTGGAATAAAAATTGAAGCTGAACATCATGAGGTTGCAACATCTGGTCAATGTGAAATCAATTTAGTTTATGATGAAATGATTGCTATGGCTGACAATGTTATTGCAGTTAAAAATTTAGTAAAAGTTAAAGCTAAAAGAAAAAATAAAGTTGCAACTTTTATGCCAAAACCAATTTTTGGTGATAATGCTTCTGCCATGCATACACACCAAAGTTTATGGAAAGAAAATTCAAATGTCATGTATGATAAAGATGATGATCTAGCTCAAATGAGCCAAACTGGTAGATATTATATTGGTGGAATCTTAAGCCATGCTTCAGCATTATGTGCAATCTCAAATCCAACAACAAATTCATACAAACGTCTCGTACCTGGATTTGAAGCACCTGTTAATGTATGCTGGGGATTAGCAAATCGTTCTACTGCAATTAGAGTTCCAATGTACAACAGAAACCAAGAAAAAAGCAAGAGGATTGAATATCGTGTTCCTGATCCAACCGCAAACATCTATCTTTTAGAATCTGCATTATTACTTGCCGGTCTAGATGGAATTAAAAATAAAATTGATCCTGGTGATCCGGTAGAAGAAAATGTTTACAAACTTTCTGCAGAAAAGAAACGTGAATACAAAATTGGCTCTCTTCCTGTATCTCTGAAAGGTGCTCTCGATTCTTTATCAAGTGATTCAAATTTCTTAGTTGATGTTTTCACAAAAGATTTTCTTGATGCTTATTCTGAACTAAAATACAAAGAGTATACCGCATTTGCACAAACTCCTACTGCATGGGAAGTTTCAATGTATGCTGATGCCTGAGTGGTACAAATATCAAAAATTTAGTGAAAATTAGTAGAACGTTTTTAAAATCAGATTTAGATTTTTTAATATGAAATTAAAATTCATCATTTTCTCTTTTTTAATTATTCCTGGTTTAGTTGGAATGGCATTTGGGCACACGGTAGATTCTGTTGGCGAATATAGAGTCGAAATTGGTTGGATGAATGAACCTGTTGTTTCTGGAGAAACAAATGCAATTGAATTCTATGTCAGTCCTCTAGAACCAGGATTAGAATTAGAAGAACAAATTTTCAAAAATGGAATTCCAGATTTAAAAAATACAGTTAAAATAAAATTAATTTTCAAAGATGAAAGCATTACTCTTCCATTATCTCCAGATCATAATATTCCCGGAAAATATTATGCATTTGTAAATCCAACAATATCTGGATTCTATCAAGCAAATATTTTAGGTACAATTGAAGATACTCCAATTAGTTTGTCAATGCATCCACCTAAAGTTGATGAACGCTCATACATTGAATTTCCTGAACCATCTGATATTACAATAACACAAATGATTGATGGACATACAGCATTGATTGAAGATGTCAGTGAGCTAAAAGATTCAGTATTAATGTTGGAAGAATCACAGTCAAACAATATTGGATATTTCGGAATTACTGTTGGCATTATTGGAATTACTTTAGCAATAGTTGCAATTACAAAATCAAAAAAGAATTAGATTCCATTTGTAAAATTATTTTGTTTTTTTAAAATAAAATACAAAACTGAGCCAATTCCAATAATAGCCACTCCTACTAGTACAACTTCAAATTCAAACTGTAATGCCATGTAAACTGTAGTTCCAAATCCAAATAATGGTAATATGGGAAACTTTCCAACATTAATTGGAACTTTAAAAGGTCTTTCTAAAACAGGTTCAGTGTATCTAAGAACAATCACAGCTAGATTAATTGCTGCAAAAGTAATAACTACTGCAAAAACAACAATATTTGCTATTATTACAATATCTCCAACAAATGCAAATCCTACAGAAGTAATTAAAATCGCAACGACTGCAATCCATGGAGTCTTTGTTTTAGGATGAATCCTTGCAAAAAACTGAGGTAATGAATTACTTTTTGCCATTCCATACAAAATTCGTGCACCAGCTACCAACGTTATCAAAACAGTACTAGCAGTTGCAAAAAGTGCAATTAATGATAGAGTGATACTACCATTGATACCTAAAGCACTCTGAGCTACATCAGCAAGTGGTGCAGAAGAGGCTGCTAACTCTTCCCAATTCAAAATTCGAATCACTGAAAATGAAACTAGAATGTAAATCACTCCAGTAATTACTACAGATAAAATAATTGCTCTTGGAATTGTTTTTTTAGGTCTCTTAACTTCTTCTGCAACATTTGCCATATCTTCAAATCCAATAAAGGCAAAGAAAATTAACACAAATGCTAGAATAATGCCTGTAATTCCATTTGGTGCTTCAAAATAATCTATCGATTCAACTGGTTCAATTGTAAATCCTAGAAATATTATCAGTACTAATCCACCAGCTGTAATTAATGCAAAAATGGTATTTGCCCATGCAGATTCTTTAATTCCAATGAAATTCACTATTGATAAAATCCCAATTAAGAGAATTGCACCAATTGTAATTGGTAAATCAACAAATTTAGTAAGATATCCACCAAATCCTAGCGCTACTGTTGCAGCAACTATGATTGATGTTATTGCCGTTAACCAGCCAATTATGAAACCAAAGAAATGACTCTTGAATGCATTTTTCACAAAAGTGTATTCTGCTGCCGCTTTGGGATACAAAGCCGAAAGTTCAGAGTAACTTAATCCAGCAAATAATGCAACTATTGCACCCAGCAAAAAAGAAATCCACATAGAATTTCCAGCAAAACCTGCAGCCTCACCAATCAAAACATAGATACCAGCTCCGAGAATTAATCCAACACCGTACATGGTAAGATGAAATAATCCCATATGGCGTGTTAATTCAGACATTCTTACAATCCTAGGAAACTAGAGAATTCAATCCATATCCTACTAAATAAGCAACTAGTGCAGCAATTCCACCAATGATTAATGTATTAATTGCAGAATGTATTTTTGATTTTTTTACAATCTTTCCTTTTATCATTCCAACAAGAAAAAATGCAGCACAAACAGATACAATTGAATATACAAAAGCTTCTGAATACAATTCAATTCCTATTATCATAAAAATCATAAATGGAATTAATGGAATCAATCCAACAAGATTAAAACCAACAAACGTACTTAGAGAACTATGCATTGGATTTTTTTCATCTTCAATTAATCCTAATTCTTCCTTCATCATTGTATCTATCCATACTTTTCTCTTTGATGTAATTATTCGTACAACATCTTCTAACAACTCATTCTTGAAACCCTTCTTTCTATAAATTTCTCTGATTTCATCTCTTTCTTGTTCTTCTAAATTATCTATTTCCCATTCTTCTTGCTTTCTTTTCATTTGTACAAATTCATTTTTTGCCTTTGCTGCTTGATAACTACCAACAGCCATAGCAAATCCATCAGCAAATAGATTTGCAAATCCAAGAATTAGAATTATTGTAGAAGGTAATGAAGCGCCCATTACACCTGCAACAATAGCAAAAGTTGTAACTGCACCATCTATAGACCCATAAATAAAATCATCAAAATGCCATTTCATATGTATCTTCTATAATTAACATGATCTGATTTATTTAAACGGAGAATCCCAACCTTGAAAATCATCATCGTTTTTTATATTGAATAATCATACTTTTTGTTTATATGGCTAAATTCAAAAAAATACTAGTTCCTCTGGACGGATCATCCAATTCTATGAGAGGATTAGATAGAGCAATTGAAATTGCAAAAGGTAGTGATGCAGAAATCACTGGATTTTATGTATTTCATTTACCTCTAGCTGCCGGAATAAAATATACTCAAAAAATGAAAGACGAGGCACAAAAAAAAGCCGTAAAGGCTATTGGGCCTGCTATGAATAGGACTCAAAAAGCTGGTGCTACTTTCAAATACAAAACTGGGGGTGGAAATACTGGCTCAGAAATTGTCAAATTTGCACAAAAAGGAAAGTATGACATGATTGTAATTGGTGCAAGAGGATTAGGTGGAGCCAGAGAGGCATTTCTTGGAAGTACATCAAATTATGTTATGCACAAAACAAAAGTTCCAGTATTAGTAGTCAAATAGTTCAATCTGAACTTTTTTCCATTTTTTCACATCCTTGATATTCTATGTTTAATAACCTACAAGTATAGGAATTTGAAAAAATAACTTTGGTGTAGATTGTGGTGGAAAGTAATTATGATATTTTAGGAATTGTTGAAGGTACCACAGAGAAAGAAATTCGTGATGCATTTAGACGATTAGCTCTACAATTTCACTCAGATCGTGGAGGTGAAAATGAACAATTTATCAAAATTAAACAAGCTTATGATGATCTAAAGATTGGTAAAAAGTATCCAGAGACTGATTATGAAAAATTAAAAAATTCCAAAGTATATTCAGGTGATTCTGAGGCAGATGTAAGAAGAAAAAATCAGATTTTAGGTCAAGAATTATTTAAAGAAATGAAAATTGCTCAAGACTGGGCTTCAGCTTTGAATATATCAAACACTACTGCATCTAGATTGTTTGGTTCAAAAACTCTTGGGGAAATTGAATTAGAAAGAAAAGCTAATGGAGCATTATCTATTAAAGGTAATTTCATGGCGGGAAGTTTTTGTTATGATGGTTCAATAATTATGCAAGGTAGTATAACTAGTCCTTCTTGGACGAAAGAATTTCAAACAGATATTCATTTAACAAATGGTGATTTCAAATTTATTAATCCATTAGAAAATAAATATAAAATTGATAATGGTGCAAAAATTACTGTTGATAATGGAAATGTAGTAGTTGGGAATATTTATGGTAGAAAATTTAGAGTAGAAGATCCTGTACGTGTAGGAGTTTTTCAAATTCAAGAACACCGAACACATATTTTAGCACCAAATGGAAAAATTATTGCAGAAAATCTTGCAGACACTGTTTTACTTGAAGCTGATTCAGTTATTGTTTTGAATGTAGAAGATGATGTAATAATATCTGCAAGAGAAATTTTATTTTATGGTGGAAAATTAACTTATGATTCCGTAATTGAACTAAAGAAAGGTGGAACAATTCGATTCTTTGAAACTTTTTCTATTCAGGGTTTAAGTGGTGATGCAATAATAAAACTTGAAAATGGTAAAAAAATTAGATTATTTGATCTAAAAACTAAAAAAATCAAAGATTTAGCTGATGAATTTGTACCAAACAAAGAAAATTACAATAAAGATGCAACCATGGTTGGCCATGGATTTACTATAACATATGAAATGCTGGATAATCTATCAATGAAACCATCTAAAAAACAAAAACATGGTTGGGCATCAAAATTTGGATTTTCTAAAAAATAATTAGGTTTGAAAGCCAATTCTAGCCTTGAAAATAACCATTTCTGATAAATAGGGTCTTTCTCTGAATTTTATTTGTGAAAAAAATAGAGGCTATAATTAAGCGAAAAAATTTTCCTATAATTAAAACAAATTTGAATGAAATAGGGACATACATAATTGATAAACGAAATTTAGATGATAGCCATATTTATGATGAATCACAAGGATCACATGTTGGTTCTACTGGTTTAAAGTCAGTACCATTGGCAAAAATCGAAATGGTAGTTTCTGATAAAGATGCTAGAAAACTTGTTGAAATGATTTCTAAAAATTCTGGACTATCAACCATTCATGGAGGAAAAATTTTCGTCTCTGAAATGGAGGAAGTTGTAGATATGGATACACTTGACGGAGAGCAAGATCTTGAAATCTCAATTGATAAAAATTTAGAAAAAAGACAATTACCAAAACGAAGTAGATTTGTTCCGTTACAAAAATTTACTCTCAATAAATTACAAATTATTTATGAAAACAATAAAGAAACATTACGAGAATATTACCAAATCAAATCTTTCAGTGCTTTTGTAAATAATTGCATCATGAAATCCTTACCAACAATTGAAAAACAACTAAAGAATCCTACAATTATTTATGAAAATAATTTTGGTGAGTATTAATTATTATAAAGTTGGTAAGAATAAATACAAACCAATTAGAGTCATTCCAATAATTGCAAGTGCCAGCTTAGTTAACCAAATTTTAGATATTTTCATACAGCTAAACCAACAAGAAGTGGTATAACAATGATTCCTGCAATTACAAGAACCTTAAGAAAATCTTTTGAGTTTAATGGTTTCATCTCTTCTCTATGAAACAATTTACTTTTACGAATAAACTTCATGTTCATATCTTTAGATTGTAGATTCTCCTTCGTCATCAGTAGCAATATCCACTGCCCGTAAAATTTGAGAAACAAAGATTTTACCTACTCTCCCATTTTTTTTAATAATTGATATTGCTTCATCTTCTTGCGTATCTGAAATTATGGCTTCCAATCTGTATTTTTCACTAAATTGAGGCACAAAAATTTCACTTCCTTTAGATGCGTGAATTTCCGGACCTGGTTTCTTCCCTCTTCCTCTTACTTTAGAAACAGTAAGTCCCCCAATACCAATTTTTTTTAATCCTTCACTAATAGCCATAACATCATTGTTTCCAAGTATGACTTCAATTTTGAGCATTTAGTTATTGTATGTAATTTACACAAATATAATTTCTGATTTTGATAATCAAATGATAATCAAATGATAATCAAATTTAGTCATTGTTATTAGTTTAAAATTCAATTTTTTATCATGGTTCTAGATTCTGGGGATACAGCATGGATGCTTGTAGCAGGTAGTCTTGTATTGCTGATGATCCCTGCATTAGGTCTTTTTGAATCTGGACTTTTGAGAAAGAAGAATGCAGCATCAATTTTTATGCAAATCTTTTTTGGATTGGCACTTTTGAGTGTCATGTGGTTTGTATTTGGATTTAGTATTTCCTTTGGTGAAACAACCGCAGGATTAGTTGGAAATTTTGATTGGGTATTTCTTAAAGGAGTTCCATCAGATGCTCCATTAGAGCAGTATGCCCCAACAATTCCTGGTGTCTTGTTTGTTAAGTTTCAATTAATGTTTGCAGCAATTACTCCACTTTTACTTACTGGAACAATTGCTGAAAGAATGAAGTTCAGTTCATTTATCATATTCATTGCAGCATGGTCAATGCTAATCTATTATCCACTTGTTCACTGGGTTTGGGGAGGAGGTTGGTTATCAGATCTTGGTGTTGTTGACTTTGCTGGTGGTATCGTAATTCACACCAGTGTTGGAATGGCAGCACTTGCTGCCGCACTAGTTCTTGGAAAACGACGTAACTATGGTCCTGCTATTATGATTCCTCATAGTATTCCACTTGCAGTTCTTGGATCTTCTTTGCTATGGCTTGGTTGGTTTGGTTTTAACGCAGGAAGTGCATTATCTGCTTCAGGTGGTGTAGCTGGTAACACAGTAATTGTAACTCATATGGCATCATCTGTTTCTGCTTTAATTTGGGCAGGTCTTTCATGGATTAGAACTGGCAAACCTTCTGTTGTAGCCACAATTAACGGAGCAATTGCAGGTCTTGCTGGAATTACTCCTGCATCAGGATTTGTTAGTGCTGAACATGCTTTCATTATCGGAATTGCAATTGGTGTTATTTCATACTCTGGAGTAGTGTTATTCAAAGAAAAACTAAAGATTGATGATGCACTTGATGTTAGCTCTGTCCACGGTGTTGCAGGAATTGTTGGTGCATTAGCTATAGGAATCTTTGCAAGTACTGCAATAAATCCTGGAGGGGTAGATGGTTTGTTATTTGGAAATCCTGATCAACTATGGATTCAAGCAGTAGGTGTTGGTATTGCAGCAGCGATGGGCTTTGGAGGAACATGGATCATATTACAAATTCTAAAACACACAATCGGAATTCGAGTTTCTGCTGAAGTGGAAGATATAGGTTTGGACATTAGCGAACATGCTGAATCTGCTTACTCAGATGAAGAAGAATTCTTGTTGGATATGGATGATTACACTGATAGATTAGAAGAAAAAGATGAAATACTTTTCAAAAAGAAATCTGATAAGGATGAAAAATGACAATCAATTATGAAGAATTAACAAAACAAGTACTTGATTTAGATTCCCAAGTGAGATTTGCAGGTATTGCAAATAGTAAAGGAGAGTTGATTGCAGGAGGACATAAAGAAAATGTTGAGAAAATGTTAGTTGGTGATGAGATAAACATGTCAATTCATTATGCTTTACAAAAAAGAGATCTTTACACAAATTTAGCATACAAAATTGGTTCTGAAAAATCATCAATAACAGAATATGAATTAGTTTCAATGATTAGTATTCCAATTAATACAAATGAACTATTTCTAATTAGTACAGAACCAAGAGCAGATTATTTGAAAATTATTGATTTTATCCATGCAAAACTTGATGCTCAAAAAAGTAATCAATAATAATAAAATTAGCCTCAAAATACCTGAAATATCTATACGAAACTATAGAATATTTTTCTAATTCTTTCTTCTTTTAACTTCAAAAATACTATAACCATATTTTTCTTTCAATTCAGCAGAAGAAAATTCTGTAAATTCGTATTCATCTAAATCTTTCAAAATTTCATATAGATTAATGCCAACAACCACACTATTTTTTGGACAAAGTGAATTTATCTTGAAACATTTATTGACTGTAGGTCCAAAGATATCTGAAATATTTGAAGTAGTACTTTCAGCTACTTTTACAGATCCATACGTTGCACTAATCTTGAAATCTATTTCAGGCATACCTTCTGCATTAAGTTGTTTTTTTAATTCATCATGAGAATCAATCATTGATAGGCAGCATTCCAAAATATTTTTCATTTCTTCAATATTTTTTGGATCAACATTTCCAAATCTAAACATCAAAGCATCTCCAATATTTTTTACAACTTCTCCATTATGGTTACGAACAATTTTTGCCATAAAATTCAAAAATATTTCATACATTTTGGTAACCTTCTCATCGGATAATTCACTTGAAATTCTTGTAGAATCTTTCATGTCAATTACACCTACACAATCGTTTTGAGTATGTTGAGAAAATTTTAACAATATTTCTTCTTGTTGTTTAATTACTTCTTCTTTTTCTTTAATCTCAATTAATGATTCTTGTAATTTTTGTGCCATTGAATCAAATGCTTGTGATAATTCCCCGATTTCATCACCAGTTGTAATATTGGTTCTTACTCCAAAATCCCCGCTTGCAATTTTGTTTGCTGCACTTTTTAATTTGATTAGCGGTCTTGAAAGAGATTTTGATATTAGAAAGGCAGCAATTACCATTCCTACAGTAATAATAATACCTGTTTCAAAAATTCTTTCCTGAAGTATTTCTACTGGTTTTTCTACTTCTGCTTTATCCATCTCTACAAGTAGTACTATACCTAAATCATCTGCACAATACGATGATCCATAAATTGTAACATTTCTATAATCTTGATAAAATCCTAAATAATCTTCTCCTTCATCCAAACATTTCTGAACAGCCAGAGTATTCACTTGTTGCTTGAATATTACATCCTCTAAAAATCTGGATTGAGATAACATTAATGATTCATTATTTACAATATACACCTCACCAGTTTCTCCTAATCCACTTTTACCGATTAGAATATTATCAATTGATGCTGTCCTCATCTTTGAAATAATTACTCCAATTGGCTTATCTCCTTTTTTACTATCATCAGCAAAAATTGGTGATACTACAATCATTTTTTTACCGGATTCTGCCGACTCAAATTCTATAAACGATTCTTTTAATCCTCTTTGAAAAAGTTCATCTTCAGAAAAATTTTCATTTAAAATACCAGTCAACGAAAAAAACACTTTTCCATTATTACCTATAATTTTTGTATCCTCAAAACCGATAGAAAAACCAATTAATTTTTGAAATGCCTGAACTTGAATTAAAAAATCCCTTCTATTTTCATCTTTAATTTCTTTTAATTGATTTTCAGGAATCTGATTCATTTCTGTTACTAATAATTTAATCATAGGATCACTTGCAAGAATATTATTTTGCTCAATTCGTGATTCAAAAATTAATCTTAAAGTTTCTCCTCTTGCATTTGATTCACCCAATAATTGTTCACCCGTTCTTTTATCGAGAATTTGATCAGCATGGTTGAAACTAAGAAAACCAGTTATTGTTATTGTTACAATAGATACTATCAATACTAAGAAAATTAGCTTTTTACCAAGATTAATTGAAATTGTCATTTTTGTTCTTTGTTTACTTTGTACAAATATCAACTCTTCTTGTGTATATTGTGCCTAGAGTTATTCTTTAACTTGATAATTACTCACAAAAATGAAAATTATCTAAAGTATTTAATTAACTAAATAATGGTTTTACAATATGAAATTTTTGTTATTATCATCAATTTTTCTTATTTTAGGCTCTACCTCTTTAGTCTATGCCGAAGAATATATCATTGATATTCCAATAGGAGCATACAACCCAGAATTAAACACAGTTGCAGAAGTTTGGTATGATCCTCCTCAGATGTTTGTAACAGTAGGTGATACAGTTACTTGGTATAATGATGACAAAGAGGGTCACACAGTTACAAGTGGAGAGGGTTCAGGAAGATTTGGTTGGATGAGCGATAACTTTGGACAGTCAAACGGAATTTTTGATAGTGGTAGATTCATGCCAGGCGAATCATGGTCATATAAATTTGAAGAATCTGGTACATTTTCTTACTATTGTACAATTCATCCTTGGATGGAAGGTATACTAATTGTTGAAAAAGAAATTCCTGATTTTCCACATGATGCAACTGGTAAAAAATTAGAGTTTCCATTATTACAATATACACCAGATAGAAGTATTGAAGTTAATTTAACATGGGATCCACAAGTAATTAAAACACATGAAAAAATACAATTTGTTTACCAATTTTATGATCCACAAACAAATTCTAATCTTGCAAGCATGAAATACAATTTTGTAATATTTCAAAATGGAAAAGAAATTCTTAGGGATGAAGGCCTAAGTCAGATTGGTGGTGATTATAGAAATTTTGTTTTTAGTGATTCAGGTTCAATTATTGTAAGAATTGAAGGAATTCATTCCCCTTCAGTTTTTGCTGAGGAAAGTGTTACTGTATCTGGAAATTTCCAAAATAAAGAACAACGCTCTGTTGATTTTACTACAGCTGTTTATGATAATCCTGAAAAAACATCTCACGAAACTTATCATACAAAACCTGCTCAAAGACTATCAACTTATTACGAGTTAATGTTGTTGATAATTCTCATTCCTGGTGTAATGTTTCTAATTGCAATGTTTTGGTTAAAGAAAAAACCAAAAATTCAAGATGAAACATCAGGTCCTCTTAAAGTCTAAAATAATAAAAAGAAATTAAAAATTGATGAACTAATCTAATCGATTAATTCAGTCCAACCTTTGACGAAGACTGAGTTCTTGTAGAGTGGAACTGGTTGTCCAACTGTAAAGTCCATTGGTCTCATCCAAAAGATTGCTTTTGTTGGGCATACACCAATGCATGCACCATCAGAAATACATCTTTCTGGGTAGAAGACAAATGCTTTACCTCTCTTCCAGCCTTCAACTGGTTTTACTCTAAGGACATCTGGTCCAAGTGTGGTACAGATTTCTACACATAGTGCGCATCCGATACACATTTGTTCGCTGATGTCTGGAATAATTCCTACTGGCATAACAAAATTAATTCTTGATTTGGTCTTAATATAATTTGCCTAAAAATATGGTCTTATAACGCCGTTTGATATTTTATAACGCCGTTTGATATTTTGATCGCAGTGTAAAGTAAATTAATTTTTCTTATTTTATGCCTGAATTATTCAATGAACTGATAACCAAGTTATTTTGATTTTTTTTTAGAAAATAAACACCAGTTTTTTCTGATTTAATGATATGTTTTCCACCCGGTGATAGAATCCAATCTTTATTGTCTTTTTTTCTCGCCATTCCAGTAATTACAATTGATGATTTTGCAAAATTTCCAATTGATGATAGTATCATTATACAAGAATTAATGAATCTGGCAGATTCTAATTCATCATACAAATTGTAAACTCCATTAAAAGAGTCAATGATTACCAAAAACCTTTCATTAGATATTTTGGAAATAATTTCTGATAATTTTTTCCCCCAATTTGTTTTATCTGGACAAAAAATTGTCAAGTTATCTTTTTTTTGAATCATTTTCGATTGAACATATCCACTGTAAAGCAAATCCATATCGACAAAAATTATTGGATCTTCAGTTGAATTAATTAATTTATTGAGAAATTCTATTTTATGGAAAGGGTTTGAACATAAAACTATGTTGGGATTATTTTGTTCAAATTTTATTTGAATTCCTGAAATATCATTTTCTATAATTTGCTCAGGATTTTTATCCAACACCGCTTTAAGATTTTACAGATATAATAATGAATTTAGTCACTAAAGATATTTCAGATGATTTCCCATTATCAGATAAAATCTATCTAAACAATGCTTCTGTTTCTCTAATGCCTACTCAGAGCATTGAAGCTATGAAGGAATTCCTAATTACTTACAATTCTATTGGTCCTGATTCAAAAGATTCTGAGCCTTTTATAACTAAAAAACTACAAAATGTGAGAAAAATTATTTCAAAAATAATTACTTGCCAACCTGATGAAGTTGTACTTACACAAAGTACAACTGATGGAATTAATTTTGTTGCAAATGGATTATCATTTGATAGTGATTCCAATATGATAATTCGTGGAATGACACACGAACATCATTCAAATTTTTATCCTTGGATAAAATTAAAAGATAAAATCTCAATACGTAATTTACCTATTGACAATAATGGTTTTTTTAAATTAGATGATTTACAATCATCAATTGATAAAAATACAAAATTAGTTGCTCTAAGTCATGCACTGTATAACACTGGTTCAATATTACCCATAGAAGAAATAGGAAAAATTGTAGATCAAGTCCCGTTCTTTCTTGATAGTGCACAAACTATAGGATGTATTGGTGAAATTGATGTATCAAAATTAAAATGTGATTTTATGTCATTTAATGGCTCAAAGTGGTTATGTGGTCCTATGGGTACAGGATTATTCTATTGCAATAGAAAATCTAGTGCATTATTAGAACCGAAAACTATTGGTGGTGAATCAGCGATCATTTATGATGATTCAAAATTGGCTTTCAAAGAATTACCAGACAAATTTCAAACCGGTTTTAGAAATTATGTAGGAATTGTTGGTCTAGAATCATCAGTAAACTATATGCTTAATTTTGGAATGAATAATATTCGTGATAAAAATAAACATCTCTCAAATCTTTTGAGAGAAGAATTATCCAAAATTGAAAATATCATTTTGTATGGTTCTGATAATCAGAATGAAAGAACTAGCATTGTATCTTTTAATATCAAAGGAGTTGATTCGCAAGATGTTGTTGATAAACTTGAAAAACAAAATATCATTTTAGCAGTAAGAGAAATTATGGATACAAAAATAGTCCGAGCATCCCCTCACTTTTTCAATACTGAAAGTCAGATATTACAGGTAATTGATGCAATAAAGAAACTATAGATTTTCTTGCTCTTCTATTACCATCATAGTTAGAGTAGATTGAACTTTACTGATCTTTCTGACTTTGTTTGTGATAATTGCACGTAATTTTTCAGAATCATCTGAAGTTAATTTTAATACGATATCATAAACTCCGTAGACGCCTTGAACTTCATATTTGATTTGTTCTTCAGCAAGGATTTGCTTTACTTCATTGATAATAGATTCATCTGATCCTAAATCAGAATTCAATAGAACATATGCTGTAGGCACAAGGGCTTTTTTCATCAGACAGTATTTAACCTTTCATTTTTGAAAACTGATTAATCCCCAATACAATTTGTTGATGTGAAACCAATAGATTTGTCACTTACGATATCAGAATCCATTCCAAGTTTTCCCGGATCTCCAACTCCACAATTCATTGGTTGGTCAGACATCAAAAAAGATGGATATAATCTTGAACTATTATTTCTTAGTTCACATACAGGTACACACATTGATGCTCCATATCATTTTGTCAAAAATGGTCTAAAAATTCATCAAATTCCACTAGATAGACTAGTTGGCAAAGCAGTTCTCATAAAACTCAAAAAATCCAAGAATACACCCATTACAAAATCAGATATCACGTTATTTGAAAAAAAGAATGGAAAAATCAAAAATCACTCTTCAGTCTTTTTCTATACAGAATGGCAAAAAAATCTAAAAAATAAAAATTATTTTACTGAAAATCCTGGATTAGATTTATCATCAGCAAAATATCTTACATCAAAAAAAACTAATCTAGTTGGAATAGATTCCCCGAGTATTGATCTTGGACGAGATCAATCATATAGTGTTCATCATATTTTTTCAAAAAATAATATTTTGATTGTGGAAAATCTAACAAATTTGAATAAAATTAAATCAAAAGAATTCAATTTTACAATTCTTCCATTAAAACTAAAAGATGTAACAGGCTCTCCCGTAAGAGCAATTGCTTCATAATTTACTCACATTTGATTACGTAATACTAAAAATACTGAACAAATCATAATTCTATATGAGCAAGCCTGGAAATATTTGGAGAAAAGTTCATGGAAAAATTACAAAAAAACCCACAAACTTTTCTTGGTTAATTGAAGAAAAATTGGCAGGTTCTGGTATTCCAACTAGTTCTCATGAATTTGATTGGCTTCTAAACCAAGGAGTAAAATCAATTGTTACAATGACTGAACAGTCACTACCTGATGATTGGGTAAAAAATATTGGTTATCTACATGTCCCAACTCCTGATTTGACAGCTCCTGATATGGACAGAATAGATTCAGCAGTAGATTTCATACATGAACAAATCAATAATGATCAAGCAGTTATGGTTCACTGTGCAGCTGGAATGGGGAGAGCTGGAACAATCTTGGCATGTTATTTTATAAAATATAAAAAATTTTCAGCAGAAAATGCAATTAAAAAAATTCGAGATGAAAGACCAGGTTCAATTCAATCTGAAGTACAAGAGATAGCTATATCATTTTATGAAAAACATGTAAGAAATTAGTTTAAACAAATTCTGAAACTAATTTTCCATCTACAACTTTAATCTTCAAGGTTTTGTCTTCTTGAAAGAATAAAGTTAATCCACCATCTGAATCAGGATCTTCTACTTTGACAAGTTCTAGCATTTTGATTGCATCAAATTTTTCCATTCATATCACCTATTCTGGAATTGATACGGTCTCAATTTTACCATCAACTGCTTTAATGAACATAAACCTGTTATCTTTGAAGATAAAGGTAATTCCTCCTTCTTTATCAGGTTCTTCAACTTCAAGTATTGGTTGTCCTAACAGACCATCGTATTTTGCCATTATTGATTACCCAAAAAAGTTCCTTATATCCCTAATTGATGGAAATTTCTATTTCACTTGAACTGTTTTTGACACTTCCAGTTTCTGTAAAATCATGTTTTTGCCAAGATGCAAAAGCCTCTGCACTGATTTTGTGTTTTCCTGTTCCTAAATCAGATGCTTTGAATACAAATTTTTCATTAAAGTCAAATAATTCCTCTCTAACTTCTTCTTCTGTGAGTCTGATAAATGGCTCAAAATTTTTGGCCACTTGTACCCAAATTCGTCTATCTTTCATTGGATTGACCAGTTTTGGATTCCTTGTCCAAAAAATTGATGCCTTTCTGTATGTATCAATAGTTCTTCCCAATTCTTTCTTTCTGAACCCACCAGAGGTTAATTTTATGCCGTATTTCATTTTGAATGAAACATCGTTATTGTTGTAGGCTTTAGTCCAATTAGCCTCATTGAAGGCATTTCTAATGTCTCCTTCGACGGAAAACTGCACGTTTATCTCTATATTTTCATCAGAAGAGTACTCATCCTTAGATTTTACTAATTCGATCGCAGAAATCTTACTTTCGCCCATTGTTACCGCTCATAATGATTTATATCCGCAATAAGTGCTTTTTCTGAATACATGAACGCACAAGTGATCAGTTCTGAACCCAAAGAAATCAGCCTTTCTATCACTGAAACTGATATTGGAATATTGTACATAATTCAGCATGAACTCCTAAAAGCATCAAATATCGATTTTGCAGGTGTAATTGTAAAACATCCTCTAACCAATGAATGTTGGATGAGAATTAATTCTAGTTCAAAGCCACTAGGTGAAATTAAAAAAGCTACAGACAATGCGATCAAAATGGCTGAAGAGTTCAAACAACTATTCAATTCTAAAATTAAGGTAAATTAGATTGAAGTTTTGCCCCAAATGTGAGGTCAAATTAAAAAATAATGGTTCAGGCCTTCAATGTTCTAAATGTGGATACACTGAAGGGGGAGAAGCTAAACCCACAAAAAAAATTGCTGCTGAAGAAGAACCAGACTTTTCACTACTTGCTTTTGAAGGAAATGAAGGAGAAGAATCAAATCCAACAGTAAAAATTGACTGTGAAAAATGTGGACATGATGAAGCAGTTGGTTGGATGTTCCAAACTAGAAGTGCTGATGAACCGACAACCAGATTTTATCGATGTCAAAAGTGCAAATACACCTGGCGTGATTACACATAACGTTTAACTTGTACTTAAAGAGAAGAAAATTGATTTGACTTTTGGAGCAAAAACAAGTGGATCAGATGATCTAAAGGCTATCATATCTGCAATATCTACTCTAGTTGAAGAAGCAACATTTGTTGCAACAGCAGAAGGAATTACTTTTAGAGGAATGGATCCATCACATGTAGCTTTAATTGATATTTCTTGGCCAAATTCTGCTTTTGAAAAATATGAATGTGATAGCGATATTAAATTTGGAGTTAGAATTGATGAATTTTCAAAACTAATCAAAAGAGCAGACAAAAAGGATAGCATAGAAATTAGTATCTCTGAACAAAACATGTTACTTGTAACAGTTGGTAAAAATAAAAAATACAAAATGCGTTTAATCGAAAGTTCTGCAACTGATACCCCATTACCTAAAATTCCTTATGATTCAAAAATTATTTTGACTTCTTCAAAGTTTGACAAAATTCTTGGAGATGTTCAGGTAGTATCTGATTATCTTACAATTCAAACATCTGATTCTAAAGGTGATTTCTCAGGAAAAGGGGATTCAGGTGAAGTTGTAATTGAATTAGATAAAGATGATAAAGAAATTGAAGAAATTTCTTCTACAGAAGATAGCGAGGGTACTTACAGCCTTGAATATTTGAATCCAGTTGTAAAAGCTGTAGGCTCTAATGCAGGCTCAATTACATGTGAGTTTTCAAGCGCAAAACCTCTTAGAATTGAATTTAAAGTTGCAAATATTGGTAGAATCCACTTTTACTTGGCTCCACGCGTAGAAAGTTAAAGCATTTAAAGATTAACTAGTTCAGGTATTTTGAATTGAGACTTGTAATAAAATATGGTGGAACATCAATATCTGCAGCAAAAGATATTCAATCAATAGCTAAACACCTAAACGAATTATCAAAGAAACATCAAATTGTTGTTGTATGCTCTGCAACTAGTGGAACTACTGATGATCTAATAGAAATTTCAGAATCAATAAAAAAAGAAAATAAATCTAAAGCTGAGCAACTTGCATCAAAAATTACCAATAGACATAAACAATTAGCAAAACAAACAATCAAAAAATCTGACATTAGAAAAAAATTACTTGTAAAATTTGATCAAGACTTTAATGAACTTGTTGCATTAATTGATGGAATGGTGTTACTAGGTGAGGTTACACCTAGAACAATGGATTATTTATTTTCATTTGGAGAAAGACTATCAATAAAATTAGTTTCATCAGCAATCAATGATTCAGGAAAAAAATCTATTCCTTTGACAGGAAAAGAAGTAGGAATTGTTACTGATTCAAATTTTGGTGAATCAAAACCACTCATAGATACAACTCGTTTACGTGTATCAAAGAATGTAGATGAACTATTTTCAAAGAAAACAATTCCTGTTGTAGGAGGATTTGTGGGAGCTGATCAACATGGTCATGTAACTACTTTTGGTAGAGGAGGTTCAGATTATTCTGCTACAATTATTGGTTCTTGCATTAAAGCAGATGAAATTTGGTTAATGAGTGATGTTGATGGATTAATGACTGCTGATCCCAAGATTGTAAAAAATGCAAAATTACTCAAAGAAGTGTCCTACATTGAGGCAATTGAGATGGCTCTGTTTGGTGCAAAGCAAATACATCCACGAACATTTGAGCCTCTAATGACAAAGAAAATCCCAATGAAAATTAGAAATTCATTTAACATAAAAAATGAGGGAACTTTAGTAACTGCATCAACTTCTGCTGCTGTAAAAAATACTGTAAAATGTGTAAGTAATGTCAGAAATAATGGATTAATTGATGTTCAGGGCGGTAGCATGGTTGGAACTCCAGGTACTGCAGCAAAAATATTTGCAACACTAGCAAAAGCAGGAATCAATGTAATGATGATTTCTCAAAATCCTTCTGAATCAAGTATCACGATTGTAGTAAAGAACACTGATCTTGACAAAGCAGTTAGTGCATTAGAATTAGAATTGTTAGGTAAAATAATTAAAAAATTAGAAGTTACTACAAATGTTGCAATTATTGCATTAATTGGTTCAGGAATGAGAGGAACTGTGGGAGTTGCCTCAAAAGTTTTTGGTGCAATTGAGAAAAATAAAGTAAACGTTTCAATGATAACTCAAGGTTCTTCTGAACTAAATCTTGCATTTGTTGTGAAAAATTCTGATACAAATGCTGCTGTAAAAGCATTACATAATGAATTTGCTCTAGACAAAATCAATTAAGACAAAATAATTTAAGGGAACAACATCAAGATTATTTATTGAAAAAACTTCCAGCTCTATTAATAATTGGAATTTTTGCTATAAGTATAATTTTTGTATCTTCAACATCAGAACAATTTGTTGATGCTGGTTCTAGAAAAAAAATTCACTTTACTCAAACTATTACATCCTCTCAAGATCCAGGACAAGGACATGAAAATCATCAACTATCAATTATACTATCTCCAAATAAAGGAACAATCTATGACGGTTCAATGACATTTACCTCTAGTGAGCCTGTACAGATTGTAGTTTTACATGAAATTAGTTCTCAGGAATCAAAAGGACAACCTACTTGGAGTGTAGATGGAAAAACTGTTTATGGTTTGTCTTTAATTGACTTGCAAGAAAAATCTGGTTCGTTTGAATTTACAGGTGCTGCTCTTGCTTTACATTCTCCTAATTCTAAAGAATTTACTTCTACTGTAAGTGTTGATGGATGGATTAGAGGGCAACCTACTGAAGTAATAATGCAAAAAATTGAATTAGAAAAAGAAAAACCATCAATGCTACTTTCAAGAACAAATGTTCCAGCTACAATTCCAATGCATCAAGGAATTTATGAAGGAAATCCTGTTTTTTACATAATCACTGATGGCAGTGATGAAAATTATGCAAAAATAATTACAGATAAACAAGAATGGAAAGTAGAACTTGCTCCTGTAATTGGTACAGTCCCAGATAAAACTCTACAAAAATTATTTATTTTTAAAAATGGAGTAAAAGGAGATGGAATCTATGGATTTCAAAATGAAGTATTCTCTAGTACTCCCTCACAAGAATCAAAATACAGTGCTTTGAATTCTGTAATTGAAGTTACATGGAAAGTTGGTCAAAAACAAATTGAATTCAAATCTGCAGAAGAAATTATTGCAGCAGAAAAAGGTGGTAGAATTATTTTCAATGAAACAGGAGTTGTATTAAATACTCCACAAATTATGTGGCCTGATGGACAACTGACTGTTCGTTCTGATAAAGAAATTACTAATGAAATGTCATACAGCGGTGGTCAAATAACTGAAATTAATGAAGAAGAAATGACTGTAACTTTTGTAGCTCATAGGGGTTGGGGACCAGATGGAAGAACAATCTACTATATTGTAACAGATGCCACTCCATCAGGACCTGCTAAGACCATGGGAGTAGTATCATCTCCCAGTTCTGCAAATCTAATTGCTCATTCCGGAGCAGTTGATCTTTTCCAATTTAAAAACGGAATCATTGGATCTGGCCCATTAGGATTTCAGGCAGGAATTGCAGGAGCTTCGCTTGGAGATGCAAATTATAGTCCAATGTGGAGAATTTATCTCGTTGAATGGAACAATGAAGAATCTGCAAAAATTTTAGAAACAAAGTCAGATATTGACTCATTTAGAGTAGATGAATTGTTATCAGTTAGTATTGCGCGACCAACTAACAGTGATCACATAGTTAATTGTCCATTCATAGATCCATTTCAATAAAATTCAGTAAACGGATAAATTACTTGAAAAAATATTTCTTTTAAAATTGACTGGTAAACTCTACATTGTTGGTGTTGGTCCTGGACATCATGATCATATGACTTTTCGAGCAAAAGAAGTGATTGGTGAAAGTGATACCATTGTAGGATATGAAACTTATGTAAATTTAGTTCAAGATTTGATTGAAGGTAAAACCGTTCATCGTTATGCAATGACTCAAGAAGTTGAGAGAGCTCATCAATGTATTGATCTTGCTAAATCTGGAAAAATAGTCTCACTTGTTTCGAGTGGTGATCCTGGAATTTATGGAATGGCAGGTTTAATCTATGAAACTCTTGCTGAATCAGGATGGAATCCTAAAGATGGTCTTAAAGTTGAAATTGTTCCTGGTGTATCTGCACTAAATTCATGTGCATCAATCATCGGTTCACCACTAATGACAGATTTTGCGGTTGTTAGTATGAGTGATTTATTAGTTCCATGGGAGGTTATTTCAAAAAGAGTTGAGGCAGCTGCACAAGGTGACTTTGTAATTGTTATTTACAATCCAGCTAGTAAAAAGAGAATACATCAATTACAAGATACAAGAAAAGTTCTTTTGAAATATAGAAAACCTACAACACCAGTTGCAATCATCATGGGAGCATTTAGAGAATCACAAACTATAGTAATGACTGATTTAGAAAATTTACCGAATCATTCAGATCAATTAGGCATGATTAGCACTGTAATTATAGGTAATTCATCAACCTACACATACAAAGATTTGATGATTAATCCACGTGGATACAAATCAAAATATAATCTAGAAGAACAAACTAATCCAAATCTTAAAGTCTAAAAGCTTTTCTTAATTGTCTCAGTCAATTCTTCACTGAGATTTAGTTTTTCTCTAATTGGAGAAACTACTTTAACTAAATAATTCCCAACAGTTTGTTTCAAATCTCCCGGATGTAATTTTTTTTCAGCAAAATCTACTTCTAATTGATTATAATCAGTATATGAGATATTACCGCCAAATTTTTCTGGCCTTTCTACTTTCATTTCATCAAATTCATGAAAGATTACAGTTCGAGAAATTTCTAATAGTGGATTATTTTGAATATTTCCTTCTTCACACCAAGCTTTACTAATTTTCTTCTTAATTTCATCATCAGTATTATGAACAAATATACCTGAATTTGGATCTGATTTACTCATTTTTCCTAGTATCTTATCATCACTTGTATCAGCAGGTTTTGAAAGTCCAGGTAACAACTTGTGATGAACTGCAACAGGAACTTTCCATTTCATTTTTGGAAATACTTCTCTTACTAGCATGTGGATTTTTCTTTGATCCATTCCAGCATGTGCAATATCTACATCTAAAGAATGAATATCAACTGCTTGCATTGCAGGATAAAGCAACTTTGCAACATCAATTTTATCATCATCCTCTGATCTTCCCATTATTGTTAGAGTCCTCATTGTTCTAGCAATCGTCATGTGTTTTGTAAATTTGACAAGTTCTGACCAATATTCTGTTTTTTCTTGATATAGTTTTGAACCCAAAATGATTTCGGCATCAGGACAAACTAATTTGAAAGCATCTTGATAATATTTTGAAACTTTGGCAATTGTTTCCCAATCTCCACCTAGTTTATCATTAATCAGTGTATGCCAATCTGCTAGAAAAATTTTACACTTTACTCCAGCTTTAACAAAATCATTAATTTTGAAACCTGTACTAATTAGACTACCAAGATGTAAGAAACCAGAAATTTCTAAACCAATGTAATGATTTGGTGATGAATTTGTTTTGAATAACTCTACTAATTCTTCTTGCGTAACAATTTCTTCAGTTGGAGGTCTTTGAATTAAATCTATTTTTTCTAAAATATCCAAATCAAAACAACTTTTGAGTAGTAAACGTATAAAGTTATTTAAAAAATTATTTGAACTTGCAAGCTTTGAATAGAGGGTGCATCTTTACAGTGTTTATGACTCTTGAAGATGGATTAGAATTAATTCAAAATTATAAAAAAGGTCTTGAAAAATTTCTTGAAACATTGCCTGAACAATCAGTACAATTAGGCTCAGAAATGATACAAGCTTTATCTCTGAATTCAAAAAATGAGATTAAAAATTTGGAATCAATTGAAAAAGCTTTGAAAAGACAACCAAAATATGAATCTGGATTATCAGAGTAAATTTTACTTACAATTCTTTTTATGTTTTCTTAACTCTTCAGAATAATCAAATTCAGCTCCACAAACTCTGCATTTCTCTTTCTTCTTGTTATGAGCTTTATCTTGATGTTTTTTTAATCTATCAGAATCAGGTAAAACTGTTCCACATTTTTTACATTTTAATTCATTTTTACTGGATCCAAATAATCCCATATAGCTCTAAGTCACACAAAGTAGAAATAGTTTTTTTAAATTTTTTATTCTTCTAGACTTTTTCTAGGTTTCACACTGAGATAAAATGCATGAGTACTAATAATAAATGATGCAAGAAAAACTTTGGTTGCAAAAACCAAATTCCATGGTCTATCAGGATCTGGATATGCAACTGATAATTTATCAATATCAGGAACTACCCCATCAATAACACCTGCAGTCATTTGTGCATTTAAGACAGTAAAATTGTATAATACTTCGTAGAGTGAAATAATTGAAAATCCTAATAGCATTAACTGAAGAAGTGCCATCTTTGTGCCAACAATTTTATCACCAGCTGTTCTTCTCCATCCAATTCTTGAAACACAGTACCAGCCAATTATTGTAGAGAAAAAAATCCAAGTTGATACTCTAGCAAAATTTTCAAATGGAATAGTTGTATTATGAATTGCTTCACCCATTACATATGTTCCATTTTCTATCCACTCTATCATGGTAACATATACGCCAAAAACTAATGAAGATAACATTATGAAACCGCAAATATAGAAAATGTATAGATAGACTTTGTAGCCTGAATCTGATTTTTCTAAATGACGTGGTTTCATGATGCCGTTTGCCAAATTTTGAAATATAAAAATTCATGTTTCTTTGCTGAGATTTATAGACTAGTTATAAACAGGAATAATGTTGAAAATTGCCATTAACATTCCAATTGTAGGCAAGGAGGAAATAGATGTAGTCACATCTATTCTGAAAAATGGTGCTTTAACATCTGCTGCAAATTTAGGAGGAAAATATGTTCAAGAATTTGAAAAATCTGCTTCATCTTTTGTTAATTCGAAATATGCTATTGCAGTAAATTCTGGTACTGCTGCATTACAAGCAGCACTTTATGCATTAGATATTAAACCTGGAGATGAAGTTTTGGTTCCTTCATTCACGTTTGTGGCTACTGCAAATGCAGTGGTTTCTACCGGAGCTAAACCGATTTTTGTTGATATTCTAAAAGAAAATTATACTATAGATCCTATTGAAATAGAAAAAAAAATCACTAAAAAAACTCGTGCAATAATTCCAGTTCATCTTTATGGAAACGTTGCAAATATCGAGAGACTATCTGAAATTTCTAAAAAATATAATCTTCCTATCATAGAAGATTCTGCACAATCATTGGGTTCTACGTATAAAGGAAAACACACTGGAACTTTCTTTGAAATGGGATGTTATAGTATGTATCCTGCAAAAGTAATGACTGCAGGTGAGGGTGGGTTTATTGTAACTAACAATAAAAAACTTAGAGATAAACTATTGATGGTTAGAAATCATGGAATGGTTCATGGATATGATACTAGAATGTTTGGACTAAATTTGAGATTACCTGAAATAAATGCTGCAATAGCATCTGTACAAATGAAAAAACTTCCAAAATTTTTAAAGACTAGAAAAAACAATGCTAAACTTTTATCAAATTTAATATCTGATCTAAAAATTGTAATACCTAAAGAAAGAAAAAATGAAAATGTTAATTGGTATCTTTATACAATTTCAGCTAATAATCGAAACAAACTTTTACAAAAATTAAATAATAAAGGAATTGGTGCAGCGTCCTATTATCCAACTCCAGTTCATAAAACTCCATTTTACAAATTGAAAACTAAACTTGCAATTACAGATTGGGCATCTTCACATGTGCTATCCTTACCAATTCACCCACATGTAACTCAAAAAAATATTGAATTTATTGCCAAAACTATACGTGAAATATTATGAATGCACTAGGTGAGGCAATAGGAGAACTCTGTAAAGCCATTTTACCCATAAATGAAGAATATTACCTTGGGAATCCCGACTCTTCTATAGCAATTTGTACTCTTTCAAGCATAGATTTACTCAAAAATTTTGCAAATTCTGAAATTATTAAAAAAATCTCAATAGTAGGTCGTTTACTTTCTGAAAACAAGGGGATTGATTCTATAATTAAATATGTAAATGACAATCATAATGTTGATACCATAATAGTTTGTGGAAAAGAGGTTTGGGGTCATAAATCAGGACATTCTTTATTTCAATTACACAAAAATGGAATTGATCAAAATAATAGAATAATTAATTCTACTAGTCCCGATCCTTATCTTACTGTATCTAAATTAGAAATTAAATACTTTCAAGATAATATACATCTTGTAAACTTGATAAATGAAACTAAATTTGAATCAGTTTTAAAAAAATCTAGAATTTTTTAATATCCATTTCGCTGTCTTTCACGATTAATTTCATTTTTCTTTTTGTATTCATCCAAAATATCATCTGGAGTAAGTTTTAGCTCAAGTGATGCTTGAACAACAAAATGCCAAATATCAATTAGTTCCTCTCTTGCCTCCGCCTCATTAAATTCAACTGGAGTTTTCCACCATTTCCAGTTTGTTGTTCTCTGTAGTTCTACTGCTTCATGCATAATTGCTGTACATAGGGCAGAAACTCTACCTTCAGAGTCTTTTGGGTATCTGTCTAATTTCATCATTTCAGAAAGACCTTTTTGTAGATTGAATATTTCATCTAATCGATCTTTTACAGATGTTTCTTGTGACAATTATAATTAATTTGAGAAATAATAAAACTTAAGTCTTTTTAGAAACGGATCATTTTTTCATATATCTTAACACGTTTTGCAATGTCCCCATTTTTTATTTTTAATAATCCATCTAAACCATATTTTTCAACTGCAAATGATCCTAAAACATTTCCATATACTACTGCTTTTTTAATATCAGATATTCTTGTAGATTTTTTACTAGCAAGATATCCAATCATTGCACCTGCAAAAGAGTCTCCTGCACCTGTAGGATCTACTACATCCTCTAAGGAAAATCCTGCAGTTGGAAAAATAACATCATCATAAAACATCAAGGATCCATGCTCACCTTTCTTAATAATGACATATTTTGCTCCCCATTGCATCATTTTTTTTGCACATTTTATCAGATTGAATTCTTTGGTAAGGAGTTTGGCCTCTTCATCATTAATCACTACAGCATCAACTGATTTTATCATTTTAATTACTGCATCACGTTTTGTTGAAATCCAAAAATCTATTGTATCACACATAGAAAATTTTACTTTATCAAATTCTTTAATTAATGAAGTATTTTGCTCTGGATCATTATTTGCAAGATATACAAACTGAGATTTTTTATATGCTTCAGGGACACTTGCTTTAAAATCACCAAGCACATTTAGTTCTGTTTTTAATGTTGATCTTGTACTTAGTGTATCATCATATTTCCCATCATATCGAAATGTTTTTCCATTTTTAATAGTTAATCCTTTTAAATCTAAATATTTTGATAAAATCTTATGATGTGTCTTTGGAAAATCTTTTCCAACCACTGCAATTAGTCCGGTATCTACAAAATTACTAGCTGAAATTGCAGCAAATGTTGCAGCACCACCTAAAACATTCTTTAATGTTTTTTTTGGAGTTCTAATAGTATCTAACGCTGTAGATCCAAAAACAGTAAGCATTATTTGAGAAACTAGTCTTGATGTATAAATTCTCTTGCTTGCTCTTCAGTGGGATAATATACAAACGGAACATCAATTGATGTTAATAACAAATCATATTTTATAACACCTGAAATCTTTACTGAATGCGAATCACCATCTGAATTAACATCTGTGTGAAATGTACCCTTAACATAACTACTATCTAATGGCTGTAAAGTAAATGATTCTAAATTACCCTTTCCAATTATTTCATCATTTGAAATTACAAAAAATTCAGTTTCACCGGCTGATAATATTAGCAATGAAGGATTTTCAAACTGCAATTCAACATTATAGTTTTGGCCTTCATCATTTTCATTTAATAATTCGCTTTGATTGATACTTACTCCAATTTGTGAAGCTGATGCATATTGCGAATATCCAAAAATACTCATGCCTAATACAAATAATACAACTATGCCTGCTTTTTTTGATCCTTTCACGACTGGTTTTTATGAATTTACATTTTAACCAAAAAGGAAAAAAAACCCAATAAATTGTGTAAAAGTTTTGATCTAATCTTAAAGCTCATTAGAGCTAACAGAATAAATCAAAATTATATGATTATTTAGCATTGGCTAGAATTAAGCTCAAAATAGGAGAAAATGAAATTGAGGTTGACTCTAGAGATTTTTATGTTGATAATCAAACATTAGGTGAAATTATTGATGATCTATCTCATCACTTACCAGAAAATCAAGCTAAAATTGTATACGAGACAGATTCTACTCCAACTCCAACAACTATTGAACATCCAGCTCAATTTGGTTTAGAATATCTAGATGATGCTGAAGCATATGAACCAGAATTCAATGAACCAAAATACATTACTTCTCATGAAATTAAATCAAAATTAAGAATTTTAGAAACAAGTAAGTTTTTTGACTCTCCTAGAACTGTCACTGAAACTGTTCAACAACTCAGAGAATATGGATGGGCTGCTAGTCCATTGGATGTTTCAAAAGCTCTAGCAAAAATGGCCTCTAACAAAGAAATCATGAAAAATTCTGAAGAAAATAGAACTCACTATTTTTCTCAAGAACAATTAGTAGCTAACTAGAAAAATAATTACATTTTTTACATTCAGAGAAAACTTCTCCATCTAAATGATCGAAATGTGTATTACATTGTTTACAAGTGTGATGCATATCAAAATACCCATCTTTTTCAACTTGTCCAATTCTATTTGAATCCAAATCTGTACTTTTACATTTTATACAATGACAACCACATTCAATTTTCATGACTAATCTCCGATAATGTATGTATAGTTGAAATGACTATACAAATCATTGGAAAAGAAAAGAGAAATTCCAATCGAAATTGATGATCATTTCAAGCTTTTTGGAAAAGAACCATGGGAGGTAGACTATGGTGAAAAATGTGTCATTTGTAATGTACGAATTGATGAATATGGGTTCTGTTCATGTGGTTCTAGCGGAGATTAAATTTTCTAAATAAAGGAATCATCATTATCATTAAAAATCCAATAGCTAAGGGAGCTATAATTGGAAATTCAGGAATAACTGTAGTTCCAATAATTGTAATTTCACCTGAGGTGTTAGGTTTCATGTTAATCCAAACATGAGTTCCATTATTCTTCGAGTCATCAAAATACATTTTATCATCATCTAGAAATACTGCATATGGTCCCCACAATAATTCTAATGGAATTATTGTTGTAATATACTGATTACTTTCATTTACATCAAAACTTATTTCTTTTCTAGGTTGATTAAATTGAAAATTTTCTATTTCAGTAAAAGATTTAATCTCTACAAGAAATTTTTTATCTTCCCAATTCACTTCTATGATATCTCTTGGTTGATCAAACATGTATTCTAAAACTACTTGACATCCATGACAAGTAAATCCTTTTTTATCATCTAGATATAATGATCTTTCATTTACAAAAACCATGTCAAGTTTTTCCGGTAGCATAAAACTTGTTTGTTCTAGATATAGAAAATCTAGTGTCCAAATATTATCTTTTAACAAAAGTGCATCTTTCAAATCATAATCTACAATAGAATCTTTGGATGTTGGGAAAATAACTACTGCACTATTATCCCCCAATGTGGATAGTATTTGTTCTTCACCATCTTCATCAGTTATAATCAAATTTTCAACATTACCCTCAATTAGATTAACTTGTTGTGGTAAATGTGAAGACTTTACAATATGTTTAACATGAATCTCTCCTAAATCATTAATAATTACTAAAACCAATTTTTGATTTGCTGTATCTCCAAAGTTTACTTCCTGAGCATATCCTGCTGGAATTACAAGAACTAATGAAATTATAAGAAATAGTATTTTTTTTGAAATCATTTATCCCACAGTAACATGAAGCATTTGTGCCTTTTCTAACGGGCAATCATTACCATCTCTATCTAATTTTACAATTTTATCTGCAATATCCATTCCTTCTGTTACTTCACCAAATACAGTGTATTGTCTATCTAAAAACGCACTGTCAGAGGTAACGATGAAAAATTGTGAGCCTGCACTATCAGGATCTTGTGATCTAGCCATGGAAACAATGCCTCGCAAATGAGATCTTGAACTAAATTCAGCCTTGATATTATATCCTGGTCCTCCCATTCCCCATGAACCTTTGTTATCACTTTTTGTATTGGGGTCTCCTCCTTGAATCATAAATCCTGGTATTACTCTATGGAAAAGAGTTCCATCATAGAATCCATCCTTAGCTAATTTTTCAAAATTCCTTACAGTCTCAGGTGCTAATTCAGGAAGAAGTTTAAATGAAATGTTTCCTAAGTTAGTTTCAATTTTTGCTGTAGTCAATAAATTGAATCTACAAAGACATCTTAATAGTCTTTTGTGAATTTGTCTTAGAAAATTCTTACAGATATTTTAACAATATTGAAAAATCCATAACGATAAGTACGTTTTTCGTTAGAAAACTTTTTGGAGTAGACTTTGGAATTTTTTGTTTCTACTGAAATATTAGCAATTTAAATTTATTAGATTTGACCTTTTCAAATTTCAAAAGTTATAGTCTTATATAGAACAATTAAAATTTAGAATTCGTTGAATCGTACAAATCAAAGCACGATAATTAAAGAAGCGATTAATTCTTATCTTGACAAAGGGGTAACCGACAAGCAGGATATTTACACCAAAGTAGTTGATGAACTTGGCGTTCCAAGACCAACCGTAAGAAGAGTTGCAAGAGATCTAAGAACTGAACTATTGCAAAAAATACAAATCTTACAATCAGATATGCCAAAAGCAACTACCCCCTCTGAAGCAGACGAATAAACTCGGCTCTTTTTTCTTTTTCATTAATTATTTTGTGATTTTTAGCATTACTGTTATAAATAATGAAATTTTCAAATAATTATGGGATATGTTGGTAACCATTTAGCAACATTAGTAACCGGAGTTTTTGCAGGTGTGTTAACTGGACTTTGGGCATTCTGGGACTTATCACCAATACTGGACTTTGTATTTTTGATGGCAGTTCCAATTACGTGGTTCATGACATTTACCTGTTGGATTTCACAAAAAAGTACTGATTACATGCATAATCATGCACCCTCTCACAGTGAAAAAAAAAGCTTGAGTAGTACACAAACTATTGAAACAACATCTACTGGTTCCCAAGTAAGTTTATCAGAAATTAAACAAATTCAAAATGAATTAACATTGGAATTATCCCATGTTAAAGAAACTGTTAAACTCAAAGATAGTGAAATTGAAAGATTAAACCAAGAAATTTCTAATTTAGAAACTTTAGTTCAAATTGAATCACTAAAAACTGAACTTGCAAATCTCAAAATGTTAGCTTCAGAAAGAAAAACTAAGAAAAAATAATTCTAATCTTTACAATGGCAACAAACTTCACCATGATTTTCTTTGCAACCTGGACAACTAACTGCGCCACCAAAATGACATTTACATGAACATAATTCAGTTGGATCTTTATTCAAATTCAATAACACTTCATTTTATTAATATTTGACTTTAATGTTTTAATCATCAATAGATCGTATTTTAGATCCAAAATTATAATTTATCTATTAAAATAACATTTTTCCTATACCCTTTGAGATTTATTTTAAATAGAGAAAATCGATTTTTTCTAAATAGAGAAAATTTTTGTTTCATTCTTTTTTAAATTAATCACTATCATCTGATTTGATTAAAATAAAAAAATCTAAAAATTATTTTACTATTTTTATGGATTTAAGATCTTGGGAAGTTTTCATACAAAATAATTTTTGATTAAATAAGATATGTTTATTTTAGCTATTTTAAATAAAAAATGGATATTCTACTAGTAGCATGTTTTGATAAATTATGGAAATTATTTTTCATATTAATCTGCAATGTTAAAACTATCATAAGACCAAATTGAGGCTAATTTTTATGTAATTTTAGGGCAATCTCCAAAGTTTCATCCACCATTTCTCTTAGTCTACTTTTTGTATCTTCATCCGTTATTGAATTTTCTTTTACAGATTCTGTGGTTAAAAATACAGCTTTTGGATTTGTTATTACTCTAAAGTATGACATCAATTGTGTGATTAATGTCTGGACGTTGATAAAACCAATATTTCCAGCTGCTAAAATTGTGATTCCTGCAACTTTTCCAGGAGTTTTTTTATAATCAATATATTCAAACAAGTTTTTTAACGCTGAACTAAAGAATGAATTGTAAATCGGGGATCCAATTAGCCATACATCTGCATCCATGATATCATTTGCAGCAGATTTTGTTGTTTCATTGTATTCTATATCTGGTCCTCTATAGTATTCAATGTGACCATCAGAGAGATTAATTAATTTTGTATCTTGATATTTTGATTTTGTATATTCAAAAACATATTTCATTAAGATTTGTGTATTTGCATTTTTTCTTGGACTACCAGAAATTACAACAACTTTCATAATCTCAACCCTTTGTCTTTGTATTTAAATTCCAATGGCTTATTGAAAATAAACGGGCTTGGAGGGCTTCGATCCCTCGACCTGTAACTTAGGAGGCTACTGCGCTATCCATGTTGCGCGTCAAATTGACTCTGCGCTACAAGCCCAGCAAAAAAAACATTCTTAATTATTTAAGCGTAATCAAGATTTTCTTTAATCATATTTTGAATTTTTTTCCAATTTTTATTTTCTTTGTCATTCCATTTTTCAAAAAATACTACATCTTTCAATTCTAGTCTTGGTAACCAACCTTTAGTTTCAAGATCTGGTTTTTCTGCAAATTCATCCACATAACCTAAGCACAAATATGCTACAGGAATGACATGTTCAGGTAAATCTAGAGTTTCTTTTAATGTCTCATTGGATAAAATACTTACCCAACCAAGACCAACTCCTTCAGTTCTAGCTGATAACCACAAATTTTGAATTGCACAACAAACACTATAGAGTCCTGCTTCTGGAATACTTGATCTACCAATAACAAATGGACCAAATTTTGTAGGATCATAAGTTACACAGAGATTAATTGGAGATTCCAAAATTCCTTCTAGCTTGAATGAAAGGTATTTTGATTTTTTTGGTTCTTCTACTAATTGTGACGAACGATTTTTTTCTTGCTCAAAAGATTGTTTTATTTTCTTTTTTGTCTCAATATCTTTAATCAAAATAAAATTCCATGGTTGAGAAAATCCAACTGATGGTGCATGATGTGCAGCATTAAGAATTTTTGATAATATCTCATCAGCAATTGGTTTTGAGGTAAAATGAGATCTTACATCTCTTCTTGAATAAATTGCCTTATAGAAGCCTCTTTTTTCTTCATCTGTAAAATTTTCTGTCATCTATTCAACCCTGATTCTTTCTTTTGTTAAACGTTAATAATGTCAATTATTTGATTTATTTTTCAATGGGCCTGTAGTCTAGCTGGTTAGGATACCGCCTCGACATGGCGGTGATCATGAGTTCGAATCTCATTAGGCCCACTTTTTAATTAATAACCTGTTTTGAAATCTTTGTCAGTTTCACTCCATGAAGTTTGAGTAGTGATCTTTCCTTCAGCACTAAAACTAGAAATTCTTTCATTAATTATATCATCATATAATTCTGAATTTTCTTCAGACTTTGTTAAAACAAATGTATTTTTCAGCGGAATCTCTGCACCTGAATAAAATAATGCTCTTCCAGGCAATGCAATATCGGCCGTAGAATATAATCCTGAACCTAATAATTCACCATTTCCAAACAATTGGAAATCAATCAGTGAAACTGTTAATGTTTTATCACTGGGATTTTTTACCAAAAATGTAACCTCAAGCTTTGCTTGATTGTTTACAGTGTTTACATCTCTTAATTCTACATTTGTTAATTCAATTTCTATTTGATCTAGTTCAATATTATCAAGACTTGCATAGAAAACAATTCCTCCCATTAAAGCAAAAACTCCAGCTATTGCTGCATATACTGTCATTTTACTTTGAAGTGCCAAATCATTGATTTCCAATTTGTTTAACTAAAAAAGGTTGTCAAGATCCAAATACATAATATTTGATTTAAAATATCATAAACTATGGCTGCAATAGAGCAAGCAATTATCACTTGGATTCATCTAATATCTGCTTCAATCTGGGTTGGAGGTTCTCTATTTATTGGAATTGTATTTTCTCCACTTTTAAAAACAATGACCAATTCTGTTGAAGAACGAATGCAAATTATGATTCGTGTTGGAAAACGATTTAACAAAATTGCTGTACCCTCATTGATAATCCTAATGGTAACAGGTTTGTATACTTCTCATGCTTTAATTGCTAAACCTGATCTTCTAGTCTCAACTAGTTATGGTTCATTTCTAATTATTAAGATAATTCTTGTCGTTGCATTAATTATTACATATGCTGTTCATGTTAGAGTAATTCGAAAAGATGTTGAAGAAAAAATAATGTCAAACCAAATGCCTGAACCTGAAATTCAAAAATTAAGAAAAAAAATTATCATACTTGGCGAAATTACTGTAGTTTTATCTGTAGCAATTCTATTTTTTGCTTCATTACTTGATGCAGGAGTTTGAAATTCCTTCAATTATTACTTCATACCCATAACTTGTTTTACCAATTCCATATTTACAGCCTGTAATTTTGGATGTAACAAACAAATTTGTCTCTAAATGTTTTGTAATTTTTCTAACAGGCAAAATTGTCTTTCCTAAAATTAAACTAGTAGGAACTATTAACATGTCTGCTAAATTTTCGTCAATAGAGTAATTTGTAATAAAATTTTCGATATCTAAATCAAATTTACCCGTTTTACTATTGAATAATGCATCCATTCCTATAATAGAACTATCATCAATGCTGTAAACTAACAGAGTTGCCCCTTGATCCAGAGCTTCTTCATCTTTAATTTCTACATCAACAATAAAATTAAGATCAGTTAATTTTTTTACAATTTTATTAATTTCATCCTCAATTTTTTCTTTTGATAATTTTGAAAATGAACAAATTAATTTTACATTTTTTGTTTTTCTTTTAGAAAATGATATTGATTTTAAATTAGATGTGGAAATTTGCAATTTAATTTCCCCTCCTCCTTTTGGATAATATCCTCGTTTTTTTACTTCAAATGTAAAATTAATTCCCATTCTAGTGTATGCTTCTTTTAGAACACATTGAGTATAATCAATAGTTGGACTCCAGAGTACATCTGTTCCACCTTTGATTCTTAGATTTAATTTTTTTTGTGAAATAGATACTACTGGAATTAAAACTTGTAAAATTAATGGAATGCTCCCAGCAGTACCTACATCCTCAACTAAATCCAAATTTTCAATCTTACCTGGAATAAATTTAATTTCTGTTGAACCTATTTCTGCCCCAATTACTTTTGCATTTACAATTTTTTGAAGAATAGTAATTGCAGAAAGATGTTGTGGTCTTAGACCTGGAACTTTTCTATTTTTTCTAATGTTATCTATATGAACTGGTTTTTTTGTAATACATGAAAGTGTAATAGCTGATCGAATTATTTGTCCACCTCCTTCTCCATGAGCACCATTAATTTTTAAAAAATCCATAATTTTTTCCGATTTGTGCTCTTTATGATAGTTTTTTAAAAAGAAATTTACTATAATTTGTATGAATGGTCTGTTAATAGGAAGATTTCAACCATTTCACCTGGGTCATCTAGAAGCATTACAATTTGCATTATCTAAAGTTGATAAATTATGGGTGGGTTTAGGGAGTTCCAACAGACCTATAGAAAAAGATAATCCATTTACAGCAGATCAACGCAAAGAAATGATTCTATCTTCTATTGATAATAATTTGAAAGAGAAAATTTCAATTTATTTTATTCCAGATTTGGATAATCATATACGATGGATTGAAAAAATAGATACCATTGTACCAAAATTTGATATAATTTTTTCAAATGATGACTTGACAAAACATTTGTACTCTAAAAGGAATATTCAAGTTCTCTCAATTCCTTTTCTAAACAGAAAATCCCTATCAGGAACTAATATTCGTGATTTGATACTTACCGATCAAAAATGGGATGATCTAGTACCTGATGGAACAAGAAATTTTTTGGAAAAAATTGATGCTAAAGAACACTTGAAAAATCTCTAATTATAAATAAACCCCAAAATAACTGCTCATAGATAACTTATGGAATATCTCTCAATGCTTCCTGGTCCAACAAATGTACCAAATAGAGTAATGAGAGCAATGCTTGCCCCAATGATTAACCATCGAAGTGATGATTTTGTAGAATTATACACTGATGTTGTTGATAAAACTCAGCAGGTATTTGAAACTAAAAATGACATCGTAGCATTATCTGCATCTGGAACTGGTGCAGTAGAAGCAGGTGTTGTGAATTTAGTTAAGAAAGGTGACAAAGTCATTATGCCTGTAAATGGTGAATTTAGTAATAGATTATCACAATTAATTGAAGGCCAAGGAGCTAACGTAGTAAAACTTCAAACTCCACCAGGAGAAAATGCAACGTTTGAACAAGTAAAAGAAGCATTTGATAACAATAAGGATGTTAAAGCATTCTATGTTGTTCACAATGAAACTTCTACAGGAACAATGATAAATTATCTTGATAAGGTATCTGATTTAACATCTAGAAATGATGCATTCTATGTTGTAGATTCAGTCTCACTATTAGGCGGTGCTCCACTTCCAGTTGATAAATGGAACATTGATGTATGTATGACAGGTGCACAAAAAGCAATTGCAGCTCCTCCAGGAATTTCACCAATTTCTGTAAGTGCTAAAGCCAAAAAATACATGATTGAAAATCCACCAGCTACAATGTATTTCAATTTAGCAAGATACTTCAAATATTATGATGAAGAAAAACATACTCCTTTCACACCCGCACTTCCATTACTTTATGCATATAGAGAAGCATTATCTGTAATGTTAGAAGAAGGATTACAAAATGTCTTTAACCGTCACAAAGTTTGTTCAGATGCATTATACTCTGGATTAAGTGCTATGGGTCTTTCTCCATTTGCTAAAGAAGAAGATCGGTCAATCTCAATTGTTGCATTAAATTACTTGGATGGTCTTGAAGACAAAACTTTCAGAAGCACATTAGCTGATAAGTTCAAAGTTTTAGTTGCTGGTGGATTTGGAAATCTCAAAGGTAAAGTTTTCAGAGTAGGATGTATGGGAGAAGTTAGTCCATATCATGTTATGAGAACTATTTCTGCAATTTCAGCTACACTAACAATGATGGGATTCAATGTTGATGCTCAAGCAGGACTTAAAACTGCAGAAGAAAAACTCAAAGCTCTCTAAACCCTGTTAACTTAATATAAGGAAATTCGAGACCGATCACATTGACATTTGATAAAGGCTCATTAATTTTAGTTGATTATACTGCAAAAGTAAAAGATACTGAGGAAATTTTTGATACCACTATTGAAGAAGATGCAAAAAAACATTCTATTCATGAACAAAATGTCAAGTATCAACCAAAGTTAGTTTCTATTGGTGAAGTTTCTTATCCTGTTCTCAAAGGACTTGATGAGGCACTTGCAAAAACTGCAGTTGGAGATAAGCTTACAGTAGAAGTCACACCGGACAAAGGTTTTGGTGAAAGAGATTCTGGAAAAGTTAGAATGATTCCTATTAGAAAATTAGGAGAAGATGCAGAGAAAGTTTCAGTAGGTGACACAATTGAAGTTGATAATAAAAGAGGAATTATTCGTTTTATTGGTTCTGGAAGAGTTCAAGTTGATTATAATCATAGATATGCAGGAAAAACTATTTTGTTTGATGTTAATGTCATCAAATCTTTAGATTCCCCAAGTGATAAAGTTGATGGAATTCTTAAAAATAGATTACCTGTTGAGGACACAAAAATTGCTTTTGACCTAAAAGATAAAGAAGTAAGCGTTACTATTCCTGAGGATATCTTACGAGCTGATGGATTACAAATCATGAAACACTTTATTCAACTAGATATTTTTAAATTCGTTCCAACTTTGGAAAAAGTTAATTTTGTTGAATCTCACATCAACAAACAAGCTCAGGAAAAGAAACCTGAAATAAAAGAAAAAGCACCTGAACAAAAAACTGCTTAAATTACTCTAGTAGATTTTGCGAGATTTTTAGCTCTTCTCTCAGTCATTTCTACTTCTTTTAGAATTGTATATCTTTCTGGACGTAAATCTTGTGCAATCATTAATGCATCTATTACTTGTTCTTCAGTCAAACCAATTTCTTTTGCATTTGTTGGTGCACCTACATCTTTCAATGTTTTTACAATATCTTTCCAATTTTGTCCTTGAAGTTTTGTAATCATAATCGCACCCAACCCACATTTCTCTCCGTGTAATCCTTTACCTGGGGCGATTTTATCTAGTGCATGTGAAAAAAGATGCTCTGCACCTGAACATGGTCTGCTACTTCCTGCAATACATGATGCAACTCCTGCACTAATTAGAGCTTCAACAATTACTCTAGCATCTAGACCTTTCTTAGCATATTGACTTGATTTTTCCATTACTATATCTGCACTCATTATTGCTAAATTCGCTGAATATCTTCCATAATATTCCCCAGTTTTGTCTCTACCCAATTTCCAATCTTTGACAGCACTGATATTTGCTACCAAATCCCCACAACCACTTGCAAGTAATCGAGAAGGAGCTTTTTTGATAATATCAATATCTACAAAAACACCCAAGGGTGCAGTCGCAACAATTGAATGAGGTTTATCACTTTTTATTGAAACAAATGGGCTGGCTATTCCATCATGTGAAGCAGCTGTAGGTACACTAACAAATGGAATATCCAAATTAAAAGCAACCATTTTTGCAGTATCTACAGAACGTCCTCCTCCAATTCCAGCAATTATATCACTACAATCTTTTTTAACTTCAATCTGAATTTTTTTAAGAGTACTTATCTGATTATCTTTTGATGTATGCCAAGCAAATTTAATTTTTTTATTTTTTAACGATTTTTCAATTTTCTGTTTAAGAATTTTTTTTACATGAATTCCAGAAATTAATGATACTTTCTTAGGTTTAGTTAAACTTTGAAGAAAATCTGCAAACTCATTGATATTCTTTTCACCCACAACAATTTGTCTGGGTAATTCCATCGTGTGTGAAACCATGCGATCTTGATTTTTTGTCATTATTTATGATTTCAAGGGATCAAAAAGTTATTTAAAAGGGTTAGATGCCATTCATTTCATCTTAGTAGGTGTATTTTGTCAAATAACGTTGAAGAAAAAATTTTGCATGGGACTACCACTGTAGGTATCAAGGCTAAAGATGGTGTCGTATTATGTGCCGACATGAGAGCCAGTGCAGGCTATTTTATAGCAAACAACAACACTATGAAAATTCAACAAATTGATTTGCATGCAGGATTAACCTTGGCAGGAGGAGTTGCAGATGCACAAAATATAGTAGATATTTTACGTTATCATTCTAATCTTCATAGAGTTGAAAAACAGAGTTCAATCTCGATTCATTCACTTGCAAGACTTTGTTCATTGATATTTCATCAAAACAGAGGCTATCCATTCATGGCTGATATCTTACTTGGTGGATATGATGCAACTGGCCCTTCATTATTCAATGTTGATATGTTTGGTTCAGTAGAAGAGAAATCATATGTTACAACTGGTAGCGGTTCTCCAGTAGCATATGGTTTACTTGAAGAAGAATACAAAGAAGATCTTACAGTTGAAGAAGCAAAACAAGTAGCTCTACGAGCTGTTAAAGCCGCAATAGTTAGAAACATTGGTACAGGCGATGGTATTAACATCGCAGTTATGGACAAAGACGGTTTCCGTCTATTAACCGATGAGCAAAAGAAAGCCGTCATCGAACTTTAGTGATTTAATGCAAAGAAAATATCAAGAAAAAGAATTACCTCCTAGTAGCCAGAATATAATGGCCACCATACTGCAAAGTATACCTAAAGAAGCAAGTGTCACAAAAATAGAATATGAAGGACCAAGAATTGCTCTCTATACAAATTCTCCACGTTATTTGATGGAAAACAATGACACAATTTCTAATCTTGTTAATATTATTAAAAAAAGAATTGTTGTTAGAACCGATGAATCAATTAGAAAATCTGAAGATGAAGCAAGAAAAATCATAGCTGAATGTGTTCCAAAAGAAGCAAATCTACAAGGAACAATTTTTGATACTGCAACTGGAGAAGTATCCATAGAAGCAAAAAGACCTTGGTTATTACAAAGAAATGCTAAAGAATTCAATCATGCAGAGGTTACAGAAAAAATAGGATGGAGATTACGCGTTAGAAAAGCCACAACCATACCATCACGTACAATTCAAACAATAAATGCAACTCTCAAACAGGCATCAGCTGAGAGAAGTAAACAGCTAAAACAAGTTGGTGATGAAATTTTTAGACCTAGATTATCTCAAAGGACAGAAGTTTCTCTTTATACCCTTGGAGGATTTGGTCAGGTAGGAAGGTCTTCGTTACTACTATCCACTCCAGAAAGTAAGATTCTGATTGATTGTGGAATAAATCCTGGTGCACGTTCACCTATGGATGCATTTCCAAGACTTGATTCTCTAAACATCACATTAGATGAACTTGATGCAATTGTAATTGGACATGCACACTTGGATCATACTGGATTTTTACCAACACTTTGTAAATATGGATACAAAGGCCCAATCTATTGTACTGAACCAACTTTACCCATGATGAATCTAATTCAATTAGATGCAATCAAAGTTGCTTCTGCTCAAGGTAGAACTCCAATTTATTCAGAACGGGACGTGAAACAAATAATGCGTCAAACAATTACTTTGCCATACGGAACAGTTACCGATATTTCTCCAGATATTAAATTAGTACTTGCAAATGCAGGCCATATTCTTGGTTCAGCATTATGTCATTTTCATATTGGAAATGGTGATCATAACTTTGTTTATTCTGGCGATATTAAATTTGGAAAAAGTATTTTGTTTGAAGCTGCTAGTTGGAATTTTCCAAGAGTTGAAACATTATTGATTGAAAGTACTTATGGTCTTAAAGAAGATATTCAACCAACTAGACAAGAAGTAGAATCTGCTTTCATTAATGCAGTAAACAATACTTTAGCAGATGGGGGTAAAGTCTTAATTCCAATTCCTGCAGTTGGGCGTGCACAAGAAATTATGATGGTAATAGATCATTATATGAAATCTGGTGAGATGGTTGAAGCTCCTGTATTTACAGAAGGAATGATTTCAGAGGCATCGGCAATACATGAATCATATCCTGAATACCTTGCAAGAGAACTAAAACAAAAAATTCTAGAGACTGATGATAATCCATTTGATTCTGAATACTTTACTAACATCGAACATGCTGATGCTAGAGAAGAACCAATGCGAGATAATTCTCCATGTATTATCTTAGCCACCTCTGGAATGTTAGAAGGAGGCCCTGTATTGGAATATTTTAAAAATATAGCTCCTGATAAAAAGAACAAAGTACTTTTTGTTTCTTACCAAGTAAATGGAACTTTGGGAAGAAGAGTATTGGATGGTTCAAAACAGGCAACAATGTTAGGTAAAGAAGGTAAAGTTGAAGTTGTCTCAATTAACTGTGGAGTTGAAAAATTGGATGGTTTTAGTGGACACAGTGATTATAATCAATTAATGTCATTTGTACAAAGACTAAGACCTAAACTTCGACGTGTGTTAGTTAATCATGGAGAAAGGAAGAAATCAGAAAATCTTGCAATGAATATTAGAAGAATGTACAAAGTACCTGCACATTATCCTCAAGTTCAAGAAGCTATAAAATTATTTTAGATCGTACTCTGGTTTCCAGATCTTTATACTAGATGGAGCAATTATGATTCTCTCTTCACCCAATCTTGCAATTTCAGCATCTTCTGCTTTTGCAATAGAATACAATTCTTCAACTACTTTACGAAGTTGCTCCACATCTTTTTGTGCCAAAGGTGTAACTCTTAGAATTAAAATCATATTTTTTTTGATATCTTCTTTGATAGAATGAACATCACTGATATCCCTAATTGTAATAGCCTTTAGATATGTGGAATTTTCTTGCTTTTGCATCCTTGTTGAAAATGAGATCTACTTGTTCAAAAACTCTTCCTTAGTTTTAACTAATTTTTAAAAAATTTCACGCCTACATTCTAAATTTAAGATAAGATTGCTCTTCTGCACATTCTGTAGTAATTTCTTCAGATGAATCTCCATTTTTTACTGAAACAACACCTTGTTCAGTGTTTGGTGCATCTGAATATCTCAAAGTTACTGCTGATGCAAATTCAACATGTAACTTTGCATTCTTACCACGTAAAATTGAAATTGGTCCTACGTAGTCTTTAGCCTCAAATAAAATATCTCCTGGTAATGCCAATGCTTTAATCATTTCATTTTCATCCTTGTTTCTTCCAACAACAAATTTTGTTTCTTCATCTAATCTAAAATGTCTACCAATTTTCAATAAATCAATTTCATTTATTGTTGGTGTTTCAACATGATCAAACAAATCTTTAGCCTTAATTCCAAATTGTGGTTCTGTTAACAAACATCCGCCACCTGCATTTGGTGGATTTTCAATTCCATATTCTTTTGCCATTTTCATTTGAATTTTTCTTTGTCTTCCTCTAATCATTCCTAGATTTTCTCTTTTAATCAAACCATCTTTTTCAGCATCTGATGGTGGTAGTAATCCTGCAGATAATGGCCTAACAATTTTCCCTTTCAAGTTTGATTCATTTTCAATAATGTGTAATGATGGTGCATGTTGACTCATTGGACGTTGACCTAATACTTCACCTGAAATAATAAATTCTGCACCAATTTCTTCCATGTGTTTTTTTGCTGCATCAAACATCATAGTTCTACAATCTACACATGGATTAAATCCAGCACCAATTCCATGTTTTGGATGTTTTAACATCTCAATGTATTCATCACCAAGATAAACTGTTTTTAAATTCACATTAAGATCATCTGCTCTTTCTCTAATTTCAAAACCACAACCTCTACCACAATCAAAATCACAAAATGGAGTTTTAATTGCAACTGCAGAAACATCAAAGCCTTGTTCTTGCATCATTCTTACTGCTAGTTGACTATCTAATCCTCCAGATAGTAATGCAACTACTTTCTTCTTTTCTTTCTCTTCAGCCAATGCGATCTGATTCAATTTTCCATATACAAACTTTACATCATACATAAATTAAGAAATGTACAAGTTTCTGTATGAAGCAGCGTAGAAAGAATCTTCTAAAATATGCTCAAAAAATAGATTGTGACACTTTGGTTACATTTGAGCCTGAAAATTTGTTTTACATGACTGGATTTTGGGGAGAAGCAATTGGCTTACTTGAAAAAAATGGTAAAACTACGATTATTGCACCAGAATTAGAAGTAGGGAGAGCAAAAGAAGAATCTGAAGATTGTGATGTCATCACAGCAGAACGAGGAGAGGGTCTGATAACTTCATTAATTAAAAAAATTAAGAAAAATAGAGTCTGTACTGATTGCCAAAACTACTCTATTATGATGTCATTAAAAAAATCAATTCCAAAAATTAAATCATCAACTGAACCATTTTACAATACTAGAATAATCAAAGATGAAAAAGAAATAAAAATTCTCAAAAAAGCTTCAAAAATCATTGATGAAATGTTCCAAATTTGTTCAAAAAAGATGAAAGTAGGTCAAAAAGAATCAGAATTACAGACAATTTTGATGACATATGCAATGGAACAAGAAATGTTTGACACTGGATACAAATCGACTTTAAACCCATTGATAATTGCTGGTGGCCCAAATGGAGCACTTCCACATGCTCAAGTTACAAATAGAAAATTCAAAAAAGGTGATCTTGTAGTTACTGATCTTACTTTAAGATACAAAGGATATGTTTCTGATGCCACTAGAACATTTGCATTAGGAAAAATTACATCACAAGCAAATGAAGCTTATGAAATAGTAAAAGAATCACAACGACTTGGATTAAAAGCTGTAAAACCAAATGTTGATTGTAAAAATATTGATTTTGCATGTAGAAAATACATTGAAGAAAAAAATTATGGTAAATACTTTATTCATTCAACAGGTCATGGGATTGGTTTAGAAGTACATGAGTTACCAACTGTATCATATAGAAGTAACACAAAATTAAAAGAAAATATGGCAATAACAGTAGAACCAGGTATCTATATTCAAAATAAATTTGGAATTAGGATAGAGGATTCATTAATTGTAAAAGAAAAACCAATTGTAATGCACAAATTCACTAAAGATTTAGTTACAATTTGAGCCTAGTCATAATAGTCAACAAGATCAATTATATATTTAGAATTTGGATTGTTTGAATCAATTTTTTCTGAGACTACATTTACATTCCAATCATAATTTATTTCTCCCTTGTGAGATTTAAAATCTAGTAATACTTTAAATTCATCAGGATTTACAGTTGATATTTTTATATCTATACTAGTTTTCTTATTATCAAAAATTTTCTCATCAGGATACTCTTCACTTATTTTAGTCTCTAATGCTTCCAATACAGTTAGACCTGAATTATTTGGGCCATCATATTTCATCAAAATATCTATTACTTGTTGTTCTTCTGCTGAGAATTCAGGAAAACTTTTTTCCAAAGTTCCCTTTGTCATTTCAGGAATTACAAATACTACAAACATTGCAATTAATGCAAGATAGATTGGGGCCCTCTTTTTTAGAAATGACTTAAAATCATTCTTTTTTGGCTTATCTTCCTTTTTCTTCTTTTCTTTACCCATTTCTCTCTAATTCTCTAGTTTTTTGCACTTAGAATTAAAACTTGCCAAGGAAATACAATCTCTCCACTTTTTTTGGTATACTGTAATGTTTTCGCTTTGACTAACTGTTTCAATTCTTTTCTTTTTTTATAATCTAATTCATTTAGTTTTTCTTTCAGAGGTTTTGCAATGTATTTTAGATAATTTTTCCAATAATCCTCAAATTTTCCTGGACTATACTGAAAAACAAATTCTTTCACAATAATTTTTGAGAATCCTGCTTTGCTCACTTCTTTTCTTAAAGCTGATTTTGTTCCAAATCTATCAAGATCTGGAGAGTCTGGTGGAACATAATCTGGAATATACTTGGTAACGGAATCAATAATACTGCTAAAGAAAGGAACAGCTTCTTTACTCCCATGTACAGAAATCCCTATTTTTCCTGATTTCTTGAGGCTATTTTTCATATTTTTTAATGCTTTTTGAGCATTTGGAAAAAAAAACAAAGCATATTGACAAGTAACAATATCAAATTTTTTTGAAAATGAAAATTTTTCAGCATCTGTATTTACAAAATTTACATTTGATTTTTTTCCATTCCACTTTTTTGCAATTTTAATTGCTGCACTTGAAGTATCAACCCCTACAACAAATCCTGATTTTCCTATTTTCATTTGAATTTCATTTGTAACTACTCCTGTACCACATGCAACATCTAAAACTGAATCACCCTTGTTGATGTTTACCAAGTTGACTAGTTTTTTTGTACTTTGAAATGGTCCTTTATTGACACTTGCCCATCGTTTATGATATCTAGGTGCAACTTCATTCCAAATTTTCATATTTCGTTGCTTGTATTCTGAAGGAATGAATTTCATGTATGTTTTCACTTTGTTATTGATCTATTTTATCTAAACTCTTTTGATTCTATTTTTAATATTCTACCAGTTTCATGATAATATCTATGCTCAATTTCAGCAATCTTTTCTTTTAATTTATAATTATTTGATTTTTGAAATTTTAATTTTGTTTCTTTATATTCTGCAACCAATTTTTTTAATTCAGATTTTTTCATTTAATTTTCTTTTCTATTTCTTTTTTAATAAGTTTGGAAATTTTTTCTTTATCCATCCATTTTGAAATAATATTTGTTTTTGAATCTACAATAATGATCTGGTTTTTTTGAGGATTTTTTATATATCTAGATGAACCGACATCATTTGCAATTATAATATCTGCAGATGATTCATTTAATTTTTTTTCTGCTGATTTGATTAATTCAGTTTTTGTTAGATTTGTTTCAGCTTTAAATCCTACTAATAGTACGTCTTTTTGATATTTTTTTATTTGATCTATGATTTTAGGAGCTTTCTTGAGGCTAATTTTCAAATTTGATTTTGAACTTTTAATTTTCTTTTTACTCTGAATGGTAGGAACATAATCTGCAATAGCTGCTGCCATTATCACAATATCGAATTTTTTCTTTAGCTCTGATTTTACTACTTCTTGCATTTCTTTACTTGATAAAACATTGATTATTTTTGCACCTTTTGGTGGTTTCTCTTTTCCTGGTCCATAAACTAAAGTTACTTTAGCTCCTGCAGAAATTAATTCATATGCTAAACTGACTCCTGTTTTTCCAGAACTCTGATTTGTAATTGCTCTTATTGGATCTATTTGTTCAATTGTGGGACCTGCAGTCATTAACACTTTTTTATTTTTTAGTTTAGATGAGAATCCAAATTTTTTTAATACATTTTCTAAAACATCTTCTGGTTCAGGTGATTTAGCTTTACCTTCTATCATTTGAGGAGAAAGAAACTCAATTTTATTTTTTAGAAAATTAATATTCTTTTTTACTGCTGCATTTTCATACATAGATGCATGCATTGCAAGACACATCAAAATGGGAATTTTAGATCCAAAACCTACAGTAAGTACTGTTGAAACGGGTGTATCATCAATACCATTTGCTAATTTTCCTAATGTATTTGCAGTTGCAGGATATACAATTACTAGATCAGATTGATTATAATCTGCTAATCTAATATGCTCTAATTCACCTGTAAGTTTTGTAATTACATCATTTCCTGTAGCCCATTTGAAATATTCAGGTTGAATCAATTTTGTTACTGCATTACTTGTAACACACTTTACATCTGCACCATGTCTCATTAACAATCTAGCAAGTTCTATTGCTTTGTAGGCAGCAACACTCCCTGCTACACAAAGTACAATTTTTTTCCCAGATAATTCAACTCCATGTGAACTAACTATATCCAATGATGGATGATCTTTTTTTTGGATTTTCTTTTTAACTACCAAGTTGTTCACGTAATTTCTTTAGTTCTTCTTCATTCATAGAAAATGAATTTTCTTTTGTAGGAAAGTTGCTTAATTCTATATCTTTTCTATAATCTTCAAGTGATTTTACAATATCTTCTGACAAATTCATGTATCTCTTAGCAAATTTTGGTTTAATTTTGTCATACATACCAAGTAAATCTTGAACCACCAATACTTGTCCATCACAGTTTACTCCTGAACCAATACCTATGATAGGTACACTAACTGTTTCAGAAATTATTTGAGCAACTTCATGACTAACCATTTCTAAAGCAATACTGAAAACTCCAGCATCCTCAAGCTCTTTTGCATCCTCAATTAACTTCATTGCAGTATCTTTTGTTTTACCTTGAACTTTGTATCCTTCTGAAAGCATTGTAGTTTGAGGTTGTAATCCAATATGACCCATTACAGGAATTCCCACATCTACTATGGCACTAATTGTTTCAGCCATAATTGAACCTCCCTCCAGTTTTACAGCATCAGCACCTGCTTTTATTAATCTACCAGAATTATTTATGGCATCTTCTATGCTTGCTTGATATGACATGAAAGGCAAGTCTGACACCAATAAAGAATTTTTTCTAGCTCTACTAACAGCTTCTGTAAACATACACATATGATCCATTGTAACTGGAATTGTATTTTCGTATCCAAGCATTACCATTCCTGCACTATCTCCTACTAACAATACATCAATTCCCGCTTTATCACATAATGATGCTAAAGTATAGTCATAACTTGTAATAACTGAAATTTTCTTTTTCTCTTTTTTCATATTAATAATATCTTGAACTGTTTTATGCAATTTTTGCTCTCCTTGTTAAATTATTTTTTATTTGAATAATATTATCTGTAAGATTTTTTTTATTATCAAAATTACTAATAATTTTTAAAAGACTTTTTTGATTTTTTTTTGAAAGTTTTTTTGATTCTGTTATTAACAAACTAATTGCTCTTGTAACATTATCTACAATTGTAATATTTGCAGTTTGGGAGGTCCTTGATAGAGGATTTAGATCAAATGTTATGACAATTTTTCCAGCTTTTCTAAGTGCCATGGTTCTATCTCCATCTTCTAAAGGTACAACTACTACATCTGCAACAAAAATTCCATCTTTATCTACAATTCTTCTTGCTGAGTCAATACCTGATAATTTTGTTGATGAGTTTATTTTAGTGCCTAAAACTTCCTTTGCTCCATTTTTTTTAAGAGTTTTAACTATTGCTTGTTTTCTTTTTTGATTTGCATAGAATAGATTTACCTCGAGTTTTGCTTTAACCTGAGTTGATAATTTTACAATTTCTTTTGGACATATTGCTGCAATATTGCCATTTACAGAGATTACAGGTGATTTTGCTACTAGTAACTGTGCTGCTGCAGCCTTGATAGCTTTAGTTGCTGCCTTGCCTGTTTTTTCTCCTAATAGATAATCAAAAGCCTCACCTCTACCTTGAGCCAAGAGACCTTCTTTTGCAACTAGTCCATTATCAAACCCATCTACTAATTTTTCACGAATTAGTAATGATTTTGCTCTTGGATGAGATTTAGGAATTAATGTCATCATTTTAAATTAATTGTAAAGTACTCTTGCTCCACTTTTATCTAATTCTGATTTAATAATTATACCATCAGAATATTTTTGTAAAATTTCTAGCACTTTAGATTCTTCTTTTTGTGGAATCATTGAAAATATTGTTTCCCCAAAAAGAGCTATACCACATTTAATATTATTCTCTGATAATTCATTGACTAGTTTCTGCATTCTAGGAGTCATGACATCTACATACTTTGCAAATTCTAAAGACATGTCCTGAAAATGTTCATAATTTTTTGTTTCTAATAACTTGTTTACCATTTTTCCTCCCAATCCATTTATTTGAGACAAACGTTCTTTGATGAACTTATTTGTTGATATTGGTGAAAAACAAATCATAAGAATAGAAATCTTTTCTGTATCAATTTTTTCAACATGTCCAATTCCAGGAGCTCCTGGTTTTACACGAATCTCAAATCCACCATGATATGATGCTAATACATCACCTAAACCAGTTTTACAATTTACTTCTGCATTATGTGCTATTTGTCCAATCATTGTTCTATCTAAATTTGTTTTAAGAGCTTGATCTAATGCAAACGATAAAGATAATGCTACTGCACTACTTGATCCTAAACCATATCCAACTGGAATTGATATATCATGGTGAATCGTAAAAAATTTATTTGAAAAATCACCTATCTTCAAAAATTCATTTAGTACATATTCTGAAACATCAGTTTTATCTGATTGATATCCATTTGTAATAATTTTAAAATTTGATTCCTGATTATCTCTAGTTTGAATTTTTACTTTAGTTGTAACCCCTTGTTTAATTGAGAATCCTGCTCCCATAGAACCTAAATTTTCTAAATTATTTTGACTGTCTTCTAAATGTGCTTTGAAAAAACCTGTGATATGTGCTGGACAAAATGCTGTAGCCTCCACTGATCTGAGTTTAAATTTTACACAAAATATAAGAATATGGCTTAAATTAATTATATTAGTATAAATTGACTAAATTTGTTCGACGCCTACAAAAAATTGGAAGCAGCATACTTGTATCATTACCTAAGGAATGGGTTGATGCAAATAGTTTGGATAAAAGTAGTCAAGTTGAGCTAGAAACTGGTCAAGATAGCATTTCTATTTCTCTCAATAAAGAGACTCGTCCAACAAAAGAACTTGTAATATCATACCCACTACCTAAAGAAGAAAACATTGTAGCTAACATCACTGGTGCATATCTTTTAGGGTATGATGTAATTGAAATTAATTCTAAATCAATTATCCCAGGTAAAGACAGAGAAGAAATTCGTAATTCAATGAGACGATTAGTTGGGATGGAAATCATTGAAGAAGATGCATCTCACATTAACATGCAATTTCTTTTGGATGCAACAACTCTAAACCCTGCAAAAATTCTCAAAAGAATGAGTTCAATTGCTCTTGGAATGTATGATGACGTGTTAAATGGTTTAATTTCAGATGACAAATCTAATCTTCAAACATTGTCAAAACGAGATGTTGAAGTAAACAGACAATATTTTTTACTTGTACGTTTAATTCGTAGTACTTTAGTTGATAGAAGATTAGCTAATGCATTTAATTTAGAAAATATTGATGTACTTGATTATAGGGTTGCAGCAAATGTTCTTGAAAATGCAGGTGATTCAATAGTTGAACTTTCAAATTTCATATTTAATTTTTCTTTATCAAAGGAATATTCTAAAAAAATCTATGATGTAGTACGTGATTTTAATAAACTTGCAGAAAAATCTATAGATGCATTTACTAAACCTGATAGACTTTTAGCTATTGAAGCAATTTCATTACATAAACAATACGAGAAAAAACTTAGTTTACTTCGAACTGCATTAGGAAATAAAAAACAAATCCCATTAGATTTCCTTGATTTACTTTACATGTTTGAAAGGATTGCACAATCATGGGCTGATGTTGCAGATCTTGTGCAACCAATTTATAATGAATAATTAGTATAATTTTTTCTTTGCTGCATATGTTAAAACTGCACATATTGTTTTTGAATCTTGAATTTTTCCTGTTTTAATCATTGATAGAACTTTGTTAAAATCCATTTTCACTACGGATAAAATTTCATCTTCATCAAGTTTTAATTCTGCTATTTTCTTTAATCCTGAAGCTACAAAACAGTGAATTATCTCTGAATTATAGCCAATTGAGGGATAATAAGTAATCAAAGGAGTCATTTTTTTGGCTCTATAACCTGTTTCTTCTTCTAATTCTCTAAATGCACATTTAACAGGTTCTTCTTTTTTTTCTAATGTTCCTGCAGGAATTTCTAAAACATATCCATGTGGAAATCTATGTTGTTTTACTAGGATTAGTTTTTTTTGTTCATCAAAAGCAAGCATTGCTGCTGCACCTCTATGTTTGATAACTTCTCGTTTTACTTTTCTCCCTTCAATTTTTCCATCATAAACACTAAGACCTAAAATTTTTCCTTCATAAATCTTTGATTCTTTCATACGTATATGAAAAATTATTCGTATTTAATTTGTTTGATATGTTAAATGTAATTTTGGATATTTTTTGAAATCAATAATAGCTTTTTCTATCCATTTAATGTAAAATGAAATTTTTTTTGGAATGAATAAATCTGCTGATTTTACATTTTTTACATTTCTTACTTTCTGTGTTAATTCATCCATTTTGTATATGTTATTACTATACATGAACAAAACAATCTGATTTTTTGCAATAAAGGGTATTTGTAGATATGAATCTGAAAATAAATTGTTCAGTTTTTCTAATGTTTCTTTAAGATCCCCTTCTATCCATGTCAGTATTGCATGTGGAATAAAATTTTCAATTTTTTTAGGATCATAAACTAAAGTAAATTGAATACCATCGTTTTCATGTAATTTATCTATGCATCGAGTAATTGTTTTTGTTGACATATTTGTATTTCTTGCAATTTGCTCAATCTTTTGCCTTGGATTTTTAATCAGTTCTTCTAGAATTTCTAAATCTGTTTTTGTAAGATTTGAACTAAATCCGGGGTTCTCTGCTTCAAAAATAGATAAAACTCGAACATCTTTCATTAATTTTTTTGCAAGTTCTATTTTTTGTTGAATGTTTTCTTTTATGGATATGCCACAGACTGTAATTCCTCCAACACATGGAACCACAAAATATGGATCACCCACAAGACTTGCTTGTTCTAAAATCTCTGTAATATTTTCCCCAGATACAACAAAGTACAAAACACCATAACCTAAAACCGGAGGCTCAACCTTGATGAAAAATTCTTCAATAATCTTCTTTTCTTGCATTTTTCGGATCCTAGCTCTAACTGCCCCTCCAGATATTCCAAGTTCTATTCCAATTTGTCTGTCAGATTCTCTGCAATTATTCAATAATTTGCTTAGAATTTTAATATCTAAATTGTCCATTATATCACCTAAACTGTCTCCATAAAATATAGAAATTACTAATATGTTATAAAATTGTCTATACTGTTAGCACTATACATCATAGACATTAAATATTAGACTTTTTTAACAGATTCGTGGATTATAGGATTAAACTTGCAAAAAGAATGCTATTCAATCAAAAAGGAAGTTTGATTGGTGCTGTTCTAGCAGTAACTATTGGCATTTTAGTAATTCATGTAAACTTTGTAATTTTTCAGGGGTTGTTTGATGCAATTGTTAGAGATATCAGTGATTATAGAAATGGTGATATTCTTGTAACTGATGAAGCTGATTTTATCGATAAATCTGATCTGTCTCTTGTAAATTGGTTTGAGAGAATTCCATATGTTGAAGCTGCAACTCCGCGGCTTTCATCGACGGCAGAAATGAATATGACAAAAAATGGAAAATTAATTGAAGAAACCCGAGTACCATTAGTTGGGATTGATCCATTTCGTGATATTAGAGCGTCCACAGTTCATGAAACAATTGCCGATGGAAGTTATGTTTTCTCAAGAAATTCGATTGTTTTGGGTTCTAATGTTGCTAATGATCTTGGAGGAGCTCAAGTAGGAGATAGTGTCAAAGTTCTAGTGGTTGATAGATATGGTCAAGATGATATAAGACGATTTACTGTATCTGGAATTGCTAAATCACCTGGTGGTCAAGGGTTTGATTATACAGCAGTTATACATATTGATACATTACGTGATATGATGGATAGACCTGGGGATACAGGATCATTGATGGTAAAATTAAATGATCCATCAAAAGCTTTTGAAGTTAAAGAATTCTTTTTAAGATCATTTCCAAATGATGATTTTCTTGCTGAAACTATTGAAGAATCTGCAGAACAACAACTTGCAGGTTTTAGATCAGGCATTGCAATGATTAACATGATAGGTTATTTTGGAATGATGGCATCAGCATTTGCAATTGTTACAATTCAGATGATGTTAGTTAATGGAAAAACTAGAGAAATAGGTGTCATGCGTTCTATAGGTGCTAAACGAAAAGATATTCTAATAATTTTCATTTTCCAAGGAATGATAATTGGAGCAATTGGTGCTGGTGTGGGAACTGCTACTGGATTAGGATATACATTTTATGCTAAGGAGACAAAGATGTCATTCAATAACAGTCTACCATTGGAGGTATCATATAATTGGGAAAAAATAATTCAGACTGCCTTAATGTCATTTGCTCTTGCAATAATTGCCTCTCTATACCCTTCGTATAGAGCTACAAAGCTGTTACCTGTGGAGGCCATGAGAACTGTCTAGTGTACTTGAAATCAAAAACCTCAGTAAAATTTACGGGGAAGCAGACAATCAGGTCAAGGCTCTTGATGAAGTTTCTTTTTCAATTAAACAGGGAGAATTTGTTTTAATTGTTGGAAGTTCTGGTTCGGGAAAATCTACATTACTAAACATGATTGGATTATTAGATTCTCCAACAATTGGGCAGGTATTCATTGATGGAACAAATACTACATCTCTTAATGATGATAAAGTCTCATCATTTAGAAATAAAAAATTAGGATTTATCTTTCAATTTTCTAATCTACTTTCTGATCTTTCAGTTTTAGAAAATGTATTACTACCAGTACAAATTGCAGGTGCTAGTAGTACTGCAGAAAAAGATGCTATTGATTTATTGAGAGTGGTTGGTCTTGAAGATCAAATACACAAGCGTGCAAACAAAATATCTGGCGGTCAAGCTCAAAGAGTGGCTATTGCAAGGGGATTAATCAATAAACCTTCTATTGTCTTAGCAGATGAACCAACTGGAAATCTTGATTCAGTTACTTCACAAAAAATTGTTGATCTTATGAAATCAATGGCAAAAAAACTAAATCAAACATTTATCATTGTTACACACGATAGAGAACATTTTGGTGAAGTTGATAGAGTAATCACAATAAAAGATGGTAAAGCCTTTCAAGGTGATGTTCCATCAGAAATGGAGATAACTGCACAATGAAATTTACAATCATTTTATCATTATTTGTAATTGGATTTTTACCATTCATTTTTGAGAATTCTTTTGCACAAATTACATCGGGAGGATTTGGTCAGTCGCCATTTGAAAGAGATTATGGGGATGTAAAATTCCTAGATGCATATTTTGGAACTCTTAATAAAAAAATTGAAGTAAAAGGCGGAGATAGTAACGTGCCCTTTACAGTAGTGTTTGCTAATGTAGGCACTCAGGATATTACTGGAATTAGAGGACAACTATCATTGCCATTTGGATTCTCTTCATCAGATGGTCCAGGCTCAGTAATGTTTGCTGATAGTGACTCAAATTCACTGGCAGGTGAGAATTTCCATTTGACATTTTTTGTAAATATTGATAAAAATACAAAAATCCAACAATATCCTGGAACTGCAAAAGTCGATTACTCTAGATTAAGAGAATCTGGAGTAAGAACAGCATTTGCTAATTTTGATTTTAAGATTACTGGAGATAGCGTAATCAATGTAAAAGCAATACAACCATTCCTAACTTCTTTAAAAACTAATGATGTAGTAATTGAAATTGCAAATGATGGTACAGGTCAAATTTCCGGTGTAGATATTGTTGCAACAAATACCCAAACAGAACTTGCATCTACATCATCATCAACTACCAACATTGAAAATGTTGTAATTTTAGAATCAAGCTGGGATGTTGGAAATATTGATGCAAAATCAAAAAGATATCTTACTGCAACAGTGTATGTACCTGAATCACTTAAAGGCGACACATTAAGACTTCCTTTATCTATTTCATATTATAATGCACATGGAGACTTGCAACAAGTTTCAAAAATTGTTGATTTTTACATTAAGGGATTAATTGATTTGACCATTTTCAATGTAGATGTAATTGAATTATCCGGTACACAAATGGTAATTGGTGAAATTATTAATGAAGGAAATCAAGATGGACTATTTGGTTTTGTTTCTATTGAACCTAATGGTGATTCTAATATCAAACCATCAACTCAATTTATTGATGAAATTGAGATTGATGCACCTGTTCCATTTAATGTTCCAATTGAATTTGATGGAGAGCCAAGATATGGCGAACATGACATCACGATAACAGTACGATACAAAGATAGTACTAGAGATGAGATATTTTTAACTCAGGATCAAACAATTACTGTTACTGAACCATCAAACGATAATGAGGATGAAATGGATCCTACAATGATTATTATTCCAATCATTTTGGTATTAGCAGCTGCATTTTACATGATACGTAGGCGTAAAAAAGCTCAAATTGAGGCAAATTGATAATTTTTAAATCTAAACCCAAGAATTAAGGATTAATTAAATTGAGATTAACAATTATCATTCTCATTGCAGTTTTATCAATTGGCAGTGTAGTAATTTCATTAGGTTTTCTAACGACTCCAGAATATCTTGATGTTCCAGAAATTTCTAGTCAATATGATAAATTAGAGAAATACAAAAATGAATTAGAAAAAATTAATCAGTATAATTATCAAGTATTAGAAGATCTAGAGAGCCAAATCAAAAATTCTGATGATGTTCATTTAGATCAAATTAACAAAGAGATTGAAGTAATAAAACGAGTAATTGAAGAAAACAAAGCAGAATTGGAAAAAGTAATTACAAAATTGTCTCAAATGGAATCCAATCCATAACCATTAGATATTTCCATTTTTGGGACATTTAGATCACAATTATATCATATCTTAGGGAAGTAAGATTGGGTATGGCAAAGGGCATTTTCCTCTTTCTAGCAGGTAGTATTGTTGGATTTATTACAACACCACTATTGTAAAATTTCCTAAATTCATATAGTTACTAATAATTTTATTTTTAATGGAAAAACACCAAAAACTAACAATTGTTGGAGTAATTATGTTAGTTGTAACTTTTCTAGTAAATTACTATCATCAAGAAACTCACCCTGGAATGGGATTCAATTATGCATATGTACCGGGTATTTTGATGTTAATTGCATTTTCACTTAGTTTTGTATTATTCACAAAAAATAATCTGAAATAAATCTTATTTTTAATATACAATAGATGGTGTAAGGTCTTTTTTAATGAAAAGCCTTCATCCTATCTATTTGAACAAAATTAATTCTATTTGAATAAAAGATACACGTAGAAATTATCAGTGAGATCTATATGCTATTTTATAATTATTTTATCAGTCGTCACCAAAACACAATTCGTTTTTGGTCTTAGACTACTCATATCCCATACCGTAAGATTATAAGCAATTACTAGATCTTGCCCTTATGCCTGGGGATGAGATTGAAGTCCCAAAGGAATTACGTGAATTCATGCTAGAAGAAGCTGAAGAAACATTCCTTGGACAAAAAAATGGAGCAGAAAGACAATACCGTTATGGGAATTTACACATTAGAGAATATGATGATAAATTTTTAATTCATAATGATAGAATTGATCCTAGAAAAGATCCTATTGGACATTTAGTTTATGATGCACCAGAAGTTTTGATTGGTTTAGCATGTGCTATTTTTGGTGGTTCACACATAGCAAAAAAAATTCAGAATAAGAATTCAAAAAAATTATCTTTAACTACTAGGTTAGTATCTTCAATAATCTCAGGATATTTAGGATATACAACGACTAAAAAAATTAAAAATTATTTGGAGTAAATATTATGTCAACTACTAGAACAATTCAAGTCCTCTTTAAACTGCTTCCGTCAATACTAGCTTTACGTAAAGATAGAAAGAAATGGATTAGCCAAGAAAAAAACCAAATTGATTCAGAACAATTTAGAAAAAATGCTAGAAAGGTATTAGAAACATTCATTTCATTAGGACCTGTTTACATCAAATTAGGTCAATGGCTTTCATCAAGAGCAGATATTCTGCCACAGCCCTACTTGGAAGAACTTTCAAAATTACAAGATAGTGTCCCACCTGCACCCTTTGATCAAGTAAAGCCAATAATTGAAAACGACCTTGGACCAATTTCTGATAAATTTGATGAAATCAATCCTCATTCAATTTCAGGTGCTTCACTAGGACAAGTATATCGAGGAACAATTTCTGGTCAGCAAATAGTTGTTAAAGTCAAAAGACCTGGAATAGAAAAAATTGTAGCAAAAGATCTCAAAGTTCTAAAAAAAGTACTTCCTTTTGCATTAAGATTTGTTGATCCAAATTTACGATATTCTGCAAAAGCTATGCTTTCACAATTTATTGAAACAATTCATGAAGAGATGGATTATACTAACGAATCAGAAAACCTTAAAAAAATTAAAAAAGACATGGAAACTTCAAACAATGTCATAGTACCAGCAGTTTATGATGATTTTTCATCAAAAAATGTTCTAACTATGGAATATTTACCAGGAATTAAGGTCACAAACGTTAAAGCTCTTGATGAACTAGGAATTGATAGAGAACAACTCGTAATTGACGTTCATAAGGTCTTTTTTACTATGCTTCTAAAACATTCAATTTTTCATGCAGACCCTCATCCTGGTAACATTTCCGTAACTGATGATGGAAAATTGATTTTGTATGACTATGGAATGGTTGGAAGAATAAACAATGAAACACGCTTTAAACTGATTAGACTTTATCTTGCATTAGTTGAAAAAAATCCCCCAAGAGTAGTTAATGCTATGAATGATCTCTCTATGCTAACTCCTGGATACAATCGAACCGTAATTGAAAAAGGAATTGAGTTATCAATTCGTGCAATGCATGGAAATAAACCTGATGAAATGGAAGTTCAAAGTTTAATGGAACTTGCAAATCAAACAATGAGTAAATTCCCATTTGTATTGCCCAAGAATTTGGCACTATACATGAGAATGGCTTCAATAATTGAAGGGATTTACAAAACACATGATGTTGATTTTAAATTTGTTAAAGTGTTAAAAAATATTCTACAAGAAGAGAATCTTATTCCAAGAGCATATGTGGAAGAATTAAAGATCTCATTTGATAATTTCTCTAAATCAATTGATTCTGCTATTAGATTAGGACCAGAGATACAGAAATTTATGGATGAATCCAAAATTTTAATGAAAAATAAAAAACCTGTTTTATTACTAAGTGGAAGTATTTTTGCATCTGGAGTTTTTATTGGTTCTGTTATTTTATTCCAATCAAACGAACCATTTGGAATTATGGGAATGATTACATCTGGTATTATTATGACAGCCTCAGTTTTTTTAAGAAAATTCTAATTATTCAATCTGAATATCTTTTCCCTTTTTTGTTATAGGGATAATTATTGTAAGAGTTCCATTATCATATTTTGCAGATTCTATCTTCTCTTCTCCTTGGTTAATTTCTATAGGAAGTCTAATTTTTTTATCGATAATATTTGGTCTTTGATTTGAAATTAATGATTCTGATTCTTTTTCATCAATAATTTTTTTAGCATTAATAGAAAGAATATCTCCACAAAGGGACAATTCTATATCTTTTTTTAAAAATCCTGGAATATCTATTACAATTTTTAAATTCTTTTCATTTAGGTACATGTCAATTGGTGGTAAAACAAATTCATAGAATTCTCTGGATTTATTTCCAATTTCTTTGATAACTTCTTTGACAAGTCCCATTTTGTGTTATATGCTCAATTTTTGGTTATAAACCTTGATAGATTTTTAATTAATTAATTTCTCTGTTTTGATAACTCATGATTATTGTAATTGAAGGTGGAGATCAGGCTGGAAAACTAACACAATCTACGATGCTAGAAAAAGCCCTAAAAAAACGAAAGATCAAAACTAAACTATTTCATTTCCCTGACTATAAAACGCCGATAGGCAAAGAAATTAGAAAATATCTAGATGGAAAAAGAAAATTTCCACCACAAGTCATTCATTGTCTATTAGCTGCAAACAGATGGGAAAAACTAAATGAAATATTGGCAGCACAAGAAAAAAATTCTGTTCTAATCATGAATAGATATTATCATTCTAATTTGGTTTATGGAATAGCAAATGGATTGAAGCAAAAATGGCTAGACAGTTTAGATGAAGGTCTCCCAAAAGCTGATCTGGTTATTTTACTTGATGTTACACAAAAAGAATCATTTCGTAGACAAAAAACTCATAGAGACAAGTTTGAAAAGAATGAAGAATTTTTGAAAAATATCTCCAAAATTTATCGTACTACTGCTAAAAAGAAACATTGGAAAATAATTGACGCATCTAACCCTAAAGAGAAGGTACATGAAGAAATTTTAAAAACATTTTCAAAAAAACTAGGCTTATGAAAAAAAATTATTTAGATATCATAGACCCGATTCATGACTTTATTCGTGTATATGATTATGAACTCCCCATCATTGATAATCCTCTTTTTCAAAGACTCAGAAGGATAAGACAGCTTTCTGGTGCACATCTAATTTATCCTGCTGCTCAACATAGTAGATTTGAGCATTCCTTAGGAGTTATGCATATTGCAAGTCAAGCTGGATTTGCATTAAATGAGAAAGGATTTCTAAATTCTGATGATATTCAAATTTTACGTCTAGCAGGTTTGCTACATGATATTGGACATGGTCCATTTTCTCATTTGTTTGAAGAAATAATTCAAGAAAAAAAAATTTCACATGAAGATTATGGAAAAAAAATTATTCAAAGTTCTGAAATTGGAGACATACTAAGTAAAACTGGATTTGATAAAAAACTAATAGCAAAAATTGCATTTGGGGAATCACGATTTCAATATCTAAATGAAATTGTATCAGGAGCTTTGAGTGCTGATATGATGGATTATCTATTAAGAGATGGATACTTTACTGGTGCAGAACATGCAAAGGTAGATCATAAAAGAATCACACAATCACTTGACATTCATAAGAAAAAACTTGCTTTGGAGCGTTCAGCACTGTATTCTTTTGAATCAATGATGCATTCAAGATATCAAATGTTTAAAGCAGTATATTTTCATAAAACAGTTCGTGCTGCTGAAGTAATGCTTATTGAAGCTTTAAGACTATCTGATGATGAGTTTGGTTACACATCTTTTAACCTTGATGAATTTGTTAAACTAACTGATGAATACGTATTATCAACTTTGATCTCTTCGAAATCCCCTAAACTAAAGCGAGCACGGCAATTTGCTGAAGATTACCAAAATAGGAAATTGTTAAAATGTGTTTTTGAACGAATTCTTACAAGTAGAACAAATTTGAAAAAAACTCTAACTAATGAACTAAGAGCAGAACTCTCAAAAAAATCCAAAGTTGCTGAACATGAAATTTTTGTTGATAGCTCTGTAACCCCATCAATTCCACTTGCACCTTCAAAAAATGAGTCAAAATCCATCGTTTTAATTTCTAATGAGGATGGGAAATCCTCAGCAAAAGAGCTTCCAATTTCTCAAATACCCGTAGTTTCCGCTATTTCTGGGTTCATGAATATACTCAGAATCTATACCCATCAAAAGAACAGAAAAAAAGTTGAAATTGCCGCAAAATCAATCCTTGGTGATCTAAAGTGAAAAAACGAATTGTAATCAAATTATCTGGACGGGTTTTTGCTATGGATAATGTCAAAGTGCTAAAAGATTATGCTACATTTTTAGTAAAAATTAGTAAAATTTGTCAACCTATTGTAATTGCAGGTGGGGGAAATATAGCTCGACACTATATTTCACATGCAAGATCCTCAGGTGCTGATGAATCTACTCTTGATGAACTAGGAATTGAAATTTCAAGATTAAATGCAAAGCTGTTGATTTATGCCCTTAAGAGTAAAGCATATTCTCATCCTCCAACTACTTTACAGGAAGTAAGACATGCAGTTGATGATGGTTTAATTGTAGTAACTGGTGGTCTACATCCTGGTCAAAGTACCAATGGTACTGCAGCATTGATAGCAGAAAAAGTCAAGGCTGAACAATTTCTTAATGCAACTGATGTTGATGGAGTTTATGATATGGATCCTAACAAATTCAAAAAAGCAAAAAAATTCAAACGAATTGAAATGAAAAATTTGAAAAATATGTTAGTTCATGAAGATTCTGTAGCAGGTGGTTATGATTTAATGGATATTGTTGCTCTAAAAATTATTGAGCGATCCAAAATTAAAACAAGAATTCTAAAAGCAGATTTAAAAATAATTGAAAAGGCAATAAAAGGTGCTGATGTTGGCACTGAAATTATTCTTCCTTCAAAATAAGCATTAAGAAATATCGTTTTGAATCGTTGGCCTGGCTTCAGACCAAATTTGGATTTGATTTTCTGGATATTCTAACATCCCTGTATCCCTGAGTTTTTTGTAAATTGAGAGAGCCTCTTCTTTTTCCACAGCCTTGGATTGAGCCTTTGTAAAACCATCTTTGTCTACTATTACAGCAACATGACCATCTGGCGATGATATTACTGCAGTAAATTCTTCTTCTCCAACTGGATGAAATTTCCCATCAATTTTTTTGGTTGTCAATGTTAACATCCCAAAACCGGCCACTTCAAACATTTTCATTTGTGATTTACTTGCTCTTTGTTTTCCTTGTTGTACTGCTTGAAAATACTGCATAATTTTTTCTTCTTGCAATGGTATAATAACTATCTCAACATTTAAGATATCAAGAGGAAATGCAAAAAATATGAATCCTAAAATTTTTGTTGGTGCCGCAGTTGCAGCACTTGCTGTAATTTTGGGAGGAATTCTTTTAACAGGACCTACGATTATCATTCCTAATTCAGAAGATAATACGACTAATCAAATTATTCCACAAGCGAAACCTATTCAAATTGAATTAGTAGATATTTCAATAGATAAAATCTCAGAACGTTCAGTTACTATTGATTTAGCATTTAAAATATCAAATCCAAATCCACGTGCTATGATTGTACAAACAATGGATTACCAATTATTTGAAACAAGTTATTCTGAAACCGAACAAATTATTGGTGGTGAAATAGGTAGTAGGCCTCAAGGAATGGTAGAATTTGGTTCAAATTACTATACACTACTTGGTGAAAATTCAATTGTTCTCAAAGATTCTAAAACCATAAAAAATACTGGAAACACAGCCGATCTATGGCAGGCATTTGAGGATGATAATAATTCATGGAGAGTATCTGGTACTGTCTTTTACAATCTAAGTTCAATGACTAGCGGTCAAGAAAACACTCTTGATTTTGAATTTGAAAAATGAATCCAATAGTATCATAAAATCTAAAAATTATGATAATATGTTTTTAGAGAAAAAATATTGGCAAAGTTATAAAAGCCCGTTTCATTGTTTTTTATCAAATGGCAGAAGCAGGTATGGCCGCATTTGGCGCAGCAGCAGGAGTCGCAATTGCACTCGCAGTAGTGTGTTTCGCTCTTCGTGGTAAAGGACATCCGGAACCACTCGATTAAACAAAGGAATTTTTCCTTTACAACATTTTTCTAATTTTTCACTAATCTTTCTTGTTACCAAATCCTAACATTTCTGCTAGATCTAATTGTTTGGTGTTCTTCTTTTTCATGAAACATCTTTCATAATATTGGCATTCAGAGCATTCAGTTGATGGCTCTAAGATTGGAGTTTTTTGCTCTTTAAGAAGATCATTTAGAACTCTAACTCGTCGGACTACTTCCTCAAACATTTTTTTATTTCTAGAGATTGAAAATGTTGTTTCTTTTCTATCACCAGTAATGTAAACAATAATTCCATCTGGTTTATCATAAATCCACATACAGGCATTAAGATATAGCACATCGTTTGAATGAGGATTCTCTAACTCATTAGTTGCACCTCTGAATAAAAAGATAGAATCATCAACAAGCATATCGACTTGTCCTTTTAGTTTGATATCATCAATAGCAAATTCTTTTGGGTCACTCCCATATTGTAATTTTCTAAGTAATCCTGAAAGAAGCTCATTGAAACCCCTTCTTTGAACCTCTTGAGGATCAATTCTATCATAATATGAGCGTCTCAGACAATGAACAACCTCATGTAGATGAATTGTCTGGATATCTGCTGAATCAATATCAATTTCTAACTCTTTCCCAATAGAGTCTAATGCATTTTCAACAATACTTCGAAAATCTCTATCTCCCATCATAATACATCATTTTCCTTTTTGACTTCTTATACTTAGCTCACTAGTTTGGTAATTACCTTGGAAATCCTTCCTGAAAAGGCCAGAATTACAAAATGGAGGCCAAAACCAATGACTGCTCCAATAATTAGTTCTCCAGTTGCAAAATAAATCCCTAAAAATAATGCTAGAGGTGGAAGGGCAAAAATCATGGCTAAAAATGAACTTACCCAGATAAATCTGATTAATACTTCTGTAGAAACTTCAGTTTTTTTCTTTGGAAAATTGAACATTTCAAAAATCCTATTCTTCTTCTAGGATTAACTTTGACATTGTAGTCTCAGTTGGAATCTTTTGTTCAACAGCAAAAGCAATAGCTGCCAGATTTCTAATTTCAAATGAGGTCAATTTTGTAATCCCTACAATTGTTGCAAAGCTAAACATCTTTGTAAATGATCTAAGTGATGAAGTATAAATTGACAATTCAAAAGCTCTTTCAAATTCAGCAATTGCATCTAATTCATTTTCAACTTGTGGAACTAAATCCTTGTATTTTGTACTTGACAATTCATTAAATGCATCTCTGACTGTAGCAGCTGCCATCATTCTTCCTAACAATTCTTTGGCAGGTGGACTGGTACTAATAACCAAATCTTGAATTTGCTCTTCTTGCAATCCCCAGAATTTTCCTCTAATTACACTCAAAATATTGTAAAAGTCAATATCCATTGAAACTATTTTTGTTGCTTCTTTATCAGCATAATTCTTCATTGCACCTGCAAGATGTTGGAATAATATTTTATCAAAATATGTATCAAAGATTTGTAGATTCTTCTTTTCATTGTATAATGCTGCGGCCTTTGCAATTTCATCAGCAAATTCAACTGAATTCAAACTAGCAACTGCTTCTTCAAAGTCTTTGGCAACAAGAGCTTTTACTACAACATCTCTTTGTTTGATTAATTCTTCTGCATGGAGATTGATATGAGATTCAATCTCTTCTTGTGGCTTTCCTAAAATTTTGCCTTTTAAAATTAACTTTAGATTTGAAACAATGAATTTCATATAATATGCATCGAGTACTCCGGAATTCCCTGAGGTCTTTGCTATAGAATAATGGATATCTGCCAATTTGCTTCTCAGGGCTGATTCAATACTTTGTGATGAATATGGTTTTTGAACATCGGCCACTGCATCCCCATACACGGTATTCTTGATTCTGGTCATTAATTCCTCTAAATCTCTTGATTCAGCAAGTGTTTGAAAATCTCCTCTTGTAAGTAATTTGCCTCGTTTACTGTATGCTTTTACAGAGGCATAGACATTCTTAGAACCGCCCATTTCGATCAATCTCCTTAGGCAACTGATTTTAATGTTTGGCGATCTATTTCTGAGAACAGATTCTAAGTAATTTTATCTAAAAATTTGATGGCTTCGTCTTTTTCCTGCTTTGATAGTTTTACAAAGGCAGAAAGAATCTCTTTCTGAATAACCAAAGATTCATCAGAAATATCCTGCAATTTTGATAGTTCAAAAGGGAGTAATTCTTTAATTTTATTTTCACAAAAAGCCTTGACATATTTATGAAATATTGAGAATGTGAAAACCGGACTTGTCTTCACAAGACTGGATAGGATTTTCTCAAATTCTTTCTCTTTTGATTCAGACTTTGCAAAAAACTCACTTAGTAAATATTCTCTATTTTCACAATCATTGATGGATAAAGCCACCAAAATTCCTTTTTTTGTTAAATGATAATAGGGAATTCCTTTTTCTTGTAAGGCCTTTGGTCCTCTTTTCAGAGGTAATCTTCCATCTTCTTCGGCAATTCCCATTGGAAGTAAGATCTCATCTAGATCGCGAAATATACCTGAATAGATATTCTTCCAAGCAATATCTGCCTTCTTTGCTATTTTTTGAGAAATCCCTGTTCTTGTCCTTTCAGCAGGATTTGCATTACTACCAAGTATTGCGATGATCGCTCTCTGCCTATTTGCTTCTCCAGTAAGATCACTACCTTTTGTCTTGAATGTATCAAAAATTGCTAGTTTCGTATCAGATTTGACTTTCATTTACTCACCTTTATCACAATATTCATATTTTATGTTAGTATCAGAATATACTAAAATATAATAATTTACTTTTTTGGATGCTTTCTAGTCTTCAATGCTTAAATAATTTTCAATTTCGATAAATTTAATGAATTCTAGGAACTACAAGTATGCTCTATTACTTGTAGCCGCAGTATCTATCACAGCAACTGGTGCTATGTCTCAGGCATATGCACAAAGTGTTGAAGATGGTATGGACGGATATGTCAAAGGAACCAGTGGAATTTACACTGGTAACCCTAACGAATGTTGGTATGATGATGGCGAAGGCGGCATGCTACCTTGTCTTATAGACACAGGTGATACAGCATGGATGCTAACAGCAACATCATTAGTACTCTTCATGTCTCCAGGAGTCGGTTTCTTTTATGGCGGATTAGCCAGATCAAAGAACATCGTCAATGTACTTGGTATGACCCTTATTGTAATGGGTCTAATGTCAGTACAATGGGTTCTATGGGGATACTCACTAGCATTTGGCGGAATAGATTCTGACGCAAACTTATTCATGGGTAACTTAGATTATGTTGGTTTCAACATGGTATCAGCTTGGGCACCTCTCGGTGAAGTAGGTCCATGTGCAGATACTTGGTCTAATGCTTATCAGATGAATGAAATGAAGGATGGCGACTATTGTAGTCAAGGTTGGCCAGGTACAGTACCTCACCAACTCTTTGCAATGTTCCAAGCAACCTTCGCAATCATTACACCAGTTCTAATTATTGGTGGTTTGATTGACAGAATCAAATTCAGCGCATTGATCGTATTCGTACTCTTATGGGGTACCTTCGTTTATGACCCAATAGCACATTGGGTATGGGGAGGAGGCTACATAGGAGGAGGTGCAATTGACCTCGATCCAGACTTATCGCCATCTTATGCATTAGACTTTGCAGGTGGTACTGTAGTACACATATCTTCAGGATTTGCAGCATTGGCTGGAGCCTTAGTCCTTGGCAGACGTCTCGGATATGGCAAAGTGCCAATGGAACCACACAATATCCCAATGGTAGTCCTCGGTGCAGGAATACTCTGGTTTGGATGGTTTGGTTTCAATGCAGGAAGTGAAGTTATGGTAGACGGCATTACCGTCAGCGCATGGACTGTTACAAATACAGCAACTGGTATGGCTGCAGTCACTTGGGTGCTCATGTCTTGGGCACATACAGGAAAACCAAGTGT
>JAHELP010000036.1:3222-10514 GCA_024644105.1 Candidatus Nitrosopumilus sp. | reverse complement strand
TTCATTAAATTTTAGAAGTAACTTAAGCATTTTTCTTGTTTCTGATAAAGGATCAAGTACTTATTTTCAAATAATTATGATACCATATGGATGTAAAAAAAGAAGATACATCAGAAGAATCCAAAAAAAACCATATTTCATATTATAAATCACTGACAAAAGTAATTTCAGAAATTCAAGAAGAAAAAAAGCAAGAGGCAGAGCCTGCAATAATTAGTCATTTGGATAATCGAATTGACGCAATGGAGAAAGACAAAAAACGAATAAGAGATATGTTTCCAGACATAGGAGAGGAAGAGTGGAATGCCAACACCGACTGAAAAAAACCATAACAAGCATCTAGATTTACTTCATGATTACAAAATTCATCTTGTAAAATACATAGAGGCTTTAGAAAAATTGGATAAGCAATCAGAATTTGCTAAAGAATGGAATCAAACAACAATTAAGGAAAGAAAGCAGGAAATTCAAGTGATTGATAAAATTTTAAAAAATTTGATACGATTTTAATTCAAGTTTTTATGAGTTAAATCATAAAGTGATATACAAAAAGAGTCAGCATGCTCAGAAGACACCCCATCTACCCAAACCAGTTCTTTATCTATGCTGAATCCCTGAAAGTCATGATTTGAGTTTGATTTAACATACTCAATTTCAGATTGGATTAATTTTTCAAGTTTTTCTTGATCATTTTTCGATAATTCATAATTACAAGTCATCATATCCATCTGAATGAAATAGTTATTGTGAAGAGGATTGGTTTTGGCCTTGATAAATGGTCTGTTTTCCTGTTGACATTCTCTATAGTGTTTATCATATTCAAACATCTTAGAATCTCCAAGATATTTATGAAAGGCCATATAGTGTGAAAAGAATCGATGTTAAATAATCTTAAAGGCCGGCAGTTATTTTTTTAATTTTTGTAATTAGTCTGATTTTTGTATCAATTGGCATTTCAGGTTCCATTGTAAAGTATACAATATTCCTTCTAGTGTAAATTACCATTTGAGAAACACTTTCTCTTTCAACATGAACATATCTGACTTTGCCCAATGATCTATCAAATTCTTTTCTCATTGAACGTCTCTGAGCTACTTGCTTACAGAAATGTTCTTCTTCTTTTTGAGATTTTAGATTAGTTTTTCCTGCTTTCATTATTGCTTCTCGAATATTACCCTTGGAATCAATAATTGCTGCAAATCTCATTTTAGCATCTAATTTTAAAATTTTTTGAACTGTATCAAGTAAATCAATTTTTTTCGCAGCCATATCTAAATTAAAAAATTATTTGGCAAATATAAGCTATCAAATTTTCAAAAACCCATAATTCAAGACAGAAATAAATTTCATTATTAAAACGAGTAATTAATGAATGCAGATATTTCAAATGTCCTTGATGAATTAGAAAATCAATCTAGATTAGAAAAAGCAAGAAAAGTTGATGTGGCCCCACAAGACAGAATGTTGGCAATTACAAAAGAAACAGGGGAATTTTTGAACATGATTTTGCGCCTAAAAAATGCTAAAAACGTACTTGAGGTAGGAATGTCTGTTGGATACTCTACTATATGGATTGCAGAGGCCATCATTGAAAAATCCGGCAAAATAATTACAATTGAAAAGAACCCAGATAAAATAAAAAGAGCAATGGATAATTTTGCAAAAGCAAAGATCGAGAAAGTAATTGAGATTAAAGAAGGGATTGCAATGACAATCCTAAAAGAATTATCTGCTCAGGAAAAAAATCAGAATTTTTTTGATATGGTACTAATAGATGCCGATAAAGAAAACATCATTGAATATTTTGATTTGATACTACCCATGGTAATGCCAGGAGGAGTGATAATAACAGATAACATGCTGTATCCTGAAAAATATAGGCAAGATATGAAAAAATTCTCTAACTATCTAAAATCAAATCCAGATCTCAGAACAACCACATCCAATATCGGGAATGGGGAAGAGATTACAATTAAAATAAAATAATTATTTCTTTTTAGTTGATTTGTTTGGTGCTTTCTTTTTAGATTTTTTTGGGGTACTTTTTGCAGTAGGTTTTTTTGAGATTGATTTTAATTTTTTATTTTTTTCATCTAATTGTTTTTTCAATTTTTGTTGTTTTTCTTTTAATTTTTGATTTTTATTTTTAATTTGAGATTCAATTTTTTCACGCTTCTTTTTCAAAGAATCATATGCTTTTTCTTCTTTTTTGAGTTGCTTAGTTAGTTCAGTTTGAGATTTTAATTTTAATTTTTCATCCTCTGTCTTTTTTGTAATTATCTCCTTTTCAGCTGCAATTACATTGATTAATTCTAATCTGCTCTCTTTTGCATTAATCAATTCTTTCTCTTGAATTTTGATCAATTTCTTTAGTTTTTCAGATTCAGCAAATTTTTCCTTTTCTTCATTTACTTGAGAAACAATATCATCATATTCTTGCTTGGTATTTTCTAGTTCATTCTGTTTGGAGGCTATTTCACGAGCAATTTGTGCCTGTTCTAACAATCGAGATTTTTGCTCAGCAGCCATTTTGGCTAGTAGTTCCTGTTCACGAACAACTTGCTTTTCAATTTTTTCTTGTTCTAATTGAGCTTGAACGAGTTGTCTCTTTTGTGATAAAAGGTCTCTTGAAATTTTTGATTTTTCTGAATCTATTTTTTTTATAATGTCAGTTCTTTCTTTTTTGACTTTGTCTAGCTCTGCTTTTTGTGCAATAATTTCATTTGATAGTTTTGTCTGAGTTTCAATTTTGATTCGCTCTGCGTGTATTTGAGATTCTAAATTTGATTTTTCATGAGTAATTTTTTGCTCATATTCTTTCCTATGAGATACCAGTTGAGATAAATTTGAACGCTGGAGTGTAATTTCATTGTTAATTTTTTCTTGGGTTTTGAGTTTTTGCTGTTCATCAGTAATGTCATTTTTGATTTCTTCTAATTCTTTTTCCTTGTTTTCTGGAGACCAGCCCTTTGGCATTGTTCCTTGAATTTTTGGAGGTACTGTAGATTGGGGCTTAACTTCATCTGGTGGTGGAGGAATGAATTCAGGTGTTTGTTTTTGTGGGGGAGGTTCTACAAAATTGTCTTGTGGAGAAGAATTGAGTTTTGATTCAAGGTATACAGAATCTGAATGATATAACGTTCTGTTATTTGCCAGTGCATCATAGATGTATTGTAATCGACCTGGATCACCATTTCCAGAATCAATTAATTCTTTAATTTTTGGAAGCAGGTCATTTTCAGGTATTGGCTCTTCATCTTTAACAGAAAAGGGAGAATTTAGTTTATTTTCAAGATAGACTTTATCTGAATGATATAATGGTCGATTATTTTTTAGGAATTCTAGAATATGATATAATCTTCCTGCATCTCCATTTCCGCTATCAAGGAGTTCATCAACTTTTTCAATTGTCTGAGAAAGAGAAAGATATTCTAATTTTGCCAACATGCTTCTGAATAATTTTTGAATGAATCTAGTAAAAATAACTTTTTAAAAATAATTAACACAGAAATGAATTTTAGGTGATAAGAGATATCTCATTTTTCGTGAGAAAAGATAATTTTTGAGGCTAGATCTATATTTTTAGATGAATTCTTTGTTTTTGAGTTAAAATGACTAATGAAATAATTGAAATTCCCAATATCATCATTGCCATTGTACCAAATTCAGGCACAATTGAAGTTCCCATTATTGTGAGAAGTTTAGAATCCTTTGTCAATGGAAGATACAAAACATTTAGATCTCCATCTTTTACTTGTTCAAAATTAGTAATTTTTTTACCATCAACCCAGATAGCAAGATTTCCATCAATCAATGTTGTAGGAAGTCTTAATTCTAAATCATGATTATCAGATTTAGCATTACCTATAATCTCAAAAGTTATTGATTTTTTATCTACATCAATTACAGGGTTAGCTAGTAATCTATTGAAGTCATATTCTAAATTAAATTTAGTTTTACCATCACCTGCAGATTTTCCAACATCAGGAATTATTGAATATCCTGCAGTGACAATAATTGTACCTTCCATCCAGGGATGGACTATACAGTAGTAAGGATAGTTACCAATTTCATCATATGTGTATGAAAATTGTTGACCAGGTGGAAACAATCCACTATCAAATAGATCATCAGGACCATCTTGCGCAGTACCAGAAGTTACAGTGTGAGCTGCAGTGTCTGCATTTTGCCATTTTATTGTATCACCAACCAAAATTTCAACCACTCCATTAGTTGCACCATCCTTTACACTTTGCCAAAAATATGGTGCATCAGGACTAGCAGCACCGGTTGGAATTTTTACAACATATGTATCCTCAGCAAATGCATCAACAGTTAGTGGAATTAGCAGGATAGATGAAAGTGTAAGTAAAGTGAGAAGTGTATTCACAACAGTTATTGAGTCATTTCAATTAAAAGGGTTTACTATGTTCATCTAGACACACATTTTTGCTCTAGTTATTTATTAATCAGAAAAAGTCAAAATTAGTATGAAAATGGGAATTGCATTAATCATTTCAGGTGGAATTATGTTTATTGTAGGATTGATAATGTACTATTCCATCGAATTAGGTCAAACAGATTCAGGACTAAGATTGATTAAAAATTCAGGCACCTTTATTGGCCTTAGTGGAATTGGTGTAACTTTAGCAGGTATTTTGCTATACTTGATAAATAGAAATGAGGCACCTATGGAAAAACAGTTTGATGTCTAAGGGACATACAATAGGTTTTTGAATTCATCAACTGGAATTACAAATTTACAGTTTTTACAAAATAATACTTCCTTATTTGCAAGTGACTTGATTTTGGTTGGAATCATTCCACAATAAACTGATTTTGTATCACACACAGGGCAATTCGCTGCAAGATGCTTCATACCAAATTCATTTGTAAGATTCATGAGTCATTATTGCACAATCTGATATATTAAAAACGAGTAGAACTCCTACTAGTGCCAAAGTTGCAACTTAATTATAATAACACAATAAAAACAGAGTTAGAAATGACTGAAAAAGTATGGCTAGGTGGAATTTATTTTAAAAATGAAGGAGGGTATGAGATTATTCTAAAATCATTAAATCATTATGAGAAGAGATTAAAAACTCTGAATAATAGTCCAGAACTAAAAGATTCTGCAGCAATGTTTGCTTCAGTATTGAATCAGCAAGCAAGAAAAATAGTACCTGAGATAGAGCAGATGATTCAAAAAATTCACAATAATTTAGACAGCATACAAAAAATAAATAATTTACAAGAAGACATTCCTTTCCTAGAAAAAGCACTAGCATGTTATGAATCAGATATTCATAAAGCAGAGGATACAGGCCATGAGTATTTTGTGAAATTAGTTGGAGATATGGAACAGGGTAGACGAGATTTAGAAATTATTAAAATCGCTTTGAGTAAAATTAAACAATATTCAGAATAACTATAATCCTTGCAAATACCAATCAAAATAAGGAATTAGTGCCTTGCATTGTACCTTCTTTTCATCTTCTTCTGGGATTTCAGTAATTTTTTGGATTTTCCCTTGAAGATATTCAGAAATTAATGGGCTTTGAAAATTAGGTTTTATCTCCTCTATTACTTTGAGAAAATCAACTGATGATGTGTTTTCAAAATCATTCAAAATAGTTTTGATTTGAGATTCTAATGACATGATTTTATATTATAATCTCCATAATTTTTGTATTATTAAATAACATCTTCATCATCCCATGTTAATCGAAATTTTCCTGTAACTCTAAACATATGGAGTTTTCCACCTTCTTTGAATTTCAGTTTATAAGATTTATGAGAGGTATCTTCAATTTCTATAGAAACTCCATCTTTGATAGTCTTAAAGATAATTGGATCATTTGAGATTTGTTTCCACTCATCCTCTTCAAAATCCATATAAAATTTGGTGTACAATAAACCCATTTGATACTGTTAGATTATACCTGAATAAATAACTAGATAAGATCTTTATCCCAGGATGTTTGAGGAACAAAAAATCCCAGATTGCTTACAATAGTTGGATAAATGATATCAAAATGTCGGTCACTTTGAATTATCTCAAAAACTCGATGAATCAATTGTTGGATTTCCAAATGCTCATCGCGATATAATGTCTTTTTTGGATTTTTAGAAGAATCAAGAATTGTAAAACCAGTATCTGTACGTATTAGATTTCTTAAAATTGCATTAGCTAGGGTAATCTTTTCATCAATGTCTTTATGCGGATAATCAGTATCCAATCTTTTAATTTCTAATTTTAAATCATGGAAAGAGTTGTTTGTATTTCGTTCTATTCGATGCTGAAGTTTGATTTCATAATCATCGGTTGTAGAATAAAATTTCATATTTCCTCTGAGTTGAACAAAAATTATTTCTTTTTCAAGTAGTGAATCTCGTGTTTTCTCAAAGGTGGATTTTGCCATAAACTCTGGAACTAGTGTTTTCAGTAATGCATTATGATGTAAATTAGGATTATTTTTGATACTCTCTAAAAGAATCCTTTCACGCTCATATTTTTTTGGAGTGGGCTCAAATTGACTCATTTTAACTAGGTCGACCTATATTAAACAGGTCAGCTATTAATCAATATCGGTAGAGCAGATTAAGTTCACTCTAAAATTAGACTTTCAAAATAGTTGACATCCAAAAGAACTGGGAATATTCCATAAATACTATCTCCAATAATCAAACCTTCCTCATCTGGCAATGAAATGTATGTTTGAATAGAAAAGTCATCTTCACCAAGAAACAGATTCATCTTTACTCCAGAAATATCTAGTGAGAATTTGTCTAAAAATGGATGAGTGATTTTAGCATCCAAATCATATTTTTCATTAAACAAAAATAGTAACTTTTCATTAGTAATAATTTCAACAGAACCATCCCCCTCCTCCAAGTAAGCTAGTGCACCTTCAACATGTCCAGGATCAAGTTTTGTATAAATAATAGTTTTAATGGGTTTATCAGAAATTAACCTAAATTCATCCAAAACTTTCTTGGAAATTCCATATGAACTGGATGGATCAATTACAATTATTCCAGATTCACCCTCAATTAAAACACTGTTTGTTGTATCATATCCAACTGCAACCCAAACTCCACCATTCAATCCATAAAGTTTTGGTGAGGATAAATTTAATGGGGCTTTTGTATACTCAGGAGACACATTACCAGTTTCTTCATCACCAGTTTCTTCATCACCAGTTTCTTCATCACCAGTTTCTTCATCACCAGTTTCTTCATCACCAGTTTCTTCATCACCAGTTTCTTCATCACCAGTTTCTTCAACT
>JAHELP010000036.1:0-3122 GCA_024644105.1 Candidatus Nitrosopumilus sp. | reverse complement strand
ACCAGTTTCTTCATCACCAGTTTCTTCATCACCAGTTTCTTCATCACCAGTTTCTTCATCACCAGTTTCTTCATCACCAGTTTCTTCATCACCAGTTTCTTCATCACCAGTTTCTTCAACTTCATCAATCAAGTTTTTATTATTAACAATTTCAGCTAGACCCAATCTCTCCCAACTAGCTGCAGAATCAGGACTAGTACAGAATGTATCATGATGAATAAATCGATAAACTAGAGTATAGCCATCCCGACATTCTGAATCACTATCTGTAGAAATACGGGGGGCCTTAGTAGGAACTGGTGGAGGAGAAATAATTTTAGTTTTCTCTTCAACAACTTTTGTGGCTTCGTTTTCGGCGGCCTCTAAATATTCTGAAAGGATCTCAGCCATGCCTAATTCAACCCATCTATTAGCAGTTGATGGCTCTACACAGACATATTGCTTTGAGGTAGTTCGATAAACCATAATTTCACCATGAGGGCATCCTGCCTGAATATCTTCTTGGGCTTCAGATTCTACTGAAGCATAAGAAAATGGAACTATTGGTGAAGATAATAAAATAAGCAATATTGGCAATATCGCATATTTTCTAGTCTGCATATGAACACACTAGGAATAATTTTTCATATATCAAATTAGGTGAAATATTTCTACATACTCTGTTTTTTTGATTTGCCTAAAATGATCTCAAAGTTTGGAGGAAATTTAGATTTTCAGAAAAATGATCGCACAAATATTTGACACCTAAGAGAATTTTCATTATTCATAACCCATTACTTGAAAAAATGATGATCAAAATCAGTTGAAAATAGAAAAAACAATTTCAAAACTTCGAGAAAGTATTCAAAACGACTATGGCGATCCAGGCCGGACATTATACATCATTGAGAAACTAGAAAAAAACAGAAAATTACCAAAATCAGATTTAGCATACATTGAAAGAATGGTCAAACTAAGTACTCTAGTCTTTGAGGAATCAAGTCATGAGAAACCAGTTGAAAATATCTTATCTAAAGATTTGATAAGATGCTATCAATGTGATACAGAAATTAATTTAGATGAAAAATCAATTCGTAAAAACAATTATTGGTTCCATGAGAATTGTGTTGAAGAAGAAATTTCTGAAAAACCAGATGAGAGTATTTCACTAGATGATTTGGTAAAATGCTATCAATGTGATACAGAAATTAATTTAGATGAAAAAACTATCCGGAGAAATAATTATTGGTTCCATGAGAAATGCTTTGAAAAGATTCCAATTGTAAAACCAGAAAGTTTCAAAAAAATAGAAGAAATTAGAAAAGAAGTAAAACGACCAACCAGAATTATTGAAACAAAGACTAGTATTCCTCAAATGGCATTTTCAGGAGGGTTGCTAGCCGCTCTTACTGGTACTACTTACTTTTGGGCAGGAGAGGTAATCTCACTAGTTGTAGGAATATGTGGAACCGCACTATATTTTGCAACATTCAAACCACAAATTGTGTCAAAGAAAAGAAAAAGTGCAGAATTTGTTAAAACAGGAATCCCAGGTTTTGACTCTACACTATCAGTAGGATTGAAAAAGAATAGTTCAGTTGTAGTTTCAGGACCTCCAGGAAGTGGAAAGACAACATTTGGTTTGCAGTTTATTTATTCAGGAGCTAAAGAGTTTGATGAAAATGGAGTATACATTTCATTATCACAGAGCATCGATGAGATAAAAAACGATTGTAAAACATTTGGCTGGGATATTGATGAATTGGTATCCAAAGGAAAAATCCTAATGATTGATTTGAGACCATTTAAAATTAAAGATGAAGTTGTGGGTCGAGATGATTCATTGTACAGAGGGGAACAGATTCCATTTGAGCATTTGACTAAATTTATTCTAAACAGTATAAAGAAAATTAAAGCTAAAAGAATTGTAATTGATTCAATATCAATTCTAGGAATGCAGTATTCAGACAAGTTTTACATGAGACAAGGGTTACAGGGAATGATTCAATCCCTTGAGAATTTTGGAGTTACTTCACTTTTAGTCTCAGAATTTTTAGAACATGAAAAAGTTCCCCTAGAATGGTTTGTGACATCAGGGATAATTCAGCTAGATAATCAAATAATTAATAATGAGATGAAGCGCACTATCAAAATTATAAAATTACGAGGAATTGAGCATAGCGAGCAAGTTCATTCACTAGAATTGGGTAGTAATGGATTGTATGTGTATGAGAACTAGGACTCTGGCTCTGTCTCTTCAGCCTCTGCAAGCTTCTTTTTGACTGCCATATTTACCTCATGGATTAGCTTGTCTTCTTCTTCAACTAGGTCTTTTTTGAATTTTTTTTCCCAGTAATTTTTTACCATACAGATTCATTCTTCATTATGAATAGTTAGAAATAAGGTCTTCGCACATGCGCATCTTTGAAAATAATGGGTTTTTCAGATGGGCTAATTTTGTAGGAGAAAACTAGTCATGATTTTTTGTATAAAACTAATATCTGATCATCTTAAAGTGCATGCTCCAAATCACTTACAAATCGTCCATCTGGGTTAAATACAAATTTTGAAATAGGAATCATCTAACACACCATGGAGTTTGATGAGGAATCATCAAATTTCATGAAAATAAAAAAAGAAAAAGCCTATCGCATTATTTGGTTTGTGCGAAAGGAGTTATCCAAGATTGGATAATGTTTTTGTTTAATTCAGTAAATGCATTAACGTTGTCGTTAAATGTTTTGAAATTTTGAACAGTTGCATCAATTGTGGTTTTTACTAATTGATTGTTTACTGTACTTGCTTGAACAAGTTGTTTGTTGGTATCAACGAGTGCAGTTTTTGCAGAGGTTGGAATTTCGATGTTCATTCCAGATTTCTTTGCAAATTCTTGCTGCATTGAGACTGTAGCATCAATTGTTTTTTGACAAGTTTTCATACATTCGTTTTGTAGCTCTGTTGCAGATTGAAAATATTGTGGTGTTAGTTTTGAAATATTTTCAAAGTATTTCTGAACATTTTGCTTGTACATTGCAAATGCATCACTAGTTTGAGTTTGTGTGCTCATGGGTGTGGTATAGTGAATCGGTTATATATACTATTGGTAATGAGTGGTAATGAATGTCAATAATAGGTAAAGTAAA
>JAHELP010000035.1 GCA_024644105.1 Candidatus Nitrosopumilus sp. | reverse complement strand
AGGAAGATTTGATAAAATTATTCAAATTCCACTTCCAGATAAAGAAAGTAGAAAGAGTATCTTGAAAATTAATGCTGAAAAGATTCCAACAATCAGTGATGAAAGTGATCCTAACCATGTTGATTTCGAGAAACTTTCAGAACTAACTGATGGACTTAGTGGAGCAGATACTGCATCAATTGCAAATACTGCCGTATCTCTAGTTATTCACGAATTCTTAGATAAAAATCCAGATGTAAAAGATATTGAGAAAAAGGATGTGGACGCTAAAGTATCCATGAAACACTTTGAGGAAGCCGTCAAGAAAGTAAGAGAGCAAAAAGACCTAAAGATGGGCGAAAAATTAGTAGCTTCCTATTACAGGTAGTTTTAATTAAATAACAAATCTAATTCTCATAAATGTCAGAATATACTGGGTATGAAGGAAAATCCTTAGAATATCTAAAGACAAATAAAATTTCAATTGGAGATTCTGTAAAAATTTTAGCTGATATTACTTACTCAGGAATTATAATGCCTAGATACGAACATAGTGACGATAAACATATTGTTTTAAAATTAAAGAGTGGATACAATATTGGTTTAGAAATAGCAAAAATTGAAAAGGTTGAAAAAAATGAAACCTCAGAAAAAGTTGTTGAAAAAAATGAAAAGGTTGAAAAAAATGAAAAGTTACCAAAAATTCTATTATTGTCAACTGGAGGTACAATTGCAAGTAAGATTGATTATAGAACGGGAGCAGTTACGCCAGTATTAACTGCTGAAGAATTGAACTCTTCTGTTCCTGAATTAGCTAAAATTGCAAATATTGACACCAAGGTATTGTTTTCAGAATATTCTGAAAATATAATGCCTAAACATTGGATAAAAATTGCTGAGACAGTAAATGAATATTTGAATTCAGATTATGCTGGAATTATAATTGCACATGGAACGGATACTATGCATTACACATCATCCTATCTTTCTTTTTCATTAGCAGGATTTCCAATTCCAATAACGATAGTAGGTTCACAAAGATCATCAGACCGTGCATCATCTGATGCTGCACTGAATCTAATTGGAGCTACGAAGTTCCTTACAGAATGTAAAACTAATGGAATTTACATAGCAATGCATCAAGATGAAAATGATGAAACAATTGCTTGCCATATAGGAACAAGAGTAAGAAAAAATCATACAAGTAAAAGAGGAGCATTTCAAACGATTGGGAATGATCCTGCATTTTTAGTAGTGAATAATGAAATTCATAGAAATATGAAAGAAGATTTTTTTACAATAAATCAATACAATCCTAAAATAAAGATAAATGAAAAAGTTGCACTAGTAAAATATTTTCCTGGATATGATCCAATGATATTAAAAAATATAATAGATACAGGATACAAAGCAATAATTTTTGAAGGTACTGGTTTAGGTCATATCGGAGAAAACATGTATCCAATAGTAAAAATTGCAAATGAGAAAGGCATCTTTATGGGAATGACATCACAGTGTATAGATGGCAGAGTAAGAATGACAGTTTATGAAAGTGGTAGAGATCTTCTTGATTTAGGAATAATTCCTTTAGAAAATATGATACCTGAAATTGCCTTAGTAAAGGCAATGTGGGCTACAGGAAACACTGAAAATCGTGAAGAAATTAAAGAAATTATGTTAAACAAAATTGCATCAGAATTTTCGATATAACAGGTGACAATATGGGAGAATTTTCAATAAAAAATGTAGGTGTTAAAGTTGGATTAGAAATTCATCAACAGTTAGCAACAAATAAAAAATTATTTTGTAGCTGTAATCCAATAGAAACTGATGAGTACTCAATTAAATTTCAAAGAAAATTACGTGCATCTAAAAGTGAATTAGGTGAATTTGATCCTGCAGCATTATTTGAAAGTACAAAATCAAAAACAATAACGTATTATGCAAATGATGAAAGTAGTTGTTTAGTTGAACAGGATGAAGAACCACCCCATGAATTAGACGAGGATGCAAAAAAAATCTCATTAGTTATTTCTTCAGCTTTAAAATCAAATATTTTTAGTGAAATTTATCCGATGAGAAAAACAGTAATTGATGGTTCCAATACAACAGGATTTCAACGTACTATGCTAATTTCCCAGGGTGGATTTTTTAATGTAGGGGAAACTGAGATAGGAGTTCAATCAATATGTTTAGAAGAAGATGCTGCAAAAAATTTGGGAGATGATGGTTCTGTAAGAAAATTTGGTTTGGAACGGCTAGGAATTCCTTTAGTTGAAATTGCAACAGAGCCTTTTGAATGTGAATTAACAGATATTAAAAAAATTGCATTGTCATTAGGAAGAATTTTGAGGAGTACAAAAAAAGTAAAAAGAGGATTAGGATCAATAAGACAAGATGTTAATGTATCAATAAAAGATGGTGACGGAGTTGTAATTGAAGTAAAAGGAGTTCAACAATTAGATCAACTAGAAAAGGTTGTAGAATATGAAGCAAAAAGACAACATGGTTTATTAAAAATTTCAAAAAAACTTCAAGAAAAAAAATGGATTTATGATAAGGGGAATAGTGAAGATATTACAGAATTATTTTCAGAGTGTAAATCAAAAATTATTCAATCTGCCTTAAAGAAAAATCAGAAAATTATGGCAATTACATTTAGAAATATGGCTGGAATTTTTGGATATTCACCTTATGAAGGCATAAGATTGGGTAAGGAAGTGGCAGAATTGGTCAGATTTTTTGGAATTGGAGGCGTTTTTCATTCAGATGAATTACCCAACTATGGAGTAGAAAAATCAGATATACAAAAATTAAAGGAATTTTCAGAAATAGGCGAAAATGATGCTTTTTTGATTTTAGCATCACCTGAGGAAAAAATTCTAACGATAATTAATCAAATTATTTTAAGAGTTGAGTATATCAAAAATCATGGAATACCAATAGATACAAGATTAGCTACTCAAGCAGGTGAAACAAAATTTCTACGGCCAAGACCAGGGGCTGCAAGAATGTATCCAGAAACTGATATTCCCCCAATAATTATTACAGATGAAGAATTATCAGAAGCACAAAATAACATTCCAAAATCTTGGGATGACTCTATAAAAGAACTAGAAATTAAATACAAACTAAATCCACAATTAGCTGAACAAATTTTTGATTCACGTTATATCAGATTATTTGAAAAAATTGTTGAAAAAATTAAAACTAATCCTACATTTGTAGCATCAATTCTTTGTTCAACAATTACAAATTTAGAAAGGAATGGATTAAATTCGGATTTATTGAAAAATGATGAAATTTTCAAATTATTTGATTTGTTAGAAGACGGTAAAATTGCTAAAGAATCAATTGAAATTATATTTGAAAGTATAATGTCAGGAAAATCACATAGTTTAGAAGAAGCAATGAAAAATGCATCAATTGAATCCATTAATGAAGAAGAAATTGAAAAAATTGTTATTGGTATAGTAGATAAAAATGACGAGATTATTAAAAATCTAAAAGATAGAGCAATTGGACCTTTGATGGGAATTGTCATGAAGGATTTAAGAGGAAAAGCTTCTGGTGAAATAGTTAATAGATTACTTTTAAAGAATATCAAAAATAAATTAGAAAAAATTAGTTAGTAAATGCGGGAAGTGGGATTTGAACCCACGAACTCCTAGAAGATAAGGATCTGAACCTTACACCGTTGACCAGGCTGGGTGACTCCCGCATTGGAAAATTTTGAGATCTAGAATAAGTTTCTTTATTATACTATGAATCAATCATATCAGAATAATCAAGAAATAAAATGGAATTCAGTGAAGTATATTGTTCAAATTGTAAGAAAGTTTTGGGACGCTACAATACTAAATTCTATAGTGAAGACAAAATTGGTGAATTAGTGAATACAACCCATTCTACACATATTAGAAATGGTCATCAAGTTAACATTAGAAAATTTGAGAAGAATTAAAAAGATTTTATTATTTTAATTGCTTCAGAAAGATTTGAAATACGATTAATGTTATTTTCAGAAAGATTTTGGTTCCATGGTTGTGAATAAAGAATGACATTTTTTTTATGTGTAAGGAATTTTTTTGCATTTAATGGAGAATCATCAATAAATACATCATAATCTAAATCAGCTTTCATTGGACCATCAATTACTGATACATAATTATCATATGTAATTTCATGGTGATCTAACCAAGATTTAACAAATGAATTAGTTGAACGTTCTCTTGCAGTAACAATGTCTACTTGACCAATCTCGGTAAGAGATTTTGTTATTGATGATAAATTTTTTTCAGTAGTAGGAATTGAAGACCAATTTTTCCAACAAGAGCTAAGCTCAGTGTAAAAATCGTAACGATCTATATTAAAATTATTCCAAAATTCCCAACTAGTAATCTGATGTTTAGAAATTTCTGGTCTTATAGAATTATTATAATTTAACCAGGAAATTATAACATCTGCAAGTACACCATCAACATCTAACGCAATTCTCATATTGGTCATTAATCATTAGTTTTTCTAAATTCATCTAAAAGATTTTTTTGATGTTTATTGAGTTTTTTAGGAACATTAACGACAAGTCTTACAAATTGGTCTCCTTTTCCTCTGTAATTGATATGTGTGACTCCTTTTCCTTTTAGTTTGATTATGGTATTTGGTTGACTTCCAGAATCAACTTTAATTTTTTCAGTTCCTTCCAGAGTAGGAACAGTTATTTCACATCCTAAGGCAGCATCAATCATAGAAATATCACAATCATAAAAAATATCTTTTCCATCCCTATTGAATTTTGGATGGGGTTCAACTCTTACTCTAACTATCAAGTCACCACTTACTCCATCAGGAATTTCATTTCCTTCTTCAGGAACTGTATAATCACCTGAATCAATTCCAGGTGGTATATCAAATGTCACAGTTTTGGAACCTTTTTTCTTTCCCTGACCTTTACATTCATTGCACGGTGTTTCAATTATAGTTCCTTGACCTCTACATATAGAACATGGTGCAGCTGTTACAAATGAAGCAAATCCCATATTACGGGTTTGTCTAACTTGTCCTTGGCCATTACAAGTTCCACATGTTTTCTTGTTGGTACCTGGTTTTGCACCTGAACCATTACAAGTATCGCATTGAATTTGTTTTTGTAAATTAATTTCCATTTTTTTCCCATGGAGAACATCTTCTAAAGTTACAGTAGTTTGGTATAGAATATCAGAACCCCTTTGCTGTTGATTAAAACCAAATCCTCCTCCACCTCTACCAAAAATGGATTCAAAGATTGAATCAAATCCTCCTCCTTGAGAGCCTTGAAAGATATCTTCGGTTGAATATCTACCATCAACCCCAGCATGTCCATGTTGATCATAGATTTGTTTTTTTTCTGGATCAGAAATTACTGCATATGCTTCAGAAATTTCTTTGAAATGTTCTGCTGCTTCTGATGATTTGTTACGATCAGGATGGAATTTTAGTGCCATTTTTCTATATTGCTGCTTGATCTCATCTTGGGAAGATGTTTTTGATACACCTAAAACTTCATAATAATCTCGTTTTGCAGTCATGAATCATTACCCTAATCAGAATTATAGTATAAATGAATGAATTGGATTCTCAGTTAGATTTCGATTCATCAGTTTTAGATGAGTCAGAGTTTTTATCTGCTCCTTGTTGTCCATCTGCTCCTTGTTGTCCATCTGCTCCTTGTTGTCCATCTGCTCCTTGTTGTCCATCTGCTCCTTGTTGTCCATCTGCTCCAGGTGGAGGAGTTGCATTTTTGTAAAGTTCAGTGGTAACTTCATTAACCAAAGTTTGTAATGCTTCAAGTTTAGGTTTCAATTCATCAGGTTCTTTGTCTAAAACTTCTCTGACTTCCTTTACTGCATCAGTAATTTTGATTCCTTGCTCTTGGGAGATTTTATCTTTAAGATCATGATTAACTAATTTTTCTGTTGTGTAAATGTAACTTTCTGCTTCATTCTTTAAATCAATTTTCTCTTTTTTCTTTTTATCTTCATCTGAGAATTTTTCTGCATCTTCCTTTAATTTTTCAATTTCTTCTTTAGATAATTTTGAAGTAGATTCAATTGTAATCTTTGCTTCTTTTTGTGTTCCAAGATCTTTTGCTGTGACATTAATGATTCCATTTGCATCAATGTCAAACTTTACTTCAATTTGTGGAATTCCTCTTGGGGCTGGGGGTAGATCAGTGAGATTAAAACTTCCTAATGATACATTGTCAGTTGCCATTGGTCTTTCACCCTGAACAACATGAATAGTAACTGCTGTTTGGTTATCTGCTGCAGTTGTGAAAACTTTGCTCTTTGAAGTAGGGATAGTGGTATTTCTTTCAATTAATGGTTCTCTTACTCCACCTAAAGTTTCAATTCCCAATGTAAGAGGAGTTACATCTAGTAAAACAATATCACTACTGACGTCTCCAGCAATAATTCCTGCCTGAATTGCTGCACCCATGGCTACTGCCTCCATTGGATCTACACCGGATTCAGATTCTTGACCAATAAGTTCACTAACAAATTTTTTGACTAGTGGGATTCTTGTAGGTCCACCTACCATAACAATTTTGTGGATATCTGAATTTGAAAGTTTAGCATCTTCTAATGCTTTAAGAACGGATGGTTTGCATCTATCAACTATAGGTTTTATCAATTCATCAAGTTTAGCTCTAGTAATTCTTAATTCTAAATTTTTAGCTCCTGAGGATGGATCATGTGCAATAAATGGTAAATTAACATCAGTTTCCATTACAGTAGATAATTCAATTTTTGCTTTTTCAGAAGCTTCTCTAATTCGTGTCATTGCGGTTGAGTCTTGGGAAAGATCTACGCCTTCTTTTTTCTTGAACTCATCAACTATGAAATCTATGATTACCTTATCCATATCTGTACCACCCAATTGAGTGTCACCTGATGTACTTAGAACTTCAAATACACCTCCACCCATTTCCATAATAGTTACATCTAATGTACCACCACCAAAATCAAAGACAAGAATTTTCATGTCTTCTTTTGCTTTGTCTAGTCCGAATGCCAAAGATGCCGCAGTAGGTTCATTAATTATTCTAACAACATCAAGTCCAGCAATAGTCCCAGCATCTTTGGTAGCTTGACGTTGATTGTCATCAAAATATGCAGGAACTGTAATTACAGCTTTTTGAACTGGTTCGCCAACAAATGCTTCAGCATCTTTTTTGATTTTTTGAAGGATAAATGCTGAAATTTGTTGAGGTTTGTATTCTTTATCTAAAATCTTAAAAGTATGATCTGAACCCATTTTTCGTTTAGCAGCAACAATGGTACTATCTGGATTAGTAACAGCTTGTCTGCGTGCAGGTTCACCAACTAAAAGATCACCATCTTTTGAAAATGCCACAACTGATGGAAATGCTTTACCTCCAACAGTAGCACCTTCGGCAGCGGGTATTATGGTTGGTTTTCCACCCATTACAACTGCTGCTGCAGAGTTACTTGTTCCTAAATCAATCCCAATAATTTTAGCCATTTTTTATCATCATCCTTTTTTTGAAATTTCTACTAATGTCGGTCTTATAACTCTCTCATGAGAAATATATCCTTTCCTGATCTCTTTTGTAATGGTATTATCATCCAAATCAGGATCATTGATTATTGAAATAGCCTCATGGAAATTAGGATTAAAAATTTCTCCTAATGCTTCTATTGGTTCAATATGATATTTTTGTAATAATGAATCCATGTTTTTAAGAATAGAATCTAAACCTTCAGAATTAATTTTACTTTCAGAAAAAACTTCTTTAGCTCTGACAAAATCATCGTAAATTTTTAAAAAATCTAATGCAAATTCATTTATTTTTGAATTTATCCCATTTTCTATATCGGTTTGGGTTTTACGAGTGAGATTTTGAAAATCTGCTAATACTAGTTTGAGTTTTTTTTCATATTCAGATGATTTTTGTTTTTCTAATTCTAACAATTTAGATATATCTTTAACTTCAGGTTCTACAGATTTTGGTTCTTGCACTAAATCATTGGAGTCTATTTTATTATCAGATATATTAGTTACAGGTATTTCATCAGAATTAGATTCATTAGACAAGTGAACCAGAAAAGTAATTTAGCTAATTTATACTATTATTGATTGTTTCACATAAAGGGTTGGCTTTTACAATAATTAAATCAGAACCCTGTTTTGTTTTTTCAATATTATTAAAATCAGATTTTGAACATGCTACAACGATAGTTGTTTTATCGCTATGGAAAAGATCAAAGTTTGGATCTTCATAAGCTTCAACATCACCAATATAATCACGTAATCTAGATGTTAAATTTTGTAACATTTCAATTTTGTCACCCCGCATTGCATGTTGATCAAGTGTCCATGATAATGCAATTTTTGTTCGACTTGCTTTTAGATCATTTTTCTTTAGTGTTGAACGAATTTCATCAATTAATCGTTTAATATAACCATCAATTCCTTTGACACTTCCATTAATTAGATACATAAGACTATTTGCGCCTTCAAATGATGAACCCAATGATTTCAAATCAAATAATCCACTAACCATATTATCTAAGAATATTTCTTGAAAATCATCAGATGAAAGATCATTTTTTGTAACATCATCTTGAGCATATTTACAAACTTCTAAAACACTACACAAACTGGAAAATCTCGATAAAACATCAATTGCATGAAAATGTTCTGATGATGAAATTGCTACAAATTTTTTCTCTTTTTTACCTACAGTAAGAAGTTCAGATAATGTAGAATCTTCTTTTCCATTAAATGATCCAATTATTTTTGGTTGTTCTTTTAGATCTTCTAATGGATAATAAAAATATGAAATATGTTTTCCTGTCTCTAGACCGGTTACATGTTCAAGTAATGAAATATTTTCATTGTTACCTCCAAATCCCGTTGGAAGAGTGAATATGACTGAGCTGTTCTTTTTCATTGAAGAAACTGCATCCTTAAATTTTGAATGTATTTCTGTTTTGATATCTTGTCCAGTTTTTCTAATTCTAGGAGTAAAGAATAGATATTGTGCTTTAGAAATTGCCACATCTATTGGTTCCATAGCTAATAATGGTTCATCTTCTTTTAGAGAAGAAACATTTGGATAAGTTTTAGCAATTTCAGCTTTTAGTGAAATCGCTGAAGGTGTTGATTCATCTATAATGTAAACATCTGCGCCTTTGATTGCCATTTGAGATGCAATTGCATATCCTTCAGTACTAAGACCATAAACAACTACTTTTGCTCCCCCCATTACATTTACAGCTAGTATTGGACTAAGAAAAACTTATTGAACTTACCATAATTAGGAAATTACTTGAAAATTTGGATAGATATACTCACACCAAAACAATTATTGTTTTCTGAACCAATTATTGAAAAATTAGGAAAAAAACACAATATTTTGTGCACTTCAAGAGATTATGAAGAAGTTTCAAAATTAGCAAAAATACGCAATTTTGACCTTGTTTTTGTTGGGAAACATGGTGGAGGAGACAAAAACCGGAAACTTGATGCTAGTATCGATAGAATGGGAAAATTGTCTAAAAAAATTAAGACATTTTCACCAGATATTGTTATTAGTTTTTGTTCACCAGAAGCCGCAAGAATATCTTTTGGATTAGGAATAAAACACGTAGCATTTTGTGATTCTCCACATGCTGATGCAGTAATGCGATTAACATTACCCTTAATTCAAAAATTATTAATTCCATTTGTGATATCAAAAAAGGAATTTTCAAAATATGGAATTAGTGAAAAAAATATTATTCAATACAAAGCAATTGATGCAGTTGTAACTATTCAGAGAAAAATAATTCATGATGTAAGATTACCATTTAACAATAACAGTAAAAAAAATATCTTGATCAGGGTAGAAGAAGAGGAAGCATCATACACATCAAAATCAAATAAAATAATTCCAATAATAAAAAAAGTGGAAAGTGAATTTATTGATGAAAACATAGTTGTTTTAGGCAGATATACTGAACAGGTTAAAAAATTACAGAAAATATTTAGGAATAAAACAAAAATTGTAAAAATGTCATATGATGGTAAACATTTGTTAAATAATACAGATATTTTTATTGGATCAGGTGGTACTATGACTGCAGAATCTGCATTAATGGGAATTCCAACAATTTCATATAATGCTGTGCCAAACTTAATTGAAAATTTCTTGGTGAAAAAGCAATTGGTTAAAAGAGAAGTAAATCCAATAAAAATTACAAAATATATAAAGAAAATTTTTGAATCAAATAATAAAGAAACTCAAAAACTAGCTGAAACTATTAGAAATCAGATGGAAGATCCTATTCAAAAATTAATTAAGATAATCAAAGAATAAAGAATTTTGATTTAAAGTTAAATTCAATTAAAAAGTTCATTAAGGGAATGAGAGTGCTCGATTTAGCAGCCCGGTAGTGTAGCGGTCAAGCATAGAGGCCTTTGAAGCCTTTGACCCCAGTTCGAGTCTGGGCCGGGCTACTTTTTTAATAAAAAATGATTTTGTAACACCAATATATCATAGAAAGTTTTTCTGAAATTAGGCATAATGACAGATATTATTTTAGGAATGGGAGAAGTAGGAGAAACACTGTTTGATCTTCTGAAAGAAAGGAATTTTGATTGTGTAGGAATTGATTTAGATGCATCAAGATGTAAAAATTATTCTGATAATGAACAAATAGAAAATCCTGAATATCTTCATGTTTGTTTGCCTGGAGAATTAGCCGAATTTCCTGATATTACAGTAAGTTGGATAAATAAAATAA
>JAHELP010000087.1 GCA_024644105.1 Candidatus Nitrosopumilus sp. | reverse complement strand
CCATTGGCACTAAAAATGGGATATTGGGGACTAAAGGGAGGAAGTGAAATGAGACACATGTTCATCATGCAAGCTTGCTCTATGAAATTCAAGTATCTCACAAGTTTTGCATTAAGAGATGTAATTAGGTCAAGAATAGACAAAGAACAAGCTGAATTTGTGACACTATTTGATCCTGAAAGATGGGATTACTATAGAATCAAAATATAGATTCGACAAATGGAAAAATTAATCACAAAATTAAAAGATGTAATTCAAGGAAATGTATTTTCAGAAAAAGAGTTTAGAGAATTTTATTCAGTTGATTCAAGTTCGTACAAATTAATTCCTAAAGTTATCGTAATTCCAAAAAACGAAAAGGATGTCATAAATACCATCAAAATTGCAAAAAAAATGAAAACATCAGTAACTGTCAGAGGTGCAGGAACTGGATTAGTGGGCAGCGCACTAAATACAGGCATCATATTAGATTTGAAGAATTTTGATTCAATCAGGCTCAACAACAGTCATGCAATTGTAGGGACAGGGGCAATCAAAGGAATGTTAGATAAAAAATTAGCAAAAGAAAAAAAATTCTTTCCACCTAATCCATCAATTGGTTCTTTTTGTTCTGTTGGCGGAATGCTTGGAAATAATTCAAGTGGAAGTAGAAGTCTAAAGTATGGAAGTGTAATTGACAATGTTGAAGAAATTACATTTATCGACGGTAATGGAAAAAAAATAACTCTACCAAAAAATAACAAGATATCAAATAACTTGATAAAAATTACAGAATCAATAGATTGCAAAAAGTTTCCAAACGTTACAAAAAATTCATCAGGATATAGAGCAGATAAAATAAAAACAATAAAGGATTCTCATAAAATTATTATCGGATCTGAAGGAACATTGGGGATAATATTATCTGCAAAATTAAAAATTTTGAGCAATCCCAAAAAGAGAATTCTTTTTGTTGTGGAATATGATTCAATAACTAAAGCAGCTACTAATTGCATAGAGATTAACAAAACAAACCCATCAGCAATTGAATTTGTAGATAAAACAACATTTGATCAAATAAACTGTAAATTTGAAAAACAAAGCAAGTGTTTGCTATTTGTAGAATATGACGAGAATATCAAGACATCTGAAAAACTATTAAAAAAATTAATCACAGGTAAAATTGTTAAAAAACTACAAACAGAAAAAGAGATTTCCAAGTGGTGGAGATACAGAGACTCATCACTTCACTATAGTTTAAAATCAATAAAAAAGGAAAAACGAATACCACATCTAATTGAGGATGCGGCAGTGCCATTGAAATATTTTCCAAAATTATTTGAAATATTAAATAAAATAAATAAAAAATACAAAACAAAATCTATTGTTTATGGACATGCTGGAAACGGAAATGTACATGTCCGTTTAATTTCAGATAGGAAGAACTTGGGAATAATCAAAAAAATGGCAACAGAGTATTTTGACGATATCATAAAACTAGGTGGGACGATAACGGCTGAGCATGGAGACGGCCTTGCAAGATCAGAATTTATCAAAAAACAGTATGGAACAGCAAATTATCAAATATTTAGAAAAATCAAAAACTATTTTGATCCTGCAAATGTGCTTAATCCAGGAAAAATTATCACCTCAAAGAGTACAATCATTCAAAATCTAGAAAATTTTTAGAGTTATGAGTTTGAAAGTTTGATGCAGAAAGGCTTTTGTAAGTAAAAATCTCCCAAAACATCGTGTTAGGTAAGGGCATAGGTTTGATGGCAATCCTAGTGATTACAATAGGAATTACTCCAGCATTTGCATTAACAGAGTTAGAAAGAGCATCAATAGAGAATCCTAGATTAGAAAATGCATTTGGATCTCCAATATTTGATAGTGTTAATGTAAACCAACAGATCCAAATTTCAGCTGACATTACAAATAATCAAATCAAATCTCAAAATTTTGTTTATCTTGTACAAATTAAAAATGATTTAGAAATTGTGGTGTCATTAGGATGGATAAGCGGTCAACTAACACCAAATCAAGAACTTAGTCCATCATTGTCATGGACACCATATGAATCAGGAAAGTATACTGCAGAAGTTTTTGTTTGGCAAGGGTTGAAGAATCACAGTGCATTATCTGAAATATCACAATTAGGGATCAGTGTAAGCTAAAATTTTAATTAAAATTGATCAGCAATTTAGGGAATTATTTAAAAAATTCGAATAATTCGTTCCTAAATTTTTCAAAAAATGCTCCGATACGAAAAAAATTGTTCTGCAACATGATTACTGAGATCGGAGATTTGTCTAATAGTGAAAAAAGTTCAACAAGTTCTCGCTAATATGACCTTGAGGCTATGGTGAATATGACAATAGGATATTGTGTTAAGTGTCGTGACAAACGAGAAATCGGCGGCCCTAAACCATACACCATGAAAAATGGTAAACCTGCAATCAAAGGCACATGCCCAACTTGCAGTACAGCCATCTTCAGAATCGGCAGAGGATAAACTTCTCAACAGAGAAATTTAGTAATGCCATTCATCTGAAAGGCCATTCCATAGCGAACGCATTGGGGATGGATCTTTTTCTATTTCTTCTGTAATTCTATTTTTCAATACGAAGAAGAAATTCTCCAATGCATCAATACCACCATCAGCAAATAGTTCGTGACCGATTTCAGTGATTCTTTTGTGCTTTTCAGCAATTTCAGCAGAATCGGGATTTTGAAGACAGAATGTCATCAAATCAATCAACTCTTCTTCTA
>JAHELP010000007.1 GCA_024644105.1 Candidatus Nitrosopumilus sp. | reverse complement strand
GCAATAGACCATGCACCAAATCCTAACTCTGATACTTTGATGTCAGTTTTACCGAGTTTATTGTAATTCATCTCTATCTATCCTAAACTAGATATCAGCGGTACAATATCTTTTTTGACGCATACAATCATGGGAATATCGTTTTTAACATATGTTGAGACTTGAGTTTCTCTCAAATCCATGATTAAATCTTGAAAATCTCTAATGTTATCCACCTCAAATGCTAGCATAAAGTCCTCATCATGTATTCCAAAAGAGTATGTTGTATTGAGTACTACTTGGGGATATTTCTTACTCACTTCAATATGCTCATCCATTATTTCCTGGCGTTTTTCTTTTGGTAATAGATACCATTCTCTTGTTTTTGTAAATGGATAAACAATAACGTGTTTTTTTGGATTATCACCTGTGATGAATCCATGGGCTTTTTGTTCTTGTACGTATAGAGATGGTCTTGTACATGACAAGTATGTCATTGATGGTATGATATATTTCCCAAATACTGTTTTGTAGATTTTTTCAATTACAACTTGAATTTCTTCTACTGTTTTTGCTGCAAACCAAAACAAAAAGTCAGCATCATCTCTTAATCCCAAGTTTGAATATGATCTAAACATTATTCCTGAATTATTAATCACATTTTCTACTTCTTTTGCAGACTCTTCTTTTGCCAAGTCTGCCATCCATCTCCATTTAGGATCTACTTTGAAAAATGAGAAATTAAAATAATATTGATCATTTTCTTCTGACATATTACCCCCAATTTTGAGACCCTATTTAAACAAAAAACTAAATTCTCTATTCTGAAATCTCAATAATCTTCTCAGATGATCTGTGGCCTGATTTAATTTGAACAAATGATGTTGATATCTTCAAATGTTTTGCAATTTTTTTAATTATATCCTTATTTGCCTGACCTTTGATTGGGTTTGTTTTAATTCCTATTTTGATTTCATCATTATTAATTTCTAAAAACTCTTTAGAAAATTCTACATGTACTTTGTATATCAATAATTTACTGGAGTAATTTTATCTTAAAATTGGTTAGGCTGATTGCTCTAAAGCCCATTCATAACCTTCAGCTTCAAGTTTATCTGCTAATGATGCATCACCTGTTTTCAATACCTGGCCTCTGGCAAATACGTGAACAAAATCTAATTTGTCCAAGAATTTTAAAATTCTAGCATAGTGAGTAATGATAATTACTGTTGCTTCTTTACCTGAAACTTTACTGATTGCCTGAGCTACTGCTTGAACGGCATCAATATCTAATCCTGAATCGGGTTCATCCAAAATTGATATCTTTGGTTTTAGAACTGCCATCTGTAAAACTTCTGCACGCTTTTTCTCTCCTCCTGAAAATCCTTCATTAAGATATCTTGAAAGAAATTCTTCTTTCAATCCAACTTTTTCTAGATTTTCTTTTAGATATTTTTGAAATTCTCTAACTGTGATGAATACTTCTCTATCATCCCCTTCTAGTGCTTTACTAAGAGAATTGTAAGCTGTTCTTAAGAAATGTGAAAAACCTACTCCTGAAACTTCAGTTGGATACTGGAAGCCTAGGAATAATCCTTTTTTTGCTCTTTCATCTGCTGTTAAATCTAAAATGCTCTCCCCATCTAACAAAATATCTCCCTTTGTTACTTCGTATTTTGGATGTGCAAGTAATGTGTAAGCTAATGTACTTTTTCCTGAACCATTTGGTCCCATGATGGCATGCACTTCTCCAGGTCCGGTTTTCAAATTTACGCCTTTGAGAATTTCTTTACCTTCTCTTGATACATGAAGGTCTTTTATTTCTAAAACTGCCATATTTCGATTTGTTTCGAATCTCTATATAATACCGACGAAATTTAGCTAATCCTAACGGTCATCACAGATAATAAAATGAAAAAGGGGGGTGTAGTTAGTTGGCCAGAGATGGTCTCAAAGTAATTTTGAGTTTATAGCATGTCAGAATTTCTTTACATCTATTTCTGATGGTGACTTCTGTGACTCCTGCAATACTTGAAACATCTCTTTGTAGGACGTTTTGTCCAAGTAGGACAGATGCTACATACAGATATGCTGCTGCAATTCCGTTTGGAGCCTTTCCATCAGCGATGCTGCTGTCTTTGGTTTTTTCAGCAATTTCCAAGGCTAGCCTTTCGACTCTGACCTCAGTCTGCGTCATATTTGCTATCTTTGAGATGTATTTGTCCATGGTTACAACTGGGGCATGTAATTGTCCCATTTCCATTACCATGGTTCTATAGTATCTAGCTGCAAGTTTTGTTTTTGATTTAACATCTTTTGCAGGACAAATTCCGCGACAAATTTCTTCTAATGATCTTACTACATCACATTGTTTGCATGCCATGTAAATTGTTGCTGTAGTAATGCTTACCACAGATTTCCCTTTCACATCAACATGTCCATCCAAGTTTCTGTATATCATAGATGCAGTTTCTAACACGTTCTTTGAAAGATTTAGACCGTCGCATGTTTCACCCATTTTTGTTAAAACATTTGCTAATCTTCTCTCTCTTGGTGAAGAAACTCGTACTCTTTGTTGCCACTTTCTGAGATTGTGCATTTGATTTGCGACATCATGGTTGATTGTTTTTCCACTAAAGTCTTTTGCACTGATTGAAATCTCAGTTGTTATTCCCAAATCATGTTGGGAATAAGTTGTTTGTCCGGTTGCTCTTGCAAGCTTCATCTTGTCTTCGAAGTTTGAGCTTATTGTTTCTGGACCAAAATCTGCAATCTGATCATCGACGACAACGCCGCAACCAGAACAGATTATTTCACCATTCTGCATGTCATCTACTAGTGTAGATTTACATTCAGGACAGTTTTGTTTTTCTAGTACGTTCATTATTTTTTTCTCCTAAATTTTTTTGGTTTATTCGCAGGAGATTCTTGAGATGCAAAAACACCTTTGCCAATGTATTTTTTGATGTTATTTGTTAATGGCGTTGCTGATGCAAACGGTCTACTTACTGGACCTATCATTTCATTTACTTTTGCAACTCTAGTTCCTTTTTCGTCACAGAGTATTTGTCCTTCAACTAATTCTTTTGATAGTTGAATGATTACCCTGCCACTTCCGGCTAGGTGCATTATTTCGCCTACCTCCTGCAATTAGAATTCTAATTGTTGTATTCTTATCATAGACTTCTGTCAACTTTACTTTAGCTAAGAGCTAGAATTCATTTTATTTTGACTGCTTTGATCTTTTTGCCACTAACTTTTCAGAAATTTTGTTAAGTATTTTTGTCTTGGAGGATCCTTTTGGTACTATTACATAGCCTGATCTTACAAATGGTCTTTTAGGGAATCTAACTTTGTCATCTGATTCTGTAATTTCTAATCCACTTGCTTTTGTTGCATCTGTTAATTCTTTCAAAGAAGGATCAAAAACACATTTTTCTAATCCAAGTCTTCTTCCTTTAGATTTTTTTAAATTCTTGTTGAAATAATCCAACCAGATTACGACGTGCTCGTAATCTTTCATTTTATTCCTTTAGTAATATTGCGTTGACGATTCCGTTTTGTCCTGGCTTTGAAACAACTTTACACTTTCCTTCTGCAGTTTCAAGAATTGCACCTTTAGTAATGATGCCACGTCTTTTGTAATCGTTGTTTGTATCATTTTCTAAAACTTTGATAATTTTTGTTTTCTTTACTTTAGCTTCTCCAGTTGCCAAGTTGACAAAGTCAATTGATTTCAAAGCTGTTTTATTGTTACTTCCTCTAACTCTTCTTGTAACAGTAACTTGAGCTCCATTAATTGGCTCATTTGGATATCTATCAGTTTCATATTTTCTTCTAATTCTAAGTGGAACTCTTCTTCCACCAGTAATTTTACTAGTTGCTAAATTCTCTACGGATTTTCTCACAAAATGTTGTCTTAATTACTCTAATTTATACAAAACGCAAATAATTAGCCGTGATTTAAAATATCTAGTTAGTTTACTTCTGTTGCAATTTGAGGAGTTGCTGTTTGTCTGTTTGCTGTCTTTCTTACTTTGGAGAATAATCTTTGTTTTAGATCTTCTACATCTCCTTGAATGCCAAAATATTTTTGGAATTTTTCAGTTGTTGTGTAAATTTTTAATCGACCTACATTTTGATGACTAATGTAATCTAGTTGGCGTAATTCTTTGAGATGTGCATAAACTCCAGATCCTCTTGTCTCCACAAGTTGTTTTGATGATATTGGTTGCATGTATGCAATGTATGATAATGTCTTTAGTGTTGCATTTGGAAGAACTGGTTTTGATGCATATCTTTTGACAGTGGCACTGTACTCTGGTTTTAATTGCATTACATAGGATCCATCTGGAAGTATTACAATTTCTAATGCTTTGAAGGCTGACTTTGTCTTTTTCATGATGCTCTCAAGCAATTCCAGTGTTTTTGTTCTAGATTCTGTGCCTGATGCTCTTACAATATCTTCAATTCTTAGTGGCCTGCCAGCCGAGTATAATGCAGCTTCAATTCTTGCTGTTGCCTCATTCATATCTTCAATTTTGACCATTTCTTATCTCCATCCTGATTAATTTGTAAGCTCATCCTTGATTACGATAATTTTGATGTCATCATCTACTTGTTCAAGATCTACTCTTTGGTCTCTTGCCAAAAATAATGCTGCAAAGAAACATCTGATAGAATCTACTTGATCAAGCTCTAAAATTATGTCTTGCAGTAATCCAAAACCTGCGGCTCCAATTTTTTTCATGATTAAATCTTCGTACTTGCCAATGATGCTTTCAAGAGATATGAAAAACTCTTGGAAATCTGGAGCCTCAATTGGTTCTATCTCTAATTGCTTATTTCTTCTTGATTGTGGATTTGCAATTGTTCCAATAAGATTCTGTAATAATCCTAACAAATCATCTAATGATACTGGATATGTAGACTCATGTCTATATGGAATATCAATTAGTTCAATATCTACATCTGTTCTTTGGTGCATTGGTTTTTTCTCCATTGCTGCTTTCTGTAATGCAAAAATACTTTCAACTTTCATTCGGTAAATTAACGATGATGATAATGCTGCCATTCCTGCTACCTTGAGATCCTTCTTGCCCGTTTTATCGAGAATTTTTATCAGTAAATTCAAAATTTGTATTAGATCAATCTCCCACACATCTTTTTTAACAACTGAGGATGGACTAAACAGAATGTTTACTGGTTCTTGAGAAATGCTGTTAGGAGTTTGCGCTTCACTCACAAGTTCACTTTTTATCTATTCAATAATATCTAAGGGCTCTATTTTTTTCTCACATCCAGTCAACTCTTATATTGTTAGTGTGAAAAAGTCAACTATGAAATCTGCTAGAATCACAGGTCCAAATGAGCCCCTTGTAGTCTCAGACTTTGAGACTCCTAAACCTGAGGGCTCTCAGGTTCTAGTCAAAGTAAATTCTGTGGGTGTTTGTCATAGTGATTTACACTTGTGGGAAGGTGGATATGATCTTGGTGATGGTCAGTTTATGAAAGTCACTGATAGGGGTGTCAAATATCCTGTAACTCCTGGCCATGAAATTGTTGGTACAGTTGAAGAAATTGGAAATAATGTATCTGGAATTTCAAAAGGTGATCAAGTTTTAGTTTTTCCATGGATTGGTTGTGGGGAATGTCCTGCATGTAAGGTAGGAAATGAAAATCTATGTGATACACCAAAATCTATGGGTGTCTTTCAAGATGGTGGTTATTCTGATTATGCTTTAATTCCAAATTCAAAATATTTAGCTAAACTTGATGGTGTAGATCCAGATGCTGCAACATCACTTGCATGCTCTGGACTTACTGCATACAGTGCTGTAAAAAAAGCAAATGAGAATTCACCTGAGTTTATTGTGATTGTTGGTGCTGGAGGTTTGGGATTGATGGGAGTGCAAATTGCAAAGGCAATTACGAATGCTAAAATTATTTGTGTTGATCTAGATGATAAAAAATTGGAAACAGCAAAAGGGATGGGTGCTGATTTCACTGTAAACTCAAAAGATCCTGAAACTGCTAAAAAAATTATGTCTATTTGTAATGAGAAAGGAGCAGACAGTGTTGTTGATTTTGTAAATGCCCCTCCAACTGCAAAACTTGACTTTGCAATTCTTCGAAAACGTGGTAATTTAGTTTTGGTAGGATTGTTTGGAGGCTCTATTGAATTATCTCTTGTAACAATTCCTCTAAAATCCATTGTTATTCAGGGTGCATATACTGGAAATTACACTGACATGGTAGAACTGCTTGACCTTGCACGAAAGGGTACAATCAACCCCGTAATTTCAAAGAGGTACTCTCTAGATGAAGCAAATTCTGCTTTAGAGGATCTTAAAGCACGAAAAATTATTGGACGTGCAGTGATAAATCCATAGTTCAAATAAATACTACAAAATTTTATAACAGAAAAAAATTCCTTAATGTTATTGGATACAAAAACTAATTGTGAGATTGCATTAACTCATCTTAAAAATAAACAATACATTACTGCTCACAATCTTTTTCTCGACCAGGCTGAATCTTTGAAAAAATCTGAATTACTAAAATCAGCTTTATTGTTTATGTTAGCATCTGAATGTAGATCTCGACAAGGAAAGGTTTCTGAAAATGAAATTAAAGAAGCTAGTGAACTCTTTTTAAAATATTCTAAACTCAAAAATTCTACAAATGTTAAAGGTGCATTACTTTGTGCATCAAAATGTCTCTTGAGTTTAGGAGAGTTTGATAAAGCCAAAGACACATATCAAAAAGCAAAAACCATTATCCAAAAATCTATTCAAGTTACACGTCCTATTGTAATCATTGATGACAGTAAATCTATTGCAATGAAACTAAAAATGTATGCAGAAAAGTTAGGTTACTCTGAAATTCATGTCTTTGAAAATGGAAAAGATGGTGTAAAAGGGTGCAAAAAAATATTTTCAGAAAACAAAGAGCCTGTGATATTGTTAGATATGGGACTGCCTGATCTTGGAGGTGATGTTGTTGCTTCAAAGTTACTTAAAGAAAAAATTGATTTACAAATTGTTGTAATTACAGCAGATGAAAAAACCACTTCACGTGTAAATAAAACAATCAGTACTGGAGTTTCTGCATTTATTCAAAAACCTTTCACTCTAGATGAAGTTAAAAAAGCTATAGATGTTGCAGAATCTGAATATTCTTTATTACAATAATAGTAGTGACATATTCAAAATATTGACATCTTTGATATCAATTTCGTTTATTCTATAATCAATCAATTCATCAGAAAATTTCTCCACAATTTTCTGTGATGTGCTTTTTTTATCTGAGTTTACCTGTAGTAAAACTAGCATATTCCATTCTCCTTCCATATTTGAAACTAGAAGATAATTGTCTAGTTTTGTAATGAAATCTTTGATAGAGTCTTTAACTGCCTCTAATGATTTTGATGGCTTTAGTTTCATCAATACTGCTTGGTATTGATTAATTCCTGAGACATCTGTTAAGACTGCTTTGTATCCTTTGATGATTCCACTTTTTTCTAAACGCTCTATTCTTTTTCTAATTGTTCTATCTGATACATCATGACCTGATTTTTTTAATTCTGATGCAATCTCTTTTGATGGTGTTCTAGCATTATTATTTAGAATTTCAATAATTTTTTGATCAACTTTGTCTAGATTTGACCAGGCATCTTCACTCATATGCATTCAAAGTTGTAATGCCTTTTGAATTTTTGGTTGGATTTGTACTTGTACCTATTTTTGGTTAACTTAATTTTCTAAAATCCAACCAGATTCCATTATTTCTTGGTCTTCTATCTCCCCCACATTTGTTGCATATCTCCAAATATGTCCTACATCTGGAACCATCTTCTCTTTGATTTTTAAAAGTGCCTCGATTTCTGAATTTAGATTTTTGTCTGCAGTTCCACATTCTTTACAGAATTTACATTTTTCATCAAGTGTTATTGGGTCTGATTCTATCAATGGATATGCCGTACATGCAAGTGGTCTTTCATTGTAAATTTTACATGGAAAACCTCCATGTGGTGATTTCTTTCCACTTTGTGTATCTAAAAATGGACAAGTGTTGCCATTTTTTTCAGATCCCATTAACTGATATGCCAAAATTTTTGTTGGATACGAATCTTTTTTTTCTGATATTCCAATTCTGGGTAAAATTGTAATCTTTATTCCGTTTTTTATTGCCAGTTTTTCAATCCTCTCTTTTTCCTCTGGGAGAATCAATACTCCAATTTTGCCAAATTTTTTACTTGGATAATACTCCCTTTCAACACAGCATTGTGAACAATCATCTATGCATTGAAATTCCATATAATACTCCTCTAAACTAGATAAAAATCTCTTGTGAATGAAATTTGTTAAACTTTGTTTCCAGAAAAACCCTACCAGTTATATGCTCATTATGATGATTATGGGTATGGGTAAGCGCCAAGTAAAAAATGAAAGTGCTCTAAAAGAAATTAGACTTCCTGAAGAGGGTGAGTTATTTGGACGTGTTCTAAAAATGCTCGGTGGAGAAAATGTCATGATCAAATGTGATGACAATGTTACCCGTCGTGGAAGAATTAGAGGTAAATTAAAGAGAAGAGTCTGGATCAGAGATAATGATATTGTAATCATTGCTCCTTGGGACTTTAAGGAAAATGAACGTGGCGATATTGTTTGGAGATTTACGCTTCCTCAAGTAGAATGGCTTAAAGACAACAACCACATTGCAAAAGATTTCTAATTTAGTTACAATATTTTATTTTGCTTAGTTAATATAGTGAGTTAATTGTTTTAGAATCAAATGGAACAAGGCACCGTAAAGTGGTTTAACCGTACTAAGGGCTTTGGTTTTATCGAAAGAGAAGGTGGAGACGATCTGTTTGTTCACAAATCAGATGTTGACGGATTCATTAACGAAGGCGATAAAGTCGAGTTTGAAGTAGGCGAAGGTCAAAAAGGACCAGCAGCCCAAAAAGTCAAAAAATCAGCATAGGCAACAAATTTTTTAATTTAAGATTTCATCTTTGTTTTCTTAAACTAGTCTATCTTTTTATTATTTTTAATATTGTTTTAAAAAATATGTGGTCCCGCGGGGCGGAATTGAACCACCGACAACCCGGTTTCTGTATGCCTGATATGCTGTTTTTCGGTCAGCCATCTAAAGCCAACAACTACAGCCGGAAGCTCTACCAGGCTGAGCTACCACGGGACAAGAAAACGAAGTTCTCTACTATTAAAAAACTATCGTAGATGATGTTTTAATTTAGATCGACAAGATCTCTAAAGCATAAATACCCAAAAATAAAGTTGAGATCGTCGTGTCCGAACTAAAACTATCTTATTCTGGGTATGTTTGTGCACCATATTTACACAACCATGAATCTGTTGCACTAAAAGAAACTTGGACAAATTCAAAAAATATTGAAAAATTATATTTTGTTACAGGTACATTTTCTACTGAAAGTAAACCCTACTTTTCTGATTCTACTAATCATTACATTTTAGCAAAATTCAAAGACAGTTCACAAATTTCAAAGGATCTTAAAAAACACAATCAAGAAAAAACTTCATTTGTCTTTAATATCAAAGATGATCTTTTCCAAAGAGAAGTTGAAGGGGAGACCAATTTTGTTTCTGTTTATTATTTAGAGTATGGAGATGAAGGTGATGATTTAGAAGAAATTGCAAGTTTGTTACTAAAAAGAGAGAAAATTGAGATAGCTGGATTGGGAAATATGAATACATTTTGCCTAAACACTTCAAAATTTACTTTCCCTTACTCTGAAAACATTGTAGTGATTGAAGTTGCAAGTGAGAAGAGTCATCAGAGTGTAAAAAAATACTGTGATCAAACTAGAAGAGAGATTAATCGAAAAGGAATGGTAATGACTAATTTGATGAGTCTATCAATTCTTGATCAACTCAAGTAGAAAAGTTAAATATTCGACCAAAAACTGTTTTTCATGAGTAAACCATCTGATCTTGGTTCTTTGAAAATCGGATCATACATTCTATTGCCACACTCAGATCAACCAAGCGGTGAACCATGTAGGATTGTAGAATACGATACATCAAAACCAGGTAAACACGGTGCAGCAAAAGCTAGAATTGTGGGTGAAGGAATTTTTGATGGACAAAAAAGACCTCATGTAGGTCCAGTCAGTATGCAAATTCACATTCCAATGATTAACAAAAAAGTTGGTCAGATTATCTCAATTAATGGTGATACCATACAAGTTATGGATTCTGAATCATTTGAGACTGTAGATATTTCTTTGATTGATGATGAAGTCAAAGGTAAATTAGAAAATGGTCAAAATGTGGAATACTGGGTTGTTATGGATAGAACTAAAATAATGCGCATTAAGAACTAGTGCGGATGCTGATGATTATCGGAAAAGCCGTCTGATTTTGTGATGACGATTATGAGTATTGAAGCGTCCTTTTTCAACAAACTTAAAAAATTTGTTGAATTGAATATTTTTTAGATTATGAAATTAGCATTTCTTTTTTCAGGAGGTAAAGATAGCACTTATGCTATCCATGTTGTCAAACAACAAGGGCATGAAGTAAAATGTCTATTGAGTGTTTTTCCAAAATCTGATGAGAGTCATTTGTTACATCATCCAAATATACAATGGACAAAGTTACAATCAGAATCAATGAATATTCCTCAACTTACTATTACTTCAAATTCTAATGAGACTGATGATGAACTAACTCTTTTAGAAAATTTATTGCAAAATGCAAAGGATCAATTTCAAATAGAAGGACTGGTTCACGGTGGAATCAAAAGTAAATTTCAAAAAGATAAATTTGAAAATGTTTGCTCAAAACTAAATCTGATTGTTATGGCACCTTTATGGGATTTAGAACCTGAAGAATACATGAATGAGTTAATTGATTCAAAATTTGATTTTATAATGACTACTGTTTCATCTGATGGATTAGATGACTCTTGGTTGGGAAAAATAATTACAAAATCTGATATATCTTCATTGAAACTTTTATCTGAAAAATTTGGTTTTAATTTAAATTTTGAAGGAGGAGAGGCAGAAACATTTGTGATTAACTGTCCTCTATTTGAAAATTCAATTAAAATTAATCAATCTCAAAAAATTTGGGATGGCTATCGAGGAAGGTTTGAAATAGTGGATGCGGAATTGAATTACAATGCTTGATGGTCTTAAGAGTAGTCTGGGCGATGCAATTAAGAAAATTGTAAAATCCTCTGGAATTGACGAGGAATTAATCAAGGAACTCTCAAAAGACGTTCAAAGAGCATTATTACAATCAGATGTTAATGTACGCCTAGTTCTTGAAATTACAAAGCAGCTTGAAGAACGTGCCCTTAATGAGACTCCTCCTCCCGGCCTATCAAGAAAAGACCATATTGTAAAAATTCTCTATGATGAACTATCAAAATTACTTGGAAATGAGTCTGAATTTGATTTTAAACCTGGCAAACAAAATAAAATTATTCTACTAGGAATTCAAGGTAGTGGTAAAACCACAGTAGCATCAAAACTTGCCAAATTTTTATCTCGTCAGGGCTACAAAGTTGGTGTAGTAGGTGCTGATACGTATAGACCTGGAGCATTGGTTCAACTCAGAACAATGTGTGAAAAATCAAACGTTGAAGTATATGGTGAAGAAAACAACAAAGATTCTCCAAACATTGTAAAAAATGGACTAAAGCATTTTGCAGGACAGCCTTTGGATGTCATTCTAATTGATACTGCCGGTCGTCACAAAGAAGAGCAAGATCTTCTTGAAGAAATGGAGAGAATTAACAAAGTTGCAGAACCTGATTTGGCTTTACTTGTAATAGATGGTACAATAGGCCAGCAATGTTTCAATCAAGCAGAAGCATTTCATAAAACAATTCCTGTGGGAGGAGTAATAATTACTAAATTAGATAGTTCTGCAAAAGGTGGTGGTGCACTTGCAGCATCTGCAGCTACCGGTGCTCAAATTATGTACATAGGAACTGGAGAGCGAATTGACGATTTAGAAAAATTCTCACCAACACGATTTGTTGGAAGATTACTTGGGATGGGTGATATTCAAGCTGTATTAGATTTAGCAAAACGATTGGAAGATGAAGGAGATGATGTAAGAATGAAAAGAATATCCAGTGGAAAAATGAACATGGATGATTTCTTTTATCAATTAGAGGAAGTAACCAAAGTAGGTTCTCTGCAAGGATTACTTGACAGTATGCCTGGTTTATCTGGAATGGTAAAAGGTGATCAAGTGGATCAAATGGAAGGTAGAGTTTCAAAATGGAGATACATTATTCAAAGTATGACAAAAGCAGAAAAGGCAGATCCTGATTTGTTAAACTCTTCAAGAATCAAAAGAATTTCCCGTGGTTCTGGCTGGCCTGAAGGTGAAGTTAAAGAATTAATCAAGAATTATAAAAATTCTAAGAACATGATGAAGGCATCTAAGGGTCGTCAGATGCAAGGTACTCTTAGAAAAATGGGATTAGGATAATTTAAAACCAAAATTCCAATTAATAATGTCTAATTACCAACAAATTATTCCTATAGCAAATAAAATAATAAAAAAATATGATTTATGTGATCATTGTTTAGGTAGATTATTTTCAAAACAATTACACTTGTCATCAAATAAACTTCTTGGAAAAAAACTAAAGAATAATCTCACTACTGAGAAATGCTATATCTGTAAAAATTTATTTGAAAATTTAAATCATTTTTTAAAATTAATGATTGATGCTTCATCAAACTATTCATTTACATCATTTAGTGTCGGTGCAATGATAAAACCTTCAATTGTTGATAGAGATGATTTTATTCGCTCTCAATTCAAACTAAAGGGAATTGATAGCATAAAGACTGACATTACCAAAGAATTGGGGAGATCTTACTCCAGAAAAACCAAAAAAATCATTGATCATCTAGATCCTGAAATTACTTTTACAGTAAACTTGAAGGATGAATCCTGTGAATTACGCTCAAAAGCTATTACACTTTCAGGCAGATACAATAAAACCAAAAGAGGATTGCCTCAAAAACAAAAACCTTGTGAGAATTGTTTAGGTAAGGGATGCAGGATTTGTGATTTTCATGGCATCGCTGATTTTGATAGTGTTGAAGGAGTAATCTCAAAATTAATTTTTAAAAAATTTGGTGGCACTCTGGCCAAATTTACCTGGATTGGTGGTGAGGATCAATCCAGTCTAGTTTCAGGTGCAGGAAGACCGTTTTTTGTAAAAATTCAAAATCCTTTAAGACGAAAATCCAAACTATCTGGCATTATTTCTAATTCAATTAAAATACATCATCTAAAACTAGTACACGAATCTCCGAAAAGATCTCTGAAATTCAATTCAACCATTAGAGTAAAAATCTCTACGACTTCTGAAATTGATTCAAAGAATCTAAAAAAATTAAAAATTCTAACATCAAATCCTGTAGTAGTTTATGATAAATCAGGAAAACGCTCTGAAAAGAAAATTTTCAATGTAAAGTATAGTAAAAATTCCAAAAACTTGTTTACTTTAATTATCAAGGCAGAAGGTGGACTACCAATTAAGAGATTTGTAATCGGTGATGATATCACACCTGGAATATCCACTTTGCTTGATATTCCATGTGTCTGTGAAGAATTTGATTTTCTTGATATTGAAGTATAATGATAACAATTAACTAGCAGTAAAAATTGTAAATTCTCATGCCAATAAGAAAAAAAAATAAACACATGAGACATGCGGATCAAAGGGCTGAAACACGTAAAAAAAAGAAAGCTGGCAAACCACGTTCCTGATCTAATCAACCTTTTTACATTCAAAATTCTCGAAGGGTAATATTGGATCCACTAGTACGTTTCAAAGATGCACATTCTAAAGGAATCATACCTGATGATGTTTTTGATTTAACACTGAAACGATTCCCACTTGTTATTGAAGGAATTAATCGAATTGAAAAAGCATCCGGAATTCGTTATCCGATTGCATATGTTGAACCTTCACTAGTACTGTCATCTCCCAACTCAAATTCATATGAATTTGGAATCTTATTTGCAAGGACCATACCTATAGTCTTTGAAGATAAATTTCAGGTTGTAATACAAATTTCTGCCCCCTTAATTGCATATGGCTTAAAGGGCACAATTCATGCTATATTGGCACATGAATTTTTGCATTTCTTAGATTTGATGAGAAAAATTTCAAAAATGGAATTACTTTCAGATGAAATTTCTGGAAATTTATTTGAAAATGTATACAGCGATGAGACTCGTTTGTTTGAACCTAGAGTTGTCTTCAAAGACCGTACATTACTTAATCACATCACTAAAAAATTCCCTGCAGGTTTTCGTGATTTTAAGCTTGAAGATAAAGTAATGAAATTTTGGGCCGAAAGAAATCTTCCAAAATCCAATATTTCATTGGATACAAACAACGTCAAACTATCTGCTGACTCGCTTTCTAAAATTAAACTTGATCCTGCTTTTATTTCAAAAATGGAGATGCTAGAAGAAAAAAGTTCTAAAATTCATAAAAAAAGACTCTATTGATTTTTAGATTTGTTTCAAAATAATTTTTAGATTTTTTTATTGGTTAAATTCTGTAAAGCCACATTTGCCACAAGTGTTTCTGTCTTTGTGTTGTGCCATGAAAGTACCTTTACCACATCTTGAACAAACTTTTCTTGTTCTTGATGTTTTATCGCCTTCTATTTTGTAGTATGATGCAATACTTGGACTAGATCCTTTCTTACCTTTTTTCTCTACAGGCATTATTCAGTTTTCTCCTCTTTTTTAGATTCTTCAGCAGGAGTGTCGTCTGCTTTAACTTCTGCAGGTGTTTCTTCAGCTGGAGATGCTTCTTCTGCAGGAGCTTCTGCTGCCTCAGCTTCTTTTGCTGCTGATTCTGCTTCTGCAATTTTAGCTTTGGACTTGTCTAATCTTGAAAATATTGTTGGATTGATATGCTTTTTAGCTAATCCCTCATCATCGTAAACATAGAATGTTCCTGTTATGAGAGATTTACCAACTTGAGTTCTTAGTCTCATTGGAATTACTACCTTGCCATCAAGCTTGAATTCTTTTGAAACCATATCTACAGCCTCTATACTTTTGAGTTTGCCTGCTAAGCCTGCAAAATTACAGGTTAACTCCCTTCTGGATAGGAAGGTATTGTTTACGTCTGTAATAGTCTCAATTATGGACATGTATCAAAAATCTCTAGATATTTCATATAAACCTTGATTGTAATTGCAGAAGAAATTTAAGAAATTCCTTCAGAACTATCTCATGGAACGCTATTTGTTACATTTTAAAAATGAGAAATATCTGCCTCAGAATTGTAGGGAACTTGCTTACCGGGCAAGAGATCTTGCATCCGAAATGAAAAATGTCTCAGTAAGATTAGCTAGAGTCGCTACCAAATTTATTGAATTTGATGTAGCTGCAGAAAAAGAAGATTTAGATCCACTTATCGAAAAATTATCTCCCATTGGAGAACTTGATAATGTGAGACATGTTGTTGAGGAACACATTGACAAAGAAAAGGGAATAGCAGAGGGAATATTTTACTATAACAATGAAAGATTTTGGGAGTGCCATGAAGCATTTGAAGGAGTCTGGAATCAATGCTATGGAAGAGAAAAAGAACTAGTCCAAGGTATTATTCTTGTTGCCGTTGCTTTTGCACATGAGCAAGAAAATGAAGAGAGTATTGGAATAGGAATGCTAAGTAGAGCTTTAGAAAAATTAGGTACATCACCTTCTATGTATCATTCAATCGATGTAGATAGAATTAGGCAAAAAGCAAAAGAGATGCAAAAAGCTAAAAAACTAACTAGATTTGAGATTTAATCAAGTCTAGGGATTTCTCTACTACTTCTGCTCCTTGTAGCAACCCTATACTTCCTTTCTTTGCCTGGGCTTCAGTCATTCTTGTAGTTCCATCATTTTTGATAAAATTACCCGATACTAGAACTGGAACTGGATCATCACTATGCCCCTTATTGATACATGGTGTCGAATGATCTGCAGAAATTACAATTGCTACTTTATCTGAATCAATGTTTTCTACAAGAGTTTTAAAGAATCTCTGATCAATTTCTTCAATATTTTTCATTTTACCTATAGCATCTCCATCGTGTCCAAATTCATCTGGTCCTTTTAGATGAACATAGATGGAATTTTGAGTTTCCATTGCCTTTGCGGCAACTTTTGCTTTTTCTTCATAGTCTGTTAATCCACCTGCCTCAAATGCTTTCATCTTTAGTACTTCTGAAATTCCAATTTCAACTGGCATATCAACGATACATGAAAAATTCATCCCATACTTTTCATTGATAGGGATGACATCTGGATATTTGTTACCTGCATCTCTGAGCAAAATACAACTTAGCTGCTTTTTATTTTCACTCTGTCTTTTTTTGTTAATTTGACTCTCTTTCATAATTTTAATAGCTTTATCTGAAAATTCATTTACTAAATTTGCAGTAAATTTTGAATCTTCAGAATCTTCCAGAGGTAAACATTTTTCAATCTTTAGAAAATCTCCAACTGCTTTTGCAACTCCCATTCCTCCGATGTTACTGTATGCTGGGTCTGTGTTGGTAATCCTTGATGATAATTTTTGTGAATCCTTTCTAATTCTAACTGTAACTCTATGTCCTATTGTTGGGGAGACTACTACTGATATATCTGGAGATGATAGACTGATCTTCTCCTCAATTTCTTTTGCAACTCCGTCTGCATCTTCTTTTTCAATATGTCTTCCTGCTCTTCTGTCGATAATTACTTGTTCGTCATTTAATGTAGAATAATTTCCTCTAAGGGCTAAATCCCCATCTTTAAAATCAATTCCAATTCCTATTGCTTCAATAACTCCTCGACCTACATAATCTGCATGTTTGAATTTGTAACCTAACATATTGAACACTGCAATATCTGATTCTGGGGCAATTCCTTTTCCAACAGAAATTACTTCGCCTATGACTCCATTGCTTGCAATTTTGTCTAATATTGGAGTATTTGCAGCCTCCAATGGGGTCTTTCCATCTAAATCTGGATGTGGTAAATCTCCTACTCCATCCAAAAGAACGTAGATCATGTGAATATCAGAATTATCCAAAATATTCCCTGATTAATCGAAATCTAATGCTCTCCTTTAAATCTTGCAACAAACTATGCGATCAAAAAATTTCCAATTAAACAATAATTGATTATTATTTTTAATTTGTTTTTCCAATGATTTAATCAAAATGCGATTCTCTAATCTTTGAGTATTTTTTTGGATAAATTATTTTTAAAATCAATTTCTATTAGGTCTTAGTAAACGTTTTAACAGACATTTTACTTCCAATAACCATTATGGGGGATATGCGCAAAGACTATGTTTCTGAGCGTTTTATGATAGTCACTAAAAAAGATGACAAAGTAATTGATCCAAAAAAATCTCCCTTTGCTCCCGGCAATGAATCCATGACAAACCCTTCTGTATTATCTCTTGTAGCAAAAGATGGAATGTTACAACGTCTTCAAGACAATGATGATGATTATGTTAAAAATTGGGCCATACGTGTTTTTGAAAGTAAAAATCCAATTGTTTCAATTGAAACAGAAAATTCTTACAGTGACAAACCATTCTATAGTGAACCTGCATATGGTTATCATTACATTGTTGTTGCATCTCCAAATGAAAAAGATACTTTTGCAACAATCGATACTGAACAATGGTCAAATGTTCTAGTTGTTGTTCAGGATAGATTAAGATGGCTTTACACCCAAAAAGGTGTTACATACGTCTCCATTTATGGGGATCATGGTGATTTAGCAGGAAATGCAAATCCTCATCCACACCTCAATCTTTTAACTTTCTCTACAATACCACCAGTAATTGAGACTGAAGCTGAAGCATCACATAAAATTCTCAATGAAAAAGGCGTTTGTCCAATGTGTCAGACTGTTAATGAAGAAATCAGTGGCCCTAGGCAGGTTCTTCAAACTGAAGGATTTATTGCATTTTGCCCTTGGTCACCCTCATATCCGTACGAATTTTGGATTTCTCCAAAAAAACACACCACAAGTTTTTCTAAAATAACTCAAAAAGAAATCAATGACTTGTCTTTGATTTTAAGAGCTACACTTGGGGGTCTATCAAAAACTGTCAAGAATGTTTCGTATAATCTTGTTTTTCATCTATCTCCTGAAAAGAAGAACAGCCGTCAAATTCATTGGCATATTGAAATTTATCCAATTACAAAATCATGGTCTGGTTTAGAACGTGGTTATGGAATATTCTTAAATGATATCTCTCCTGAACAAGCAGCAGAAAAACTAGGAGCAGCTTGTAGGAAAGAGTTAGCCAATTTAGTTGGCATTGTTTGATTTTTTGAATGGTTTATTTATCAACTAGAATCTGTTAAAATTATGGCAATAGAAAAATGGCTTGCAGTAACTAGTCTTGGGTTATTTGCAATGTTTGCAGGTGAAATGATTTCAATTTACAATTTTATGACCGATGTACCAGAAGCTATTGAATTTACAATTACATTTGATGCTGATCCAAAAATATTCCAATTCATTTCAATTGGTGTTGCACCAGCTGGAATTTTAGCTGCTGTTCCATTTATCATGACGAGACGTTATGGTTCAAAACCTATTGGTGGTTTGATAGTTGCAGGCGGTGTGATAATGTTGATAGGAATGTTTGTCTGTTATTCAATGATTGATAATATTGATGATAGATACATTACAGATGTTGTAAACTATGTTCCCATATTGTTTATGGTGTTATCTATCCCAGTAATTGTTGTTGGTGCTTTCTTGACAAGAGAAAAAAAGAAACGTCCAAAGAAAGAATTTTTCTAAATATTATCTAATCTTAATTCATTGCCTACTTGTTTGAATCCAAGTTTTTCGTAAAATGGCTTTACATCATCTGTACAGTCCAAAATTGTCTTGTAACAGCCTCGTTTTTTTGAAATCTCAATTAGATAATTCATTATTTTTTCGCCAATTTTTTGACCTTGATATTCTTTATTTACTACAACATCTTCAATATGCCCCACCAAACCTCCATCATGGATAAATTTTGTTTCTATGAGCAGTGTTGTAGAACCTACGATTTTCCCATCTAATTCTGCTACTGCTATGATATGATCTGGGTTGGCATTAATTTTATCAAAAATGTCTTTTGCTTTTGATTTTTCAATATTGCTTGCTTGTCGTAGTGTATCCAGTGATTCTAGAAATCCATTCCAAATGTCTTCTTCTTTTAATTCTCGTATTATTGGTTCACTCATTTCTTATCTTGCTTTTCAATATGCTCTTGATTTGCTTTCATGTATGATTCTTTGTTACCTATATCTGTAAAACCTTTTTTTGTAATGAAGCTAGTGACTAATTTCTTATTTTTCATAGCTTTTTTAATTACATCATCCATTCCATATGGTTTGTTCTTTGGAATTAAGCTAAGAACCTTTGGCTCCATAACATAACATCCCATGTTTACATTTGCTTTGATTTCTGGTTTTTCACTCCACCCTACCACTTTACCTGTTTTTGAGGTTTCAATTACCCCATAAGCTAAATTGGTTTTGTATTCATTTAGACTCATAGTAACAAATGCTTTTTTTGCTTTATGCTGTTTAATCATATTTCGTAAACTAAAATCAAAGATTGAATCTCCATACATGCAAACAAAAGTGTCATCAATGAATTGCTCTGCAGTTTTTAATTGACCTGCAGTGGCTAATGGTTGTTTTGACACAGCATATTCTATGGTAACCCCAAATCGCTTACCATCTCCGAAATAATCCTCAATTGTTTTTCGAAGATGGCTTACACACAATACAAATGATTTTACACCATTTTTTTTATTCCATTCAATTAGATGTTCTAAAATTGGTTTTTTACCTAATAGTAACATGGGTTTAGGAGTTTTTTTTGTTAATGGAAGTAGTCTAGTACCTAGCCCTCCTGCTAAAATCACTGTCTTCACAAATCCTCTTTGGGATATGACTATTTATGTTCAAGGATGATTTTAGACTGGAATTTTACCCTGTAATTTTTGATAATTTTTTTAAAATATTTTTTGGAGTCTCTCCAAAAATAATTATCATTGGTTCTTTTCCAAAATCCCCCTTGTGAAAAATAACATCAGGTGGAACTTTTGATTCTTTTATTGCAGTTTTAATTCCCCATTCTACAGTAGATCCTTTCTTTTTAACATTATTTGGTTCTAAAGTTCTGTCATAACTTGAAATTAAAAATTTCAATTTCTTAATTTTGGAAATTGTTGAATTTTGATATTTTAAATTTATTGCAGAATGAATACTTGGGAATTTTTTATTTACTGCCAATAATGCTGTGGCAACATGTTTTGAGCCGCCATATGTTAGATTACCTGCAACTATTACTTCATTTCCTGCTTTGACAATTCTTCCTGATAGTCCTAGTATGTCTTGCGTAGATTTTGGTTTTTCTTTAGAGTATACAAAATTAGTTTGGCATTCAGGGATGTTTTTGTAAATATTTTTTATTTTTACAAATTCATTAATTGATTGAGATAATTCTGTATTTATCCTGTCTTTGTTCTCAACACCTGTAATCCTAATGCCTTTTCCGATCTTTTTAGCACTTTTAATCGAATTATATGCAAATTCTTTTGCATATTTTACTGATTGACGAATTGTTTTCTTGTTTGCTATTGCAAATAATATGGCAGCTGAATAATTACACCCACTTCCATGATTAGTACTGCTAATTTTATCCCCTGAAACTAGATATTTTGTACTTTTTTCTAAAACTAAATCTGATATCTTTTTATTTTTTCCTTCAATTCCTGTTATTACCACATTTTTTGCTCCCATTTTCTGGATTTTATTTGCAATTTTTTCTATTGTATTTTTTGAATTTACCTTTGATTTTGATAATATTTCGGCTTCGAATTTGTTTGGAGTGATAACTGTTGCAAGTGGAATAATATATTTTTGAAAATCTTTAATCGCTTTATTTTCTATAAGTGATCCCCCAGTTGTTGATTTGATTACCGGGTCTACTACAATTGGAATTTTGATTTTTTTTAATTGTTGATGTATTGTTTTAATAATTTCAGAATTGTAAACCATTCCAATTTTGATTCCATCAATTTTAAAATCAGATAATACTGAATCAAGCTGATTTTTCAATATTGTTTTTGATACTGGTTCAATCATTCCAAAACTTGATGTATTTTGACCTGTAATTGCAGTGATTACTGTTAATCCATATGCGCCAAATTCTGAAAATGACTTTACATCACTTTGAATCCCTGCACCCGATGATGGATCAGATCCTCCTATAGAAAGTAGGTTCATTAGATTTTCTTATTTTATAGCACTAATCTGTATTTCCTTTTAATGTAAATTACAAAATCCATTTTATACTTGAATAACTATCTGTTATTTGATGACAAAAATTCCTATGGTTGATGATACTGCTCCTGATATTTTACAATGTACAACTTGTTTGCTACCTATGCAATATCAAACTATTAAGGATGATAAATTTCTGTGGCAATGTTTCAAATGTGGTAAACAATATCTTATTTCAAAAAACATGGATGATACTATGGAAGAAAGTTGGAGTCCTCCACGTTAGTGAATATGTCTGAATTAGATTCTATAAAATCCGAAAACCAAAAGCTCCGAAATTATATCTCTCTAATTTCAGCTGAAATTGAATTATCCCAAAGACTATATGAAATCAAACAAAATTTTGCAAATTCTCCTGATTCTGGCCGGCTAACTGTGCCTATATTGGAGAGAATTAATAAAATAAAATCAGAAAAGGCAATTTTAGAAAATGAATTAAATCTCAATTAAATTATGATGTTTGTGATACACAATCATTAGAACAAAACTCATCTTTCATGCTGTAAAATTCTCTTCCACAATGTCTACATTCACGAATTGTTCTCATGCATTCAATACTGCATTATGACATAAAAGATCGATCATTTTTCTTATTATAGTGCTAAGCCTTTTTTGCGATCACACATTATTCTGATTTTCACGATTGTTTAAATCAGGTAAAAACACAGAATACGTTATGGCAACCCAAATGACTTCCGCTAGACGAGGAGTAGCTACTGATGAAATGAAACAAGTGGCAAAAGATGAGGATGTCTCACTTGATTGGTTAATTCCAAAAATTGCCAAGGGTTCAATTATTATTCCAAGTAATAATGTCAGACCACAAAAAATACACAATGTTGGTATTGGTAAAGGTCTGAAAACAAAGGTTAACGTAAACATTGGAACTTCAACATTAAACGTAAACATAGATGAAGAAGTCGAAAAAGCTAAAGTTGCAATAAAATACCATGCAGATACTATAATGGATCTTAGTGACGGTGGAGATGTTAAAGAAATAAGACGAACATTGCTAGATGCTGCACCAATAACTTTTGGGACTGTCCCAATCTATGAAGCATACAACTATGGAGTTGAGGTACATAAAAATCCCTTAAATTTAACAGAAGATGATTATCTTAATGCATTTGAAAATAATGCAAAAGATGGAGTAGATTACACCACTGTTCATTGTGGAATCACTAAGGATATTGCAAAAAGAATTCTCAAAGTTCAACGATATGGTGGGGTTGTAAGTAAAGGTGGAACAATTACTGCTGCATGGATGTTAAAACATGATAAAGAAAATCCTTACGTTACTCATTATGATTACATGATGGAAATTGCAAAAAAATATGATGTTACATTTAGTCTAGGAGATGCATTACGACCAGGCTCAATATTAGATTCTCATGACGAATTACAAGTTCAAGAAATGATTAACATATCTAGATTAACTAAACGAGCACATGAGCATGATATTCAAGTAATGGTAGAGGGCCCTGGCCATGTTCCACTAAATGAAGTTGCAGCAAATGTTCGATTGGCCAAGTCATTAATTGGTGATGTTCCATATTATGTTCTAGGTCCATTAGTAACAGATGTTGCATCTGGCCATGATCATATTGCAAGCGCAATTGGTGCAGCAGTTTCTGCAAGTGAGGGTGTAGATCTTTTGTGTTATCTTACACCTTCTGAACATTTGGCATTGCCAAACGCAGATGAAGTAAAGGCTGGATTAATTGCATATAGAATTGCAGCTCATGCTGGAGATCTTGTTAAAATTCGTGACAAAGTAATCAAATGGGATATGGAAATGACCGAAGCTAGACGAACTCTGGATTGGGAAAAACAACTTGCATTATCTATTGATCCTGAGGAGGCTGCCAAAATTCATAGTAGAACTGGTCAGCATCCTGGAAACAATGTGCCCTGTACCATGTGTGGCGGTGCTTGTGTTTACATGATGTTACCTCAACAGAAAAAATACGATAAAGAAAACGAAAATCTACAACAAATTGAGTAGTACTTTTTGAAGACTAGGAACTGTTTCAAAGTTTTCTAACTCTTCAATGTTAATCCATTTAAAATCTGAATTTTCCCAATTTAGTTTGATTGTGGGATTTTTACATTCAAATAAAAATGGAAAAATTTCCCATTCGTGATTTTTGTACTGTGGTGAGTTTATTCTCATTTCATCGGTGGCTTTAATCAAAGTAATTTTATCTTCTGGAATTCCTACTTCTTCAAAAATTTCAATTTTAGCTCTTGAAAGTGGTTCCTCATTATTTTCAATAATTCCACTAATCCCTGCCCATAATCCCTTCATTGATTTAACATTCTCACTTCGTTTGAGAATCAATAATTTGTCATTATCTCTAATGAATGATGTTACAATCTTTGTTGAACGCATGCCTGCTATTTTTCAACTGCTTTTACCATTTTTGTCATTCTTTTGTAGGATTCGTTGACATCTGTATGTTTGGCCAGTCTTTCTTGACATTCTTTGATATAATTTACCACTTCTTCAGTCTTGGATTCTTGAACAGCTGTCAACAGTCTACCAATATCTTTCCACAGTTCTTCTGCAACTCTACGAATTTCTGGATTTGCAATGATGGTTTCAATTAGTTCTGGAGATTCTGTCATTATACTTTCTGCCAAAGTTTTTTGAACTCTGAAAGTGGTTCCAGACATTTTTTCAGTTAGATTCATTTTTTCATCTTTTGAAATTATATTTGCAAAAACTAAATTCATTAAATGTGTTAATCCTAAAATAACTGCAATCTTTTTGTCATGTTCGGCAGCATCGATCGTCACAAAGTTTGCTCCAGCAAATAATGTTTTTGCAACAGTTAATTCTTTTTTTGCATCTTTTATTGGAACTGAAATAATGTTTTGACCTTTGATTGTTTTAGTTCCGGGACCAAACATGGGGTGTATGCAAATTGGATTAATCTTTGCTGGCATTTTTGATAAAGATGATACTACTTTGGATTTTTCAGATGATATCTCAATTAGATATGTTCCTCTCTTCATCTCTTTTGCAATTAATCTGATAATTTCTGGTGTTCTTCTAGTTGGTGTGCATAATACAACGTAATCTGCCTTTAAAATTCCCCCTACTAATGACTCTGATGTGATGGTATCTTTTCCTACAATTTTATTTTCTGTATCATAGCCTGTAACCTCATAGCCTGCTGCTGCAAAATATTTTACAAACCACTGCCCCATTTGACCTCCTGCTCCGATTACAGTGATCTTCTTCATTGATTCTCACTCATGACGTTACTTAGTATATTCATTCCTTCAATCAATACCTTTTCATCTTGACATGCTGAAAGTCTGATAAAATTTTTGTAATCCCCAAATCCTTCCCCTGGAGCTACTGCCAGTCCTTTTTCTAATGTACTGTTGGCAAATTGTACCCCGTCAAATCCTTGTTGATTAATTCTTGCAAAAAGATACATGGCTCCATCTGGAATTACAAATTCTAATCCCATTTCGCTTGCTTTTTGTGCCAACACATCTAGTCTGTTTTGTACTGTATTAGTATTATCGGATATGTCTTCTTCAAGGGCTTTCATGGCTATGTATTGAATTGGCTCTGATACATTTGTCAGACATAAAGCTTGTAATTTTGCCATTTTTTCGATAATTTTTGAATCTGCAATACCGTATCCTATTCTAAATCCAGTCATTGCATGTGATTTTGAAAATGATTGGGTAACTATGCTTTTTTCATAGTTATAGCTTAGGATACTTTTCCAATTAGTTTTTGCATACTGTGAATAAATTTCGTCACTTAACACATAGAGATCATTTTTTCTTGCAAGTTCTATAATACTATCTTGTAATTTTTCATCTAGAATTTTCCCTGTTGGATTATTAGGATAATTCAGTACAATCATTTTTGTATTTGAATTGATTGTTTTTTTAATTTGGTCTAATGATGGTTCCCATTTATCCTCAAAAGTAGTATTGATAGTTCTAACTTTAATTCCAGAATTTAATGCACAATCTTTGTAGGCTGGCCATGCAGGCTCAATTACAATCATCTCATCCCCTGGATTCAACAATGTTGTGATTGCAGTAAAAATTGAAAATCTAGCTCCAGGACTGACAATGATGTTTTCATGATTGATGTTTACATTGAATGTTTTAGAAACGTATTTTGCAAGTGCTTCTCTGAATGCCGGCATTCCTTTTGCTTGACCATATTTTAGAAATCCCTTGTCAAATACTTCTTCTAATGCATTTTTTACAATTTTTGGTGGTAAAAAATCTGGTTCTCCAACTTCCATATGAATAATTTTTTTACCTTGTTCCTCAAGTGATTTAGCTTTTAAGAAAACTGAAAGATGAGTTTGCTTATTTGTTGATTGAACTTTTATTGATTCATTTAGTAAAAAGTTTAAAAATTTTGTAGCAATTGTTTCATTCAACCCAATATCTTCACATAATGAAATTACTTTGCCACGTAAACTATCTTCTCTAGCTTCATCAGTTACTCCTTTTCCAATATTTTTTTTCACTTCTCCAATTTCTTTTGCAATGTCTGTTCTAGTTTTTAGTAACTCTATCATTTTTAGAGTAACTTCATCCATCTTGTTACGAAGATCATTGATGTCTGACATTTTCTTATAATACAGGTTTTATTTTTCCAGAAAGTAGTGCATGATCTGCTATAGTTAGTGCTACAAGTGAATCTACTACTGGTGGGGCTCTTGGTACTACACATGGGTCATGTCTACCTTTGACTTGGAGAATCGTTTCTTTTTTTGTTTTAATGTCTACTGTTTTTTGCTTTTGAGCAATAGATGATGCTGGCTTGAATGCAATTCTCATGGTGATTGGCATTCCATTAGAAATACCTCCTAGAATTCCTCCAGATCTGTTTGTTTCTGTGACTATTTTGCCTTTCTTTACAGTGTACAAGTCATTATTTTCTGAACCATAAAGTTCTGAACCTCTAAACCCAGAACCGAATTCAATTCCTTTTACAGATGGAATTGAAAAAATAGCTTTACTCAAATCAGATTCTAATGAACTAAAAATTGGCTCACCCAAACCTACGGGAACTTTAGTTGTAACTGATTCAATAATTCCTCCAAGTGAATCTCCTTTCTTTTTAGCAGCTAAAATATTTTCTCTCATTATTTTTGCTGTTTTATTTTCTGGACATCGAACTTCGTTTTTGTAAATAGAATTAATCATTTTATCATTAAATTCCCTTTCCATCTTTGTTTTTCCAATCTGTGATACAAATGAATTAGTTTCAATTCCTAAAGATACTTTGAGTAATTTTCTTGCAATTGCTCCACCCATAACATGAGTTGCAGTTAATCTTCCTGAAAATCTCCCTCCTCCTCTATGATCATTAAAATGATTATATTTTTCCATTGCAGTATAATCTGAATGACCTGGTCTTAGTTTTGTTTTCAAATTTTCATAGTCTTTAGATTTTTGATCACTGTTCCAGATGATCATTGTAATTGGTGCTCCAGTAGTATGTCCTCTAAATACTCCTGAAATAATTTCAACAATGTCACCTTCTTTTCTTTGTGTTGAGATAATATTCTGTCCTGGTTTTCTAAGATCTAACATTTTTTGAATATCTTTTTCATCTAACTCTAATCCGGCAGGACAACCATCTAAAACGGCACCAATGGATTTACCATGACTTTCACCAAAACTTGTTAAAACAAGACGCTGACCAATAGAACTTCCCGGCAACATACTATCAAAGTTAAATGATGTTTATAATTCCTCATTCTGAAATAATTTGAAAATTTTCTTCTGTAATTGGATGTTTTTGGACAGTCTTTATACCTGTTTAAAAATTATAGAAAAACTAAACATTTTATGAAATAATTATATTATATTCTTAAATATCATTATAACATACATTATATATGCAAAATCGTGTAAATTATAACAAATAATTTGCGCGGCCCTGCGAAAAAGACATGTTATCTACGCAAAAGCGTTGTGGGTGAGGAGAATGCTTTTCACCCTATACAGGGTCGCGCCTTTTATCTCATAAAGCAATTTTTTTGAAAAATAAAATTATTCAGTTTGGATTTTGGCACCCATTCTATTCATTTCTTCTACAAAGTTTGGGTATGACACTTTGACTGATTCAGGATCTGTAACAGTACAATTTCCTACATACATTCCAGCAATACAAAATGCCATGAATAACCTGTGATCCTCCTCAGAAATTAAATCTGCACCAGAAATTTTATCTGATGCTTCTAGAATTAAACCATCTTCTTTTTCCTGAACTTTAATTCCAAGTTTTACAAGTTCTCTGGAAATAATTCCAATTCTATCTGTTTCTTTTAACCTTGCATGCTTTACATTAAATATTTCAATTGGAGCCGATGAATTCAATGCTAAAATTGATAATGGTGGAAGAAGATCTGGTGAATTACTTAGATCAAATTTCCCACCCTTTAGTTTTTCAGGGGATTTAATTTCTATCTGTTCATCATCAATTGTAACACTGACTCCTAACTGTTCTAAAATATCTATGAATACTTCATCTCCATGAGGTAAATTTCCAATATTTCCTTTGATAGTGACACCTTCTCCATTTAGTACTGTAGCTGAAAGAAGAAGTGCAAGACTGGAAAAATCAATTGGAACTGTAAATGTTGTTTCCTTGTAAATTTGTGGTGATATATTATATCGTTTGTATGGAATTAATGTTTGAACTACTACTCCAAATTTTCTCATTGTAGCAATAGTTGCATCAAGATAAGGTTTTGACACCAAGTTTCCTTCTATGGTGAGATTTATTCCGTTCTCTGTTAATGGTGCACAGATTAATAGTGATGAAATAAATTGACTGGAAAAATTCCCTGGAATTTTAACTTCTCCACCAGTTATCTTCCCTTTGATTTTGATTGGTGGTTTCCCATCAGTTGAGATACACTGAGCACCGATACTTGATAATGCATCTAAAAGAGGTTGCATGGGTCTTTTTTGTAAACTTGAATCTCCTGTGAGTGTAATCTCCTCAGAAAATAAACTAGCAATTCCTGATGCAATTCTAATTGTGGTACCTGAATTTTCAGTGTTGATTTCAGGCACATTTGTGCCTATTTTTATGGGATTTTTGACAATTATTGACGAATCCCCAACTTCAATCTCTGCCCCAAACTTCTTGCATGCCTCAATTGTAGCTTTTGTATCTGCTGAAAATAAGACATTCTCAACAACACTATTTTTTCCGGCAAGTGATGCAAGAAAAATTGCTCTATGTGTATAGCTCTTGTTTGGAGGACAAACTATTTGCCCTGAAATTTTTGATTTATCAATTTTAGATTTCATGAACTTCTGCCTTTTTGTTACTAATTTTTGAAACAATGATGTTTCCTTCTAATGCGGAAAATACTTTTTTGATTGCTGATTCATTTTCTTTCTTTGTTATTGCTGCAATTGATGGTCCATTGCCAGAAACTGATGCACCTAGTGCACCTTTTTCCATCAAATCTGTAATGATTTTAGGATCTGAATTTAAAATTGATGCAGTTGCTAATCCATTAATTGTCATCGCCTCCCAATAGTTTGCTTTTCTAGCTAACTCCCATGCATTTTCAAATACTGATGAAAGAATTTTTAGTTTCTTTAAATTCCCTCTTTTTCTGTTTTTTGGAATAAATATTACTGCAATTAAATTCGATGGTCCTTTTTCAAATTGTATTCTTTTTTTCTTGGCATTGTCTGTCACATTAAATCCCCCATAGTAACATGAACACGCATCATCATATGCTCCAGTAATACTTACTTTGGTTTCAATTGATGCATCTACTCCTGCAAGAAGAATTTGTTGATCAGTTAATTTTGGTTTGAATATTTTTGCACATGCTAGTGCAATTGCTGATGATATGGCACTTGAACTTTTCAATCCATAACCTGTAGGAATTTCAGAATCAAGTGTAACTAGAATTTTGTTTTGTTCTAAATCTTTTTTTGAAACAATTTTTTCAATGGTTTTGTTAATTAGGCGGGAGCTAAGACTCTTGTTTTCTGACTGTATTGAAATTCCCTTACCTGGGCTTGTCTCTATGGTGGCCTCTACTTTAAGCTCGATTCCTAGGGTTGCCCCTTTCTGGTTTGCAATTGCATTAACCAATGAGACTGCGCCATGGACTGTAGCCTTTGCTTTTGCCATCAAAATCCTCCTAACAATGCTTTTTTCATGGCATTATAAGGTGCTTCTATGCCGTGCCAAATCTCAAAGGCTCTTACTGCTTGACCTAAGAGCATTTCATAACCGTAGATAATAGTTGCATTTTCCTCTTTTGCTTTTTTAATAAAATCAGTGTTCATTGGCATGTAAACAATATCGTAAACAATTGTTTTTTCATTAATTCCTTTTAATGAAATAACACTTGGTTCATTTTGTAGCCCTATTGATGTGGCATTTACAATAATGTCGTAATTTTTTGCCGTATCTCCAACGTCCTGAATTTTTACAGGTACTGCATCTAGACCAATTGATTTTGCAAATTCTGAAAGTGTATTTGCTTTTTCTATTGTTCTGTTTGCAATAGTTATGATTTTTGCTTTCTCTTTTGCAAATCCTGCTACAATTGCCCTTGCTGCACCTCCTGCACCAAGTAAAAGTACTTTGGTTCCAGAAATGTTTAATTTCTTTTTCTTAAATGGATCTAAGAATCCATCCATATCTGTATTGTATCCTTTTAGAACCCCATCAGTGTTTGATACTGTATTTACTGCCCCAATCAAACTACAAGACTCATCAGTTTTATCAAGATACTTCATCATCTCGATTTTATGTGGAATAGTAATGTTAAATCCTGTAATTTTTATTTTTTTTAACCCTTCAACTCCTTCTTCTAATTCTCCTTTTGGAATTCTATATGCAATATATGATGAATCCAAATTCATTTCTCTAAATGCTGCACTATGAATATTGGGAGATAATGAATGATCAATAGGATCTCCAATTACTGCAAATGATTTGCTCATCTTATTTTCTTCAGTATAATGATTGATTTAAACTCTCAACTATTGGGATGTTATTTTTTTAATTTTGTAATTTTTTTTACTTCATCCACACTGAACTGTCCTGGTGCAATGGCTTTTCCAAGTGAGACGTAGGTGTATGGGCTTCCCAAATATAGGCACAAAATTCTTGAAATTCGACCATAATCTCCCATTGCAAATGAAATTAGATTATTTTTTCCTTTTTTACTATACAACTCTAGCATTCTAGTGGAATCATTTGTTGTTTTAGCAGTACTTACAATTTTGATATTTGATGAAAATTTACTAATTTGATCGAACTTCTTTTTTAATTCTGAAGAACTTGGGGTTTTTTTAAAATCGTGCCATGATACAAGTAGTTTTGTCTTTGTTGATTTCAAATATTTTGTCAATGCTAAATTTTTCTTCAATGTGTTAAATTCCACATCTAACAAGAATGGATTGTATTCTGCTATTAATTTGAGAATTGAGATTCTTTCCTTCTCAGTTCCTTGAAATTTACCTCCCTCTGTTTTAGGCCTTAGTGTACAAACAATTCTCCCAAGATCTTTTTTAATAATCTCTAGTGTTTCTGGAATTTGTTCTAATTTGAGAAAATCAAATCTCACTTCTGCATAATCTGATTTTGAAAGTGCAATTTTTAATGTTTTTTTAGTTTTTAATGGGGTTGTCTCTCCAACTGAAACACAAGTTTTGAATTTCATTTTTCTAAAATGTATTCATCTGAAACTTCCATTCCAAAATGTCTACCCGTTGCAGGTTTTGAATGAACCATTACAGTGTCCCCTTTTTTTAGATGTGTAACTGAAACCAGCTGTCCATTTGATTTTACAAAACGAATTGTTTCTGCATCTTGTGCAATAATTCCACCTGTTTCTCCTCCTGCTGTAGCTTTTATCATTAACATTGGTCTACGCTCTATCTTTGATCTTCCTACAGTTGCACGTCTAGCTTTACCTTTTGAATTAAGAATGAGTACTTCTGAGCCTGTTTCTACTTCTGAGAGATAGTTTGTTGTTCCATCTGGTGATAATGTGTAACAGTGAACAGCACCTGCATTTACTCTAAATGGTCTGGGCGAAGTAAATGAAGAACCCACTGACTCGTTATGTACTAAAAACAAAAAGTTTGATCTACTACCAATTAACATTCCTTCTCCCTTGTGCAACATTGAAGCAGTGTCTACACAAACACGTTCGCCGTCTCCTACTTCTTTAATCTCTGTTATCTTTGCAGGTTTCATATCAAAGCTCTTTGTTCCCAAGTATATCATGACCTCTCGAACTTCGTTAATTGTTGATGTGCTAAAGATTACTCCGTCTACTCCTACCTCTAAAATTGAAAACATTTTTCTAACTTCTTCTGGAGTCCTTGCAATAGCAAATATTTTTGTGTGAATTTTATGTAATTTTGCAATAATGTTTTCTAAAGGGATTATCTTCCAATCTTTTACCTCGACAATTACAAAGTCTAATCCTTTCTTGGCAATATTTAGCACATTGTCAATATCAGAGTTTGACAAAATCTGAAATTTTTTCCCAACTTTCTTCCCTTTTGGTTTTGTTCCATCTTTTTCAAGCACTACATAGTTTGCTGAACTTGATGGGAAAACAGTTTGAAGTTTTGTTTTTTTCTTTCCAAGTTTTTTTGGATCAAGGTAAACCATCTTAATCCCTTCGTCCTCTAGCTGGGGAAGAAATTTGGCTAATTGTGCCTGGGATACCTTGGGTGAAATAATTAATTCTCTAGTTTTACTCAATTTTTTTCAGTGCTTCCTTTGCTGTTCCTTTTTTGAAAATAATTTCAGCTAATGCTGCAACCATTTTTTCAGGTGTTTTATGTGCAAAGATGTTTCTACCATATGTAACTCCTTTAGCTCCTGCAGTCATTGCATCTTCAGTCATTTGAAGAATATCTAAATCTGTATCTGCTTTAGGTCCACCAGCAATTACAATTGGAACTGGTGTACTCTTTACAATTTTAGCAAATGAATCTATATCTCCGGTGTACAATGTTTTTACAATGTCTGCTCCACACTCTGCTCCAATTCTTGCAACATGTGCTACAATTTCTGGATCATGTGGATTTTTGATGTTTTCACCTCTTGGATACATCATTGCTAACAATGGCATTCCCCATTTGTGACATTGATCCGCAGTCATTCCAAGTTGTTCTAACATTTCAGGTTCTTCTTTGCCTCCAATGTTGATGTGTAATGATACTCCGTCTGCTCCCATTGCAACTGCTTCTTTTACAGTTCCTGTTAGCATTTTTCGATTTGGAGCTAATGATAATGATGTACTGCTTGAAAAATGAACTAAAATTCCTATTTTGGTTGGTTTTGGTAATGTTTTGAGAATTCCTTTGTTAATAATTACACTTGTAAGACCATGACCCTCACATTTGTAAATTGTAGATGCTGGATTTTCAAGACCTTCAATAGGCCCATTTGAAATACCGTGATCCATTGGAATGCATAACATTCTTCCTTTTCTAAGAATTCGATTAAGTCTAATCTGATTTCCTGATACCATGATTTGATCTGATTTTTGTGCCCTACTTAAAAATAACGTGAATCATTCAACTCCTCTTTGAGAATAATTGCGCACAAATCACTCATTTGGTTTAATTCTTTTTTTGTTCATTATTTCTATCAAGGATTAAATAGAAATTCTAAGGGATGTAGAATACTTGAGTCAGACTACTGAGCAGATACAAAAAAGTGAAATCAAAGATATTTTGGAAAATTCTCTTAACGGTAAAAGACCTGGTCCAGAAGATATTGGGAGATTATTGGAATCTGATGATGTTCATTTAATGGGCCTTACTGCAGGTCATCTTACAAGAAAACAATTTGGGAAAAAAGCTTCTTTTGTAAATAATATTATTTTGAATTACACCAACGTTTGTATTACTGATTGTAAATTTTGTGCATTTTATAGATCTCCAGGAGCTGAAGATTCTTACACTTTAACTCTTGATGAGATTGAAGCTAGAGTCAAAACTTCTTGGGATATGTTCAAGATTCGTCAAGTTTTGATTCAAGGTGGACATAATCCAAATTTGAAGATTGAATATTATGAAGATGCATTCAGAATGATTCGAGATAAATTCCCATCAGTTGGAGTTCATGGATTATCTACATCTGAAATTGATATGATTGCCAGAGTTGAAAAATCATCAACCAAAGAAATTCTATCTAGATTAAAAGATGCAGGATTACAATCAATTCCTGGAGCTGGTGCTGAAATTTTAACTGATTCAGTCAAAGAAATCATTAGCCCCAAGAAAATTTCAAGTGATGATTGGATTAGAATAATGGGTGAAGCACATGCTTTAGGAATTCCAGGTTCTGCAACCATGATGTACGGACATGTAGAAAATAATAATGATATTGTTGAACACTTTTCTAAAATTGTAAAACTACAAGAGCAAACAAAAGGTTTCATGGCCTTTATCCCATGGAATTTTGAGCCAAACAATACCTTGATGCATGAAGAAGGCATTGTTGAATATGGAACTGGTGGAATTCAACTTTTGAAAATGATTGCAATTTCTAGGCTTGTACTTGATGGATTAATTCCTCACATTCAGTCCTCTTGGTTGACTAATGGTGTTGGAATGGCTCAACTTGCATTACAATATGGGGCTGATGATTTTGGCGGTACCCTCATCGGTGAGGAGGTTGTATCATGTACTGGTGCACGTTCAACAGAACTTACTGATAAAATAATCATTGATGCAATTCATCAAATTGGTTATCAGGTAGAAGAGAGAGATAATTTTTACAATCCTATTTCTATATTATAATCCGTAACTAGACCATTTAGCATCTACTAGATCTTTTGTTTTATCATCAACTTTGACTTGCTGTTGAATTTCTCTTTCATATCCTTCTTCTCTAGTTTTTTGAGTAGCATCAATTCCCATTTTAGAACCCAAGTTTACAAGTGGTGATGCAGGATCGAGTGTATCAGTTGGCGTATTGTTAATTATTACTGTATCTCGTGCAGCATCTGCCCTTGTTGTAATTGCCCAAATTACATCATTGATATCATGCACGTTGATGTCTTCATCTACTACTACGAACATTTTAGTCAGTGACAACTGTCCCATTCCCCATAATCCCATCATTACTTTTTTTGCTTGACCAGGGTATCTTTTTTTGATTGAAATGATTGCAAATCCTTGGAACCACCCTGCTGCTGGCATGCTAAAGTCGACTACCTCGGGATGGAACATTTGAACCAGTGGTAAAAATGAACGTTCTATCACTTTTCCAATAAATGCATCTTCTAGAATTGGTTTTCCAACAACGGTGGTAACGTAAATTGGATCTTTTCTTTTCATAATTCCTGTTAGTGTAAATGTTGGATATGGTTCAACTGGTGTATAGTATCCTGTATGATCTCCAAATGGTCCCTCATCTCTAATGTCTGCCGGATCTACATATCCTTCTAAAACAATCTCTGCATTAGCTGGAACATCCAAATCAATTGTTTTGCATTTCACAGTTTTGATTCCTTCTTTTCTAGTAATTCCTGCAAACAAGTATTTGTCCAATCCTTCAGGGACTGGTGCAATTGATGAAAATATTGTAGCAGGTTCTCCACCAATTATTATTGCAGTTGGAATTTTTTCACCCTTGTCTTTTGAAATATCACTATGGTGAGCTCCCCTCTTGTGTTTCTGCCAGTGCATCAATGCATGAGTTTTATCTACAATTTGCATTCTGTATACTCCCAAGTTTCTAACTCCTGTTTCTGGATGTTTTGTAGCTACTAAACCCAAAGTAATGAATCGACCTGCATCATCAGGCCATGATTTTAGAATTGGGATATCATCAAAAGATGCATCAGTCGATGTAAATTCTGTAACTGGTCCACTTGATTCTTCTTTTGGAAATGAAGCAGTCATCTTTGAGAGTTCTGGAAGTTTTTTTATTTTGTTTAGTAATCCTGATGGGATGTCCATCTTTGTCATATCTGCAATGCGTTGACCAATTTCTGTAAAATCAGTCATCTCTAATCCTATCTCTAATCTTTTCATAGAACCAAATGCATTTCCTAAAACTGGCATGTCATAGCCCTTTACATTTTCAAACAGAATCGCAGGACCATTAGCATACATTTCTCTTCTGAGAATCTCTGCAATCTCTAAATCTGAATCAACTTCCGTCTTGACTCTTTTTAATTCTCCTTGTTTTTCAAGCTCTGAAATGAAATCCCGAATATCCTCTATTCCCACATTGGTTCTCTAGTCAGATCAAGTATAAGCTTAACTCGTTTTTACATTGGTGGCAGTTCTGTTTTTTTGTCATGTCCACCGGAGCCGAACTTACAGTAAAAACACAATTCTGATTCCATGTACTTTAGCTGCTCAACTTGAATTGCTCCAAGTTTTAATGCAATTTTTGTAAGTATTTTGTACTTTAGTGGCATTGCTGGAATTACTTCATCCATGTAGACTCTATAATGATCGGGACAAAATTTTAGCGTGACTTTTGATGGTTCTTTTCCTTTTTCATTTACCTGTTTTGTAAAATTGATCTGTTCTCTAATGTATTCATGTTTTGGACATGGACAATCTTTTCCACCTGGATGTTTGTAGGCTGGAGTATTCTTCCAATCAAAATCAGGAAATTCTTTCTCAAAGTCATCCATAACATCAATAATGCAATTTAGCATATAAAACTTGATCAAAATTAGTTGTTGTAATCAACCCAAATGTACATAAACCCCGGATTGACCATCCAAAATATGGCAGCTGCTAAAAAGCAAACAAAAGCAGATCTTGAAAAAAAGATTGCCGAATTAGAAGCAAAGTTGAATAAACTTTCTACTCAGCTTGAGTCAAAGCCAGCAGAAGCAAAACCTGCTGAGGTAAAACCAGCTGAAACAAAACCAGCTGAAGTAAAGCCAGCTGAAACAAAACCAGCTCCAGCAAAACCTGCTGAGAGACCTGCAGCAACCACCAAACCAAAAGGTACACTACCTAAAGGAATGGAAGAAAAACCTGCAGAGGTTCCAAAACCAGCTGAAACTACAACACAACCTCCAGCAACTGTACAAGACGCATTAGAGAATGCATACATGACTGCTCCTATGACATCATTTCATGATTATAGAGCCAAAGTCACAGGCTATTCTCCAGCTCCTAACAGATACTTTGTTAGACTAACTGCTCCTGTAGGAAAAGTTCCAACCAAAAACTGGAATGATCAAAAAGCAGTGGTAACAGGTTACACAGCATGTTCAAACCAATACTATGCAACAAGAACTAGACTTGCATATCATCCTGCTGATAAGAAATTTGGAAGTTTCAGTGGTGTCAATATGACAGTTGAAGGCGTTGCTGCACAAGCAGAACAACAACCACCAACACCAGAACCACCAAAGCCTGCAAAAGGCACACTACCAAAAGGTTTCTAATTCAAAAAATATCTTTTATTTTCTATTTTTAATAGTAATATTCTTCTTTGTTCATACACTATATTGTATATGGGCCCAAAAATCAAATGTCCTAATTGCCAGCAAAACGAATGGCTTGAAAACAATGAATTAAGCTATCTTCCAACAGTCATGAAACTTGAAGATGGAACTTATGCTGCCGATCCAAACAATGGAATTCATGTAAGATTGTGGAGATGTAACAATTGTATGCATGTGATGCAGTTCTGGGAACCTGATTAATTCACAACTAATGAAATTTTTACAAAATATTGTTTATTTTTACTAATTATTTTGAATAAAAATTTTCGATGATCAAAATGTAAATAAACAATGGCTTATTTACTGAAAGGAATGGCAGCAAAAAAGGCAAGTACAAAAAAAGATCTAGAGTCTAAAATTGCAGAACTAGAGGCAAAATTAACAAAATTATCAACACAACTTGAAGCCAAACCTGCTCCAAAGCCAGCAGAAGCAAAACCTGCTGAGGTAAAACCAGCTGAAACAAAACCAGCTGAAGTAAAGCCAGCTGAAACAAAACCAGCTCCAGCAAAACCTGCTGAGAGACCTGCAGCAACCACCAAACCAAAAGGTACACTACCTAAAGGAATGGAAGAAAAACCTGCAGAGGTTCCAAAACCAGCTGAAACTACAACACAACCTCCAGCAACTGTACAAGACGCATTAGAGAATGCATACATGACTGCTCCTATGACATCATTTCATGATTATAGAGCCAAAGTCACAGGCTATTCTCCAGCTCCTAACAGATACTTTGTTAGACTAACTGCTCCTGTAGGAAAAGTTCCAACCAAAAACTGGAATGATCAAAAAGCAGTGGTAACAGGTTACACAGCATGTTCAAACCAATACTATGCAACAAGAACTAGACTTGCATATCATCCTGCTGATAAGAAATTTGGAAGTTTCAGTGGTGTCAATATGACAGTTGAAGGCGTTGCTGCACAAGCAGAACAACAACCACCAACACCAGAACCACCAAAGCCTGCAAAAGGCACACTACCAAAAGGTATGGGAGAAGCAAAACAACAGCAACAAGCCCCACCACCACAATCAACATCCAGTGATGATGGAAAATCTAGACAAGAAAAACTTGCAGACTATGAAGCAGATTACTTGCAAAGAATAGAACAGCAAAGAGTAGATGACGAAAAGGCATTTCAAGAATTACTTGAAGCAGAATCAAAAGCTCGAAGTTCAGCTAGTAGAGGTACACTACCAAAAGGTTTTGAACCAAAAGAAGCAGAACCCGAAGCACCTAAAGCATCTAAAGGCACACTACCAAAAGGTTTCTAATCTTTCAACAACCTTTTCTTTACTTCTTTTTATTTTAAATTAAGAAAATCTTCTAGCACTTCTTTAGAATGTCCTGCAGGTTTTACCTTGGGATATATTTTGAAAATTTTTCCCTTTTCATTTACAAGAAATGTACTTCTCATTACTCCCATGTATTCTCTGCCCATGAATTTTTTCTTACCCCAAACACCAAAGGCATTTGAAATTTCTTTATCTACATCTGCTAGGAGTGGATATTTGATATTCATTTTATCACAGAATTTTTTGTGAGACTCTACATCGTCAGGACTGACTCCGATAATTTCAATTCCTTCTTTTTGAAATTTCTTGTAATCTTTAGAAAACTCATCGGCCTCTGTTGTACATCCTGGAGTGAAATCTTTTGGGTAAAAGTAGATGGCATGTTTTTTGCCCTTAAAATCACTAGATTTTACTTTGTTTCCGTTTGCATCATTTACTGCAAATTTTGGAACAGAATCACCTTCAGAAACCATGTATTCTCAAAAGGTTTTCTCTGTAATTAATTACTTTTTGAGATCCTTTGATCACAAAATCTGGTCGAATGTTTTATATGGATAAAATCGAGGCTTTAGCTTATGGTTGATACAAGAGCATTTCTTGCAGAAGGAATCGCAACTTTTGCCTTGGTGTTTTTCGGTGTTTTATCTATTATAATTTCTAAAGAAGCAATCGGTTCAGGACTAACTGTTGATGCAAACATTATGATTTCATTAGCTCACGGAGCAGCAATTGGATTGATGGTTTATGCATTTGGTCATATCTCTGGCGCTCACATTAATCCTGCAGTTACAATTCCTATGATGATTACAAAAAAAATTAGCATTCCAAATGGAATTGGTTACATTATTTCACAACTAGTTGGTGCTGTGATTGCAGGTTTGATTTTGTATGCTATCTTCCCTGTAATGGGTCCTGCAGTTAATTTTGGAACTCAAGGTGGTCCAAGTGACCTAATTGACCATAATGTTTGGTCTGCATTTGCACTAGAAGGTATTTTGACATTCTTTTTGGTTACTGTAATCTTTATGGTTGCAGTTCATAAAAAAGCAGCACGTGGTATTCAAGGTGCAACTATTGGTGGAATGATCTTCTTATTGCATCTTGTTGGTGTTCCATTTACTGGAGCATCTATGAATCCTGCAAGAACTTTCGGCCCTGCAATTGTTTCAGGTGCATGGGAGTTCCAGTGGCTATATTGGGCAGCCCCAATTATTGGCGGAATAATTGCTGGAGTAATCATGAATTATGTATACATCAAACCTTCTGAAAAAGAAGCATAATCCTAACCTTTTTAAAAATTTGAACTTTAGTTTTTGTAATGACTTCTGCTGAAGATATTTCTAAAATGCTTAATGATGAATCCCAAAAACTAGAAAATTTGCTTGATGGTCTAGATTCAAAAACTGATGTGAGTGTTCATGAGATTGTAGAAACATACTACCAAGTCATGAATGTATCATCTATGTGTACAATGCTAAAGCAGCAGGCTGAATCTGAGCCTAGTATATTAGAGAAAATACGTTCTACTGAAGAATTAATTTCTAAAAGATTTGACTCTGTGATTCACCCAAAAATTATGGAAAAATTATCTACATCTGTTAGAGAATTAACTGAGACTCTTCAATCTGGAAACACTGGTGAAAAATCAAAAGAACAAACAGAATCAGATGCAAAGTTGTTTGAACAATTACGTCAAAACATGAGTACCAAAGAGTTTGTTGAACAATATCAGAATGGATTGTCTCATGATTGACAATCTTGCAAAAAATTTAGTTAATCTGAAAAAAGAATTTGTTAAA